>JAZURN010000001.1:0-23306 GCA_045606185.1 Ructibacterium sp.
TCCAAATCCTCCCGGGAAAGGTGGATATGCCGCTGGGAAACACCAATCTTTACATAATCTTCCTTGGTATCGCCCGAGACAGTAACATTCATTTCCTTTACAACTTTTCTAACTGCATCTTCAATGATATTTAACTGATTCATGGAATTCCCACCTTTACAGGTTTTCGTAGTCAAAGAACTTCATAATCTCGCCATGGGGGTTGGCAATCACAGCGTTGCCGTGAATCTTACCCAGCGGAGCTGCCGCTGCCACGCCGGCTTCCACCGCCGCTTTCACTGCAGACACCTTACCCTTAACAATCAGGGTAACCAGACGACCGCCCAGACGCTTTTCGGAATGAATCAGGCTGACATCTGCTGCCTTTACCATGGCATCCAACCCGGTAATGGCTGCAACCAGACCCGAAACCTCCAACAAACCGATGGAGAAATCCACATCAGGAGCCTCCATGTCAGTACCGTAAAAGCTCTTGGGGAGCTTTTTGTTATACTTATCCTTGTTCATATCCAGAAGATATGCCATCTTCTCCATATCCTGACCGGGACGGGAAATGACCCAGTCTGCAATGTACATACCCTCGTCCTTGGCATAGGCAGTTCCTGCCTCGATTGCAGCCTTGACAGAGGCGTTATCCCCCTCTACCTTCAGCTGCATAACCAGAGGTGCCGGAACATTCTCGCTGCCCGGTCTGGTTCTGTCAAAGGCAATGACTTTAACATCTGCCGCCTTTGCCGCAATATCTGCCGCACAAACTGCGGTTGTGAAGCTATATACCTCAAGCATTCCCAATGCGTTCATAACGTTTCCTCCGTTTGTCTTTCAGTTTCGCTTATACAATATGCAGACCATCTACCATGACGCAACGGCGCTGTCTGGTAAAGGAATGTGCTGCGGTCAGACCCTCGCCGGTAGGACCTGCGATGGTAAAGGTGGTATATCCCTCGCCGCCTGCGCCGATACCCGCATAAGAGGGTGCATTCTTGACAAAAATGGTGGTTTCTACCGCACGGGCAAACTTGGTCAGTGTGTCAATGTTCTTGGAGTGGATGTGGGCAGAGTGGCGGTTACCATGCTCTGCTGCAACTGCCTTTTCGATGGCATCATCCACATCGGGAACCCGAACGATTGCTAAGATAGGCATCATCATTTCCACCTGAACAAAGGGGTGGAGGTTTTCGGTTTCACAGATAATCAGCCGTGCGTCGGAGTCGATGCCCAGCTCCTTTAAGAACTTGCCGGCATCCTTGCCAACCCACTTTTTATTGATGTCGTACTTGCCATCTTTTTCAACCAAGGCAATCTTGACCAGCTTGTCAATCTGCTCGCCCTTGATGAGGTAAGCACCTGCCTCCTGCATTCCCGCAATCAATTCGCTTGCAATGGAGTCTACGGCAAAGCACTCTTTCTCTGCAATACAGGGAAGGTTATTATCAAAGCTTGCACCGGCAACAATGTCCCGTGCCGCCTTCTTGATGTCTGCGGTTTCGTCTACGATAACCGGAGGATTACCTGCACCGGCACCGATTGCCTTCTTTCCGGAGGAGAGAAGTGCCCGCACTACACCGGGGCCACCGGTTGCAACCAGCATCCGAACGATGGGGGACTGCATCATCTCCTTGGAGGAATCCATGGTAGGCTTATAAACCGAAACAACTAAGTTTTCAGGACCGCCTGCCTCTAAAATCGCACGGTTTACCAAATCCACTGCATAGTTGGCAGTCTTACAAGCGTTGGGGTGGGGATTGAACACCACCGCATTACCACCGGCAATCATACCGATGGAGTTACAGATTACCGTCTCACTGGGGTTGGTAGAAGGCGTGATACTTCCAATAACACCAAAGGGTGCCATCTCAATCAAAGTAAGACCGCTATCGCCAGTCATAACAGAGGGAGATAAATCCTCGGTACCCGGGGTCTTGTTGGCAACCAGCTGATGCTTGATAATCTTATCAGCAACTCTGCCCATGCCGGTCTCGGCAACACCCAGCTTTGCCATTTCCTCCGCCTCATTGAGGGTCAGCTCACGGATTTTAGCAATCATTTGTTCCCGCTGCTCTACAGTATAGGAACGGTACTGCTTGTAAGCCTTATTTACAGCTTCCAGAGCTTCGGCCATACTGTCGAAAACACCCTTATAAGACCGGGCATCCTCTACCACACTATTTTCTGCTGCGGCACTTGCCAACACGTTCTTGATAATTTCGCTAATCTGTTTTTCATCCAGTTTCATAGAGTATCAACAGCCTTTCTTTATGTAATAGGAACCTTAACTTACAGAATCTTTTCCCAAAGCTTGGGGTCGGGGTTGGGGGTAATGGAGTAATCAAGCAGCATTCCCTTGTCGCCCGCCGCCGCCTTGGCGTTGTCCACTGCCGCCTGAATAGCAGCAACCTCGCCGGTCATAAACAGGTAGGACTTTCCGCACATACCACGACAGATACGAAGCTCCACCAGGGTTACATCTGCGGTCTTTGCTGCCGCATCGGCAGCCACAATGGCGGAGGCACCGGAGTAGGTTTCCACCACGCCCAGCGCTCTGGGGTTTTCCACATCCACTGTCGCATAGATGGCGGGGAAGACTCCCTCGTGGACGTTACCCAGAACAAAACTATCAACCAGCTTATCGCCATACTGAACCTTTGCAGCATCCACTGCTGCACGGATGGCACTGAGCTGTCCTGAAACAATCACAATATACTTACCGGGGCAGACCACCTGGGCTTCGATTAGCTCCACTGCAGAGGTCTTGACCATAGTATCTGCCGCCTGAACTCCGGTAGATACGGTGGTGTATTCCACCATGCCGATTGCATTTGCCATAGTTCTCACTTCCTAGTCTTTTCGATAATAATCACTTTGTCATTCAGCTCTGCGACCTTACCATCCATAGGTGCGTGCAATCCCACGCCCAATTTCCCCTCGGGAGGGTTGGCAATCAGCATTCCTGCCGTTACCTTATCGCCCTTTTTCACAACCGGTACCGAGGGGGCACCGATGTTCTGCTGAAGGGATATGGTCAGTCGTTTCGCCGTAAATTCCTGATCGGAAATAGGTGCCGCCACGTTATACCTGGAAAGACCCAGACGTCTTACCAATCTGGAAACCGGCACCTTACGATATTCCCGTTTGTCCGAAATGCCGGAGAACTCTGCCTTTTCCTTATCAGGCAGAACTCCCATCGCACGAAGACCGGTGCGGTACTCTCCAATTAAGGTTGCGGGGGATAGCCCCTGCATACAGGAGTACATCTCGCAAAGTCCGCACTGGGAACAATAAAAGGTATCCAAAAACGGTTTTTCCTCAAAGACCTGGTTGTTGGAAATCCCGTGCATGAATGCCTGGGGATTGATGGGGTGTCCCATCAGGTTCCGGGAACACAGGTCGGTACACATCCGGCAGCTGCAGCATGCACTCATGGCACGCTTCATGCCGATATTGGCTTTTACCGTTTTCCGTTGCACAATATAATGATCCTGCGGCAATAAAATGACCGCATTGGTTGTTTTCGTAACTGTACCACTGGGGGAACCAATGCTCCCCGTCATGGGCCCGCCAATCAAATATGCCGGGTCTTCGATTTTCGCACCGCCGCACAGTTCTACCGCTTCCCCATAGGTCATTCCCAAAGGAATTTTAAGAACTGCCGGGTTTGCAACCTCGCCTGCCACCATAACGTACTTATGGGTTACGCCCTGGGCTTCATGGACGGCACGATAGATGTTCAGCATGGTTTCCACATTGAAAACCGTAACACCAACCGTAATGGGGATATTCCCCGGCTTGATTTCCCGTCCGGTTACCTCATAGGTTAAGATAACCTCGTCCCCCGCCGGATAAATCTCCGGAAGAAAGGCTACCGACACCTTGGGAAATGCCGCCATTGTCGCCTTGACCGCCTCGATGGCATCCTTATAGGATGGCTTGATTGCCACAATCGCCCGCTCTGCCTCCACGCTATCTGCTACCATAGACAGTGCGCTGACAATCTCAAAAGCGTACTGCTTTAGCATCTGCCGGTGGACCTTAAAGAGGGGCTCGCATTCGGCGCAGTTTAATATAATTGTATCTGCCTGCTTGTTCAGCTTGGCATAGGCAGGGAATCCGGCACCGCCTGCTCCGACGATGCCGTTTTCCTGCAAAATCTTGGTTAAAGCTTCTAATTGCATAACTTACTCCAGTCCAATCGCGTCATCAATGATACCTACAATGGCGGCATCCACCGGCGACGATTCAACATTACAGCCGATACGGGCGGCACTGCCTGTTGCGACCAACACGTCCTCGCCGATTCCGGCTCCCACATTGTCAATCGCAACAATCCGGCCATTGCCTGCCATGTTATCGTAGGGTTCTACAATCAGAAATTTGTTTCCCGTCAAGTTTTCGTTCTTGCGGGTGGCAACTACGCTGCCAACGACCTTACCTACTATCATGTTAACTCACCTTCCGTTAAAAGATTTAATGGAAGACTTATTTTAAGGTAGGCAGAATCTTTTCTACATCGCCATGGGGTCTGGGGATTACATGGGTAGCGATGATTTCGCCAAGGCGAGTTGCAGCACTGCCACCAGCCTCAACTGCGGACTTAACCGCACCTACATCGCCACGAACCATAACGCTTACCAGACCGGAACCAATCTTCTCGGTGCCGATGAGTTCTACGTTTGCAGCCTTTACCATTGCATCTGCTGCCTCAATTGCAGCTACCAAACCTCTGGTTTCGATCATACCTAATGCTTCTTGTGCCATTCTTTTTTCCTCCTTGATTTTATTGGTTGTTAATTTATTTTCTTCTACTTTGGGTGCTTCTGCCACTTTTGCAGGAGCCGGTGTCTTCTTCGCAGGTGTCGCTTTTTTTGCGGTTAATTTCTTTTCTTCCATTTGAATACCCGCCTATCTTAGAACTTGGGCAGAATCTTTTCTACATCGCCATGGGGTCTGGGGATTACGTGTACCGCTACCAGCTCGCCCAGCTTTGCAGCAGCAGCTCCGCCAACCTCGGTTGCAGCCTTAACTGCACCAACGTCGCCACGAACCATAACGCTTACCAGACCGGAACCGATTTTCTCGGTGCCGATGAGAACAACCTCTGCCGCCTTAACCATTGCATCTGCTGCCTCAACTGCTGCAACCAGACCTCTGGTTTCTACCATACCTAATGCTTCTTGTGCCATTTTACATTACCTCCAAATAAATTTATTCGTTAATGATTGCTATTTTTAAACCTTCCATCTTGAGATTGGTAATATGAGCTTCGTTAATCTCAGACAGAGGATATTTATGGGTAATCAGCTTGTGCATGGGAAGACCGATACCCTTTGCACGCTTCAGGAAATCAAAGGTGGTTGCGTAATCCCGGAGAGTGTATACCCAGGAACCAACCGTGGTAATCTCCTTAGAGCAAATATCGAAGTGAGGATTGATGGTAGCATCGCCGCCATTGATGAAGAATCCCAATTCGCAAAGTCCGCCGCCCTGACGGATGAACTTATAGATATTGGCATGTGCCACGGGAGAGCCGGTACACTGGAATGCAAAATCAGCAAGATAACCGCCGAATTCATCCTTGACCGCATCTGCCAAAGCCTCGATGCCCTTGTGTTCCTTAAAGTTCACGGTGCCGGTTGCACCCATCTCTTTTGCAAAGGAAAGTCTCTTCTCCTCGCCGTCGACTGCAACAATGTTCTCGATACCCATGGTACGAAGAATTGCGATACAGATAAGACCGATAGGTCCGCAACCCTGAACAACAACCCGGCTGTTGAACCGGAGAATGCCGGTGGTCTTGGCACGCTCTACTGCGTGAATCAGAACCGCACAGGGTTCGATGAGGATTCTTTCTTCCAAATTCAAATCGCTAACGTTAAAGACGGTGGAACCGCCACGAATTACGATATAATCTGCAAACCATCCATTCAAGTGAATGTCGTCGTCCGGCAAAAGTCCGTAAACCTCTGCTCCCTCGCCCACATTCTGCTTGTTTAAGTCAAACATGGTAATGTTGGGGTCATCTGCAAAAATCATACAGGTAACAACCTTGTCGCCAATGTTAAGCGGCTTGCCTGCACTGTCCTTCTTTACATTTTTACCCATCTTGACAATCTCGCCGGTACCCTCGTGACCGAGAACCACCGGAATCAGACCGAAGGGGTCGCGCTTGAATTCATGAGCATCGGTACCACAAACACCGCAGCCTTCGACCTTGACGAGAATGTCGTCGTCGCCCAGCTCGGGAATGGGGAATTCCTTAATCTCATATTTTTCAAGAGCGGTCAGCATTGCCGCACGGCTCTTTGCGGGAATGGTACCTGCTGATGCCTTGGAAGCCGCAGGAGCGGAAATCCCGCTCATTTCCTGGAGAACCTGTCTGACAATCTGTTCTACATTTTGAGAATTGATATCCATTGTCATCGCTCCTTCTTATTTGTTCAGCTGTGCTAATACTTTCTTGGTAATTTCGGCAACTACATCGCCGGATGCCTCCGCCTTGTCATGACCGCCGCAGTTACCCTTACAGGAACCGCCACAACCATGGCAGCTCATTTCGCCCTTCTTTGCATTGGGGCAGAGGTTTGCCGGATGCTTTCCGGGAAGACCCATCTGTCTGCGAATCTCGTAGAGCTTTTCAATCTGCTCCTGAGAGAACTCAATGGGAGTACCCAGCTGCTTGGACTTAAAGAGAAGCTCTGCGTAGAATTCCAGAGATTCCATCTTGTGGTATGCCGCAAGCAAGGAGTCAGAATAGGAAAGTGCACCGTGGTTTGCCAGAAGCACTGCGTCAAAATAAGGCAGGTACTTCTCAACAGCATCGGGAATCTCCATGGTGGAAGGGGTGCCGTATTCTGCAATGGGTACACAACCAAGTGCGATAACCGCCTCCGGCATAATGGGCTGGGTCAGCGGAATGCCGGCAATGGCAAAGCTGGTTGCGTAGGTGGGATGTGCATGGACAACTGCCTGTACATCGGGACGCTTCTCATAGACTCTCATGTGCATCTTGATTTCGGAAGAGGGCTTGAACTTGCCGTTCGCCTGGATTACATTACCCTTTGCGTCTACCTTACAGATGTAATCGGGAGTCATGAAACCCTTGCTGACACCAGTGGGGGTGCAGAGGAATTCATTGTCAGAGAGCTTCACAGAAATGTTACCGTCGTTGGCAGCAACCATGTTTCTGTTGTAGATTCTCTTACCGATGTCGCAGATTTGTTTTTTGATTTCGTATTCTGACATCATTTTCATCTATCTCCTTTTTCTAAAGATTTCCTATGTTACTTTTACTTCATTTTCATAATACTACATATTTCGGGGTATGTCAAGGGATTTTCTGTTTTTTTCTTTGAAAATTTGGTTTTTATTTTTGTTTTATGCTTGGTTCAGATAGCTTATCAATTCATTGATACCAAGACCGGTAACAGAATCCACAATAAACACCTTTTTGCAACCCGAAATCCGGAGCCAGTTTTCGGCTCGTTTGGGATTGGCTCCCTCCTGCTCCGCTTTGGTAACAATTCCAATTACCTCACGGTTGACCATACAGGTTACACAGGGCGGGAACAGAGAGTACGGTTCGGTGGCACTGATTAAAAGCCCCACAATATCCGCCTCGTAGGAATAGAGCGCCAAGGCTCTTCCCAGATGATTGGTCTGGGCGTATTCGCCCGGCGTGTCAATCAACGTGTTTTCAAACTTGATGTACTGGGTCTTGTCGTAGCTGATTTCCTCTCCCCGAAGAACCTGGGTTAAGGTGGTTTTGCCAGCTTCGCTCCGACCCATGAGAATTAACTTCTTCATTATGTTTTGGTTATAGGACAGACGGTAAAGCCTAATACATCTCTACAGTAGTCGGTCAGTGCAGTCATGGACGCCTGAACGTCGGACACGGTGCCGGTCACAATCAGGGTACCGCTGAACCGGTCCACAAAGCCAAGCTCCACACCGGAGGACTTAATGGCGATATCGCCTGCAATAATCGCCGTTTCTGCCGGGGACATGGTAACAATTCCAATGGCAGTTCTGGCATACTCAATGGCAGGGTCAAGCCCTAATTTTCGGTAGAGAATATCGTCAGGATTGGCAATGATGTGTGCAATGGTAATCTGTTTACCCGGAACCAGCTCCTGCACAATCCGCATTTTGTCCTGCAGTGAAAGCAAATCATTTTGGTTCATTGTCCTATCCTCCTATCTTACAGTTTAATCCACAATTTTCTGCAACAGCTTTCAGCCGTTGCATCTGTTCATCCGTTGGCGAGGGAATCTCTCCCATCAGGTATTCCCGACCCAGTCCTTCGTACTTGTCCCTGCCAAAGCTATGGTAGGGGAGCAGGTTGATTTCGGTTACACCCTTTAAGGACTTGGCAAACTTTGCGATGGCGGCAATTTCCGCCTCGGTATCGTTAAAGGTGGGAATTACCGGAACACGGATAATCAGCTTTTTCGCATTCTCTGCAATCAAGGCAGCATTTTCGAGAATCCGTTCGTTGGGTTGTGTGGTAAATTCCTGATGCTTTTTACTGTCCATATGCTTGATGTCCATCAGCACGGTATCAATGTAGGGGAGCATCTTCTCTATCTTCTCATAGGATGCAAAGCCGGTGGTTTCCACCGCCGTATTGATGGCGGATTCCTTGGCACACCGGAGCAACGCATAAGCAAAGTCGCTCTGGCAGAGCATCTCGCCACCGGATAGGGTCATGCCACCGCCGCTTCTGCGGTAGTAGGGCATATCCTTTTTCACATGGTCGATAATCTCCCGGACGGTTACATCCCTGCCGATGACCTTTTCCTTCCCATTTTGCATCATGGTCTGAATCTCAAAGCTTTGGGATTCAGGATTACAACACCACCGGCACCGCAAGGCACATCCTTTCAAAAAGATGATGGTGCGGATACCAGGTCCGTCATGAACCGAAAACTTCTGAATATCGAAAATCCTGCCGGATGTGTTCCAATACTCATTCATCTTCCTTAAAATCCTCCCTGCTCGGTTCTGTTGATAATATCATCCTGCAAGGACTTAGAAAGGGTGGTAAAGAGTGCACTGTAACCAGCAACACGAACCACCAGATTCTTGTAGTTCTCGGGGTGGAGCTGGGCATCCCGGAGGGTCTCCCGGCTGACCACATTGAACTGCATGTGCATACCCTTCTGGTCAAAGAAGGCACGAATCAGGGAGATGAACGCCTCGATACCCGATGCACCCTTGAGTGCCGAGGGATGGAACTTCATGTTAAACAAGGTTCCGTTGGAGGCGATACCGTGGTCTAATTTCGCAACGGAGTTTGCCGCTGCGGTAGGACCATTTACATCGCTGCCTGCCGCCGGAGATACACCGTCGGCAATGGGGGTTCCCGCCAGTCTGCCGTCGGGGGTTGCCCCGGTCTGCAATCCAAGGGGTACATTCGCCGATACCGGATACAGTCCTGCATGGTATCTGCCACCTCTGGGATTCTCGTATTTTTCCACCGGTTTGGTGTAGGTGTAAGCCACTTCTCTGCCGAAGAGGTCAACCTCGTCAATGTCATTACCGAACTTGGGCATAGCCTTAATTTTCTCAAGCAATGTCTGATATTCTTTTCTTTTGCCCTCCTCGATGTCGTTAGCAACAATCTGGGCAAAGATTTCGGAAATCTGTTCCCCGGAAATTTCGTAACCCTTTTGGGCAATCTCTTTGACCACATCCACCGTCAGGTTCTTGGCATAGGCTTCGCTGTAAGGCATCCCGAAGTTGTTCCGGAGTGCGTCTGCCACTTGCTGGAGGGTGTATTCTTTCTTCTTATATACCAGTTCATTGATGGCGTAAAGACCATCTGCCACATTGGCGATACCAAAGCCCTGAGGACCGGTAAAGTTATAAACCGCACCGCCCTCCTGTGCCGACTTTCCTTTGCCGATACAGTCGGTAACCATAGCGGAGAGGAAAGGCAGGGGGCAACGTTCCATATGTGCTGCATCGACAGCATTGTCAGCGTTGACCATCAGTGCGATATTGTAATCCATCTGCTTTTTGTAGGCGTCGAACAGTTTGTCAAAGGTATCAAAGTCCTGAAGTCTGCCTGTCTTGGGGCCTACCTGGACACCCTTATCGACGCCATTGTTAAACACCAGCTCCAAGGGGCGGAGCATATTGAAGAACGCCGCATCGTGCCAGCCGTCGGTCTTACCACCCTTCTGAGGCTCTACGCAGCCAATGACACAGTAATCACGGGCATCTTCCAGCGAAAGACCTCTGGAAATCAGTGCCGGAATGATAATCTCGTCGTTGTAGTATGCAGGAAGACCGATACCGGTCTTGGTCAGCTCTGCCGCCTTGACCATCAAATCGTGGGGGGTGCCGTTCCAGACTCTCATGGAGAGAGAGGGCTGGGGTAGGTTAACGTGCATGGATGCGGAAATACACATATAGGACAAATCATTGGTGGCATCCATACCACTGGTATCCTGACCGCCCACAATCAGGTTCTGGAACATACTATAGCCGGCAAAACCCTCGGCAGACAACGCATCACGAACCTTGTTCAAGCTGTTCAGCTTGACCCAAACGCAGTCAATCAGTTCCTGTGCTTGTTCTCTTGTAATCTTCCCTGCATCCAAATCCTTTTTATAATAAGGATACATATACTGGTCAAACCGACCGGGGGAAATGGAGTGTCCGCTGGACTCGGTCTGAATCAAAAGCTGTACAAACCAGAAAGACTGACAAGCCTCATGGAAGCTCTTGGCACCATTTTCCGGAACATTTTCACAAATCTCGGCAATGGTTTGCAGCTCATTTCTTCTGGTAATGTCGGTGCAATTTGCCGCCAGTTCCCGTGCAGCTTGTGCATACCGCTTGGCAAAGGTAATTGCCGCCTGGCAACATTCCATCACGGCGGTTAAGAAGTAATACCGGGTTGCATAGTCTTTGTCTGTCATTTTGCACTTGTCCCGCTCCGCCTTAGCATACTCGTAAATGCCGTTAAAGCCAATCTTTAAAACCTTGCCATAGTCGGCACTGACATGGCCGATACCATTATAGAAGTAGTTACCTACCGTAAAGATATTGTGCTCAATGGCGGTCAGGGTTTCGGGTGCCATATAGGATGTGGCAAGCTCGCTGGTGGTTCTGCCCTCCCAGTATTTATGTACCTCACGAAGTTTGTTTGCGGTTTCTTCGGAGATATAGAAGGGGTCGGCACTACGGGTTGCCACCGTGTCAAACTCCTCCTCTAACCACTTGTTGGAAAATTCCGGGAAGGTCTGGCAGCCACGGCGTGCAAAGCTGTTGCAGCCAACAATCAGCTCATCATCCCGAATGACCACAGGTAGCTTCTCCATCAAAGCACGAAACGCCTTGGACTTCCTTATATAAATAGACAATCCTTCCGTCGCCTTAAAACTCTCGGTAATAATCTCGGCACGGGTGGACTCGATGGTCGGGGTGCCGGAATACAGATCGTCAATCAGCTTCTGGATACGGTCTGTCTTAGGAATATCAGCAGTATAAACTTTGTTCATGATAATCTCCTCCTGATTTATTATCCTTATCATACATCATCTTACAGAGATTGTCAATAGATTTTTCAAAGAAAAAATAATAAAAACACAGAAAAAACCAAAAATTCAATGGCAAATTGCAATAATTTCTTTGGGAAACCCTTGGGTTTCTCTGGAAAACAACAAATAATTGAACTATAGGAGAGGGATTCCGTACCCTTCCCTACACCCCTTTACGCCAAAACATTCCGAATAAAAACAAAAGGTAACGGATATACTATCCAAAGAATAGACATTTTATTACATTTTACTATTGAAAAATGGAAAGAGGTGGTGTACAATGGGTGGGTAAGATTATTTTTTGGAGGCGTAACTAACGTGAGTAATTTTTTAGAAAGAACCATTGAAAGAGCCAAGGCTGACAGAAAGAGAATTGTTCTGGCAGAGGGCGAGGATATCCGTTCCATTAAGGCGGCATCCATGATTGTGGAAAAGGACATTTGTGATATTGTTCTTTTGGGTAACGAAGACGCCATCAAGGCAACTGCAGGGGACATCTCTTTGGCAGGGGTTACCATCATTGACCCGGCCAAGTCCGAAAAGGCGGCAGAGTTTGCCGACAAGTTCTATGAAATGAGAAAAGCCAAGGGTATGACTCCCGAAAAGGCAAAGGAAACCATGCTGAACTCCCTTTACTTTGGCGTGATGATGGTAGAGAATAACGAAGCAGACGGTATGGTTGCAGGGGCAGTGAACTCCACATCAAACGTACTCCGTCCCGCTCTGCAGATTCTAAAGACCGCACCCGGCACAAAATTGGTATCTGCATTCTTCGTGATGGTGGTTCCCGATTGCGAATATGGCGAAAAGGGCACCTTTATCTACTCCGATGCAGGTCTGAACGAGAATCCCGATGCCGATGCAGTATCCGAAATTGCCATCAGCTCTGCAGCATCCTTTAAGACTCTGGTAGAGGCAGAACCCAAGGTGGCAATGCTCTCTTATTCTACATACGGAAGTGCAAAATCCGAACTGGTTGACAAGATGCAGCTGGCAACCAAGCTGGCAAAGGAAAAGCGTCCCGACATTCAGTTAGACGGCGAACTCCAGGTGGATGCAGCAATTGTTCCCTCTGTTGGGAAGTCCAAGGCTCCCGGCAGCAACATTGCAGGCGAAGCAAACGTTCTTATCTTCCCCGACTTAAATGCCGGCAACATTGCTTATAAGCTGACCCAGCGTCTTGCCAAGGCAGAGGCGTATGGCCCGATTACCCAGGGCATTAAGAAACCGGTCAACGATCTGTCCCGTGGCTGCAGCGCCGAGGACATTGTCGGTGTGGTTGCCATTACTTGCGTTCAGGCACAAGATAGCAAATAAGATATAATATTTAGGAAAGAAGAGGAAACAATTATGAAAATTTTGGTTATTAACGCCGGCAGTTCTTCTTTGAAGTACCAGTTCATTGACATCGACAAAAAGCAGGTTCTGGCAAAGGGTCTTTGCGAGAGAATCGGTATTGACGGCAAACTGACCCAAAAGGTTAGCGGCAGGGATAATTTTGTCAGAGAAGACGCTATGAAGGACCATTCCGACGCAATCCGGATGGTTATTGAAGCATTGACCGACAAAGAGGTTGGCGTTATCTCCGACATGAAGGAAATTGACGCAGTGGGACACAGAGTGGTTCACGGCGGCGAAATTTTCAGCGGCTCTGTGATGATTGACGATGCGGTTATGGATGCACTTCAGCAGTGCGTTCCTCTGGCACCTCTCCACAACCCTGCAAACATCATCGGCATTGAGGCTTGCTCCAAGATTATGCCCGGTGTACCCCAGGTTGGCGTGTTCGACACCGCATTCCACCAGACCATGCCTCAAAAGGCATATATGTACGCACTCCCCTACGAGATGTACGAAAAGCATAAAATCAGACGCTACGGTTTCCACGGAACCTCTCACAAGTATGTTTCGGGAAGAGCAGCAGAGATGCTTGGCAAGAAACCGGAAGACTTGAAGATTATTACCCTGCACCTGGGTAACGGTTCCTCCATTACCGCAGTAGACGGCGGCAAGTCGGTGGATACCTCCATGGGCTTTACTCCTTTAGCAGGCGTTACCATGGGTACCCGTTGCGGCGATATTGACCCTGCTATCGTGACCTTCCTGATGGAGAACGAGGGTCTGGACGCCAAGGGCGTTGACGCATTGATGAATAAGGAATCCGGTGTATTCGGTATTTCCGGACTTTCCAGCGACTTCCGTGATTTGGAAGCGGCAATGGATACCAACGAAAAGGCAAAGCTGGCACTTGATATGTTCGCTTACAGCGTGAAACGGTATGTGGGTGCATATGCTGCAGCTATGGGCGGCGTGGATGCCATCGTCTTTACCGCAGGCATTGGCGAAAACACCGCACTGATGCGTGCTGCCATTACCGAAGGTTTGGAATTCATGGGCATCAAGATTGATGCGGAACTGAACAAGGTTCGAGGCGAAGAGAAAGACATTTCCGCCGAGGGCGCAACCGTAAGAACTCTGGTTATTCCCACCGACGAAGAAATGATGATTGCCATGGACACCGCAAGATTGGCGAAGTAAGAATTGGAATCGTTTAAGGGGCAGGAACAAAAGTTCCTGCCCCTTTTTGCATACTTTTTTAGAATCGGCATAAACATATATCATCTATGAAACTGGAAAGGAAGATTGTATGAACCGCATTAAAACCTATGTGATTGCCATTCTGATTCCGCTGGCGGTGGGTTTTCTATCCTCTCTTTTGACCATGGATAGCATGGACATCTACAGCGAACTGATTACCCCGCCCCTTTCTCCGCCCGGTTGGCTCTTTCCCGTCGTCTGGACAATTCTCTATACCTTGATGGGAGTCAGCTCTGCTCTGGTTTGGGAGAACCGGCAAAAGGATTTAGGCTCTGCCAACTGCGGCCTCATCTATTACGGCATCAGCCTGATTTTCAACTTCCTCTGGAGCATTGTCTTTTTCAATCTCCGTTGGCTCCTGTTCGCATTCATCTGGCTTTTACTTCTGCTTTACCTGATTCTTCGCACCATTGCCTGCTATAAAAAGGTGTCGCCCCTTGCGGCTTATCTCCAGATTCCCTACGCCCTCTGGGTTGCCTTTGCAGGGTATCTGAACTTTGCCCTGTGGATTTTGAACCGATAACGCACTATACAAGAAGCAGATGTCAAAAGGCATCTGCTTTCCTAATTTTTTTGGAATTTTTGTCGGCATACAACATTTCATCCGCTTGTGCAAACATGGTGGAAAAATCCATTGCTTTCTCATAAACAGAGTACCCTTTGGAAAGATAAACTCCCAACTCGTTTTCCTCTCGTCTTCGAACCTCCTGCATCATATCAATGATTGCAAACTCCGGAACCTTTCTCGCAATGACAGCAAACTCATCTCCGCCAATTCGGTATACCTTACATCCGGGATGGGAAAAAACCTCCTGAAGCATCTGGGCGCACGCTTTCAAGACCCGATCTCCCTCCAGATGCCCTTGGGTGTCGTTAATGTTCTTGAAATTGTCCACATCAAATAATATAACCGCAAAACTACGATCCTTTATCCCGATTGTCTTCTTTATTTTCTTAATATCGCTGGCATAAGCCGACCGGTTGGCGATTTCTGTTAAAGCATCAACCAATGCCATTTCATGCCATTTTTCCGCTTCGGAAAGTTGTTCTCTTCGCTTTTGTATTCGTAATTCTTGACATCCTATCCATACAAGCAATACACCAATGATGATTCCTGTTGTCAGATAGCTCAATGTAATCCACCCTCTTGTTTCAAAACTTACCTTTTGGAGCATACTCATTATAGACGTTTTCCGTCTATATGTCAATAGAAATTTTCTATCTATGATACATTAATTAAGGTGATGCCCATGGATTTAACAGTTGGAGAAAGAATCAAAAATTTACGGGAAGACGCAAATCTTACCCAGTCCGCTTTAGGAAAGATTCTCAACATGACCCAACGGAAAATTTCTTATATTGAAAGCAATCAATACGAGCCAAGTCTTCAAGACTTGATAGACTTTTGTAAATTCTTTAATGTATCTGCTGACTATCTTTTAGGTCTTTCCAAATAAGGAAGGCCTTTTTCTATTTTCATATTATCAGCATTTTTTCAAAAACAAAAAGTCGAGCCTTAAGGCTCGACAATCTGTAGTCGAATTTTTTCAAATGCTATCTGGCATTGGAAAAGCGTAATGCTCCTTTTTCAGTTTACCAAGCAGTCCAGCCGCCGTCTACCACAATGTTGGTTCCTGTCATAAAGGTCGACGCATCCGATGCCAAAAGCAGAACCGCACCTGCCATCTCGTGGTTCTTACCAACTCTGCCCAGCATAGTCTTATTGGCAAGCTTGCTGATGAATTCCTCATCGCCGGAATTTGCCGGGTTGGGGAAAGGACCGGGAGTTACACTGTTGACACGAATGTTGTATCTCGCTAAGTCTCCTGCAGCATAACGGGTCAACTGGTCCACACCAGCCTTGCCTGCACCATAGTTTGCAGGGTTTCTCTGAGGATTGTCCTCGCCATAAACTCGAAGGTCGGGGGATACCAGACCGTACATGGAACAGTAATTGATGATGGAACCGCCCTTTTCCTTCATAAACGGGATTACCTCACGGATGCCACGGAATACCGAGTTAAGTGCGCCGTCAATACCCAACGCCCAGGTTGCATCATCCATTTTTTCAAGCTGGCTCTTTTCGCCGTGTGCGCCGCCGTAGGTTGCACAGTTTACCAAAACATCCACACTGCCATACTTATCGTAAACTTCCTTGAAGCAATTTCTCATGGACTCTGCCGAAGAAACATCACAAACTACCTTCATGTCCGGTTCGAAGTTCTCCTTCTCTGCCCACCGGTTCTCCTCGGGTCGAATATCTGCAACTACTACAGTTGCTCCAAAATCTTTTAAAATCTTTGCATTTGCAGAACCCAGATACCCGGTACCGCCGGTAATAATACAAACTTTTCCTGTCAAATCAAATAACTTTTTGTAATCCATTTTCATTGCCTCTTTCCACAATTTCTTACCTCGATTATACTCCCGCCTAATCTCCCCGTCAACTAGCATTGTTGCCTATTTGTCCGTCATTTTGTCCGCAATTCAGTTTTTTAAACGAAATTCCATTGACTTTCCGCCAAAATGGTGTTATGATAAGCCTAGAAAGGGGTGGTTGTTATGCCCGGTCATTACGGTCTGGATTTTATGATAGGAAAAACCCGCTGCCAACTTGTAAATATCAGCCAGGGAGATATTATTGCACAACGGGAACGCCCTTACTACTACCACCAACATTTGTATTATGAATTTCATTATGTAGAAAAGGGATTCTGTGAATTCATCTGCCAAGAGGAGCGTTTTCTGGTGCAGGAGGGGCAGCTTTTGATGATTCCTCCCCAGCTATATCACAGCGTCAATGTACAATCTACAGATGCGGAGCAGATGAGCCTTTCCATCAATATTCAGCCGCCCAAAGCGGCTACCGATGCCCAGGATTTGCAATTTTATCACACCTTTCCTCGAGAAGGGGCAATTCTTCTTTCTGCAAGAGATTTGGATTTGCACAATGAGCTTTTGCGGCTCTGGAATCTAGCACAGAATTCTGAAACCAACTACCTTACCCGGGAGAAAATCCGTGCGCTTGCCAATATTTTTTTGATTGACCTATACGAGCAGCTGGCAAAGGGAAATGAGATCCATGCCGAAACCGACGCCACGCCCCCTCTCTCCCAGGAATATTTGCTGGACGAATTTTTTTCCTCCCGGTTTATTACCAATTCTTCCAGCAAGGAACTGGCAGACCGGCTGCACATTAGTCCCCGACAGCTCCATCGAACCATCAAAAAGAAATATAACATGAACTATCGAGAAAAAAGCAAAGAAATTCGGGTCGAAATCGCCACCAATCTCCTGCTTAACACCAAGAAAAGCATTGCTCAAATTGCCGAAACGCTGGGTTATAGCCGAAGTGCCAACTTCAGCTATTTTATCAAAAATGCCACCGGGAAAACGCCTTCTCAAATTCGAAAGGAAGGAAAACTCAAGGTCGCAGAAAAAAGCGAGTCATAAGGGATGTACTGTAGAGGATATTTTGATACGGGACGGCGAGGACGCCGACCCCTACAATGTAAACGCTAGATTTCGCCACAACCATGGGGTTTCAAAAGGAGCGTCGCCCCTTTTGCCGATATCCCCGAAGGGGATGAGGAAGCGCTCGGGTTCTCGTGTTAAGTAAATATGCCAGTGGCATATTTGTAACGGAATATGAGGGGCGACAGCGCCGGCTTTTAGGAAACGCAGAGCGTTTCTTCATAAGCCATGGCGAGCGCAATTGGGCAAGGCTAAAAAAGCAAAATCTTTATTGCATACGAAAAGGGCAGAAACAGGAATGTTTCTGCCCTTTGACTGTCCTTAAGAGTATTCTGCATAAGGGGAATCCTTTTTATTTCTCTAATCCCAGTACAAACTCTACCAATTTCTCAGTAGAATTTGGTTTTCCCAAAAAACGAATGGTACGATAGAGAATCTCCAGCCGTTCTTCATTCAAAAACATTTGATAAATAGCATCGCTCAAAGAAAAGGTTTCGCTAATTTTCAGGGCAGCTCCGGCATTGAGCAAAAACTCAACATTCCGGTCCTCCTGTCCGGGAACGGGATTGTTCATAATCATCGGCAGGCCCTTTGCCAAAGCCTCACTTGTGGTCAGTCCCCCCGGCTTGGTTACAATACAATCCGCTGCATCCATAAAGACATCCACATTATTTACATATCCATAGTTATAGATATCCTTGGAGAGGCTTAGTTTATCAATTTGTTGCTTTAATTTCTTGTTGTTACCACAAATGGTCACAATCTGAAATTCGAAAGGTAGTTTATCCAGTTCTTTGATTCCATCAATTACATTCCCGAACCCCATACTGCCGCTCATAACCAGCACGGTACGTTTTTCCGGAATACACAATTCCCGAAAGGCGTCCTCCTTGCTTCGCTTGACGGAAAATTTAGGATCAATGGGAATCCCGAACGGTTTCAGTTTTTCGGGCGGAATCCCCTTTTTGATACCTTGATTCCCCAAAAGTTCACTGGCTGTCACATAATAATCAAGCTCGGTATCCTCCCAGAACGGATGGATGGTAAAGTCTGTAACAATGCCAATGGTATGAATTTTTTTCGGAAAATGTTCCTTTAAGTATGTTACAAGAAGTGCCGCAAAAACATGGGTACAGATGATAAAATCAGGTTCTTCTGCCCGCAGTAGCTTCAGCAGTTTTCTTGCAAGCAAAGTATTGGTCAGTTTGGGCAGAACATGAGGATTCCCTGCCTCTCGCATCTCCATCATTCGATAACCGGTTCCGTACATCTTGGGGATGTTTTTGGTAGACATAAGGTAAAGCTTGGAAAGAGATTCGGAAAGTTTGGGATGAATGTACTCATAGACATCCATGTATTTACACATCACGCCTTTTTTTTGCAATTCCTCTGCCATAACCTTTGCGGTCTGGTTATGTCCCTGACCGGTTGTAATGGAAAAAATCAATCCTTTCATCCTAATCGTCCTTTCTCTTTTTACATAGCAACTGCGGTACCGGGAGAAAGAAAATACAGATATCTCTCCTTAATCGGGCACTCCAGAACAGAAGTAAGCCCCCGGGTATAGTATTCCATCTGTAGTCTATAATATTCCGCTCGTTCTTCCGCCTGTTCTGCCGAAATTCTGTCTGTTTTATAATCAATCAAGACCACGCCGTCGTCCTCATAGAAAAAGCAATCGGCAATCCCTTGCAGAAGTACGGTTTCATCTTTATCTTCGGGAGGAAGTGTTTCATCCAACTGCCCCGCAGATATCTCCATATAGAAATCAAACTCCCGCCGGGTACGGGTCGCTTTTTTGAGTCGTTGCCCCAAGGGATGGGCAAAAAAGCCATAAATACCCATAATAGATACTGCTGCCTTCTGCTTTTTTGTAATCAATCCGGTAGAGACCATTTCTTCCAATTGTTCTTCGATAGCATCCTCTGTTTCGGTGCGGGAAAAATCGATATGCTGCATCACATAGTGAGTAATGGTACCCCGCTCCGTAGCGCCAATTTCGGTCAATTCATTTAAGACCACATCCCGAGTTTGCAAAACACTTTGAACATAATCGTTATCCGGCATATTTCTTCGTTTCAGTTCACTGATAGAAAGCTTTACCGGAATACCACTAATACCTTTATGAGGGTATTGGTAGGATAAGCGTTCTGCCATACTTTCTGTTGTTTCTTTTCTTCCTAGTTCTTCTCTTTCTTTCTGCTCCGGCAGAACAGAAATCACTTCCCCCCGAGGAACTCGATACTGAACCGAAAGAGAAAACTCCATACCAGGATTCGCAACGCCTCCCTCTGCAAGTTCCCGCAATTGTTCGGCTGCCGGATGGGCAAGTAAACAAAGAAGTGTCCAGTCCCTCATGCTTCGCTGTCGACGAATCAAACCGACAGGCAAAGATTCTCCCGCCAAAGGTGCCGCTTTTTTCCAGCTGTCATGCTTGGTTCCAATCAAGGTGGACAAAATCAATTTCTCTTTGGCACGGGTTGCCGCTACATAGTAAAGACGCATTTCCTCGGCACGGGAATCCTTAAGCATTTGTTCCCGAACCAACTGCTTGGCAAGGGTCGGGTATTTCACACGAAGTCTGGTATCCACATAATCCATGGCAATTCCAGCGTTTTCGTGCCAGAGAATCCCTGCCGAAGCATCCCTTTCATGAAACTCGGTATCCATGCTGCAAAGAATTACCACCGGAAACTCCAACCCCTTGGACTTATGAATCGTCATAATCGAAACCGTATTTTCTGCATCGGCAAAATCGGTGCCGGCTTTCATATCCGCCTTTTCCTTCCGTAAGCTTTCAATGTACGCCATGAAATGAAATAACCCTTGAAGAGCACCTTGTTCGAATTCCTCTCCACGCTCGTAGAGCAGGGTCAGGTTTCTCTGCCGAATCCTGCCGTTTGGCATTGCACCCACCAACGACAAATAATGTAGTTCATGGCAGATACGGAAAATCAGATGTCCCACACCATAATTGACAGCATCGTTACGCAAATCCTCCAAAATCCTCAAGAATTCCGCTACACGGGAATTTCCCTGCTCCGCAGCTGCGGTCAAGGCGGTATAAAAATCCCCCTTGGCACAAAGACGAATCTCTGCCAACTCCTCCGGAGTAAACTCGAAAATAGCAGACCGAAGCACTGCCAAAAGCGGAATATCTTGCCGAGGGTTATCAATAATCTGTAAAAAACTCAACACTGTCAACACTTCTAAAGAATCCAAGTATTGTTGTCCCACCTCAGATGCAGTGGGAATCCCATAGGCGTTCAGCACCTGTTCCATCTCGGGAACACGGCTTTTGTTCCGCACCAGAATAGCAATATCCCCTAACCGAACCGATCGGAGGTTGCCGGTATCACGGTCGCTAACCTGGATTTCGCTGCCGTCTATCATCTGCCGGATTCGTTTGGCAATGATTTCTGCCTCCATTTGTGGAGCGGAAGCCTCCGGTTCCTGTTCTCCCGCCTCTTCCTTTGCTGCTGCCACGTCGGTCAGCAAAAGCTCGGTGGTAAAGTCGTCCCCGGTATCGGGATAATCTGCACCGGGTATCAAATACTCCTCAGGGGTATAATCAAGGCCACCGGTTTCTTGTTTCATGATGCCGGAAAAAATACCGTTGACACTATCCACCACCGTCTTCCGACTTCGGAAGTTCTTGAACAAACGAATACAAACCCCGCCATCTCCTGCCAGATAACGATGGTATTTTTCCGCAAAAATGTTGGGGTTGGCATTTCGGAAACGATAAATACTCTGTTTTAAATCCCCAACCATAAAGATATTGGTTTCATTCTTGGAAAGCAACCGAAAAATGGTATCTTGAATATCATTGGTATCCTGATACTCGTCCACCAGAATCTCCTCAAACCTCTCCCGCAATTGTAATGCAATCCCGGTAGGATTTCCGTGACGGTCGGATAACAGTCTCATCATTTCGTGCTCCAAATCCCCAAAGTCCAGTACGGACTTTTCCCGTTTCATAGCGGTATGAAGTCGTTCCAACTGCCTAACCAATTGTTTCAACACACGAACTCTGGGACCACAGGCAAAAACCCGCTCCATTCGTTCCGGACCAGCACCATCCAAAAGCAATCTCAAATCATTCTGCGCTTCCGTAACCAACTGCTTTTTGATGCAGTTAATTCGATAAACCACATCCTCTTCCAACCCCGTCTTGACAGGCGTGCGTGGAATCTCAAACCTCTCCTGACATGCCTTCAAAACCGCAAGGGATGTATCCCCATGGAGCACTGGCTCAAAGGCTTGAAGAAAGCTTTGCAAAAGTTCTCGATAATAACTGAAGTATTTATGATCCGAGGGGACTTCTGCCTCAACAATTTTCCAGATTCCTCGATAGCCGCTTTCCATCTCAAGAACCAGTTTCCGGCATTGTTCCTTTAGGATTCTTTCCCAGTCAGTTCCCGACAAATCCCCCGCTTTTTCGGCAAGCTTATACTGCGTTACCGCACGGGAAAGCCACTTCTCCGGATAGGCAAGACTCCGGCTGAAATGATAGAGGTTCAACACCGTATTCCGCAGAGTATCGTCCGATTTGGTTCCACCATATCCTGTGGTTAAATCCCGAAAGGCAACCTTCTTTCCAATTCGCTGATAGTACCGCTCCAACACCTGATCCAATGCCTGATTCCGCAAAACAGCGTTTTCGGTTTCATCAATCAAGGTAAAATCCACCGGCAAACCGGTCTTATGAATATTGTTCTGGAGCATGGTTTTACAAAAGGCGTGAACAGTAGAGATATGCGCCGATGAAATCATCAAAAGCTGCTCCCGAAGCCATCGGTTATCCGGCTCTGTACGAAGCTTTTCCTCCATGGCAGTCGCAATCTTCCGCTTCATTTCGGCAGCTGCCGCCTCGGTAAAGGTCAGCACCAACAGTCGGTTCACGGGCGTTGGATTTTTTTCATCACAAATCCGGCGAATGATGCGCTCAACCAAGACCGCCGTCTTACCGCTCCCTGCTGCCGCCGCAACCAGGATATTACTGCCCCGTTCCTCTATGGCACGGAGTTGTTCTTCTGTCCAGTTAACCGACATGAGCACACCTCTTTCTTGTTCTTTCCTTTAGTTTACCATAATTGATTTCCCTTTGCAACAAGAACTTGTATTTCCCTTTGTGATATGGTATAATCATAGTGATACCATGAATATAAGGAGCTTTTTCCATGAGAAATGTTTTAATTACCGGGGCATCCCGGGGAATCGGTGCCGCAACCGCCCGACTGTTTGCCCAACATGGTAATAAAGTTTACCTGAACTACCGTACCGAAAAAGATGCTGCCGAGCAGCTTGCCAAAGAAATTGGCGGAACTGCCGTATATGCTGACGTAGCAGATTCTGCACAAGTTTTAGATATGTTGAAGCAACTCCCCGGCATTGATGTTTTGGTCAACAATGCCGGTTTTGCCCAATTCGGGTTCTTTGATGCTCTCTCTGATTTAGACTGGCATCGCATGCTGGATGTTACCCTCTCCGGTGCCTTTTATTGCAGCCGCGGGGTACTTCCCCATATGATTCATCAAAAAAGCGGTTCTATTGTCAATGTTTCCTCCATCTGGGGGATAACCGGGGCTGCCTGTGAGGTTGCTTATTCCACCGCCAAAGCTGGACTGATAGGAATGACAAAGGCACTCGCCAAAGAGGTTGGTCCCTCGGGGATTACTGTCAACTGTG
>JAZURN010000002.1:0-10417 GCA_045606185.1 Ructibacterium sp.
AGTCTTCCCGGAAAGGCAACACGTACACTTTTCTACCTTTGAAGATATAGTTATCATCTTCGTCCTTTGCATAAAGGTCTACAAGACTTCCTATCATGGCATCATTCAGAACCAACTTTTCGTTAATGCGGATTTTTAAAGGCTCTAAATCCTCCACAATCCCCTCTGCCAAGCCTTGCGGAATTACATTCTCACGTTCTTTCATCATTTTTGCCAATTCTACCAGTCCGTTCACGCCATTTCAACCCTTTCCAATTCCACACTTACTTGATGCCGACCTTTTTTTAAAGTGTGCTTCGCTGATTCAATCACATACCGAATGCCTTTCACATCCAAAATCTCGCCAGCACGGGTGTAATCAGACAATTGCACCACCATAGGAAATCCAAGCGTATTCTTCTCGGTATTTAACTCCGCCAGTTTTTCTTCCAATACGTTTTCTGCATTCTCCTTTTCAGGATCAATCTTTACAACCTCTTGCAAAAATCCGTACTGCTGGTAGTTTGCACCATTTCTCCCCTTAACCAGCACATTGGTATCGGAAACCACTTTGACGGCATTTTTCATATCCTCGATACTGCTTGTTCGTTTTTCCGGGCCTCGATGCTCTACCGCATCATGCAGCATAGTATTTTTCGAGACCCTAAACTGCGGCTTTGCCTCATAGGTTCCAATTCGGTAAATCCGGATTCCGCCAGGGACAAAGTCGAAATTCCACTGACCCCCGGCACTATTTAGAATTGCCCACAAGACCTCAGATGCCGTCTTGTCTATATGAACACCGGTATATCGCTTTCCGGAAAGACCTTCTGTATCCAAGAAAATGATTGGAATACCCAAGTCTGCACAAATCTTTTTTACAGCATCTTCAGACTCCATATCATTAAATTGATAAGTGTCTTTGCATTTCCCCATATGCCACCCAACATCTACGGCAACAAACTTTGAGCTATGTCTATCCCCAATATCAGCGGAGAGAATCATCCCCCGGAACATCTCATTTGGCATAAAAAGCCGAACAATATCTCCTTTTTGGGGTTGGTACAAATGAGTAAATCTTGCATCACTTTTTGCGGCAGAGAACTCCATTTTGCAAGCGAGTTCACTCCGGGTATTCTCCCAGGAAAGAGTCCCTACCGATGCAGTCACATTGCGATTATTGATATACAGTGCATAATCACTGTCAATGGCTATCTCTGGAAGGGAAAACAACATCGGATGAATTGGAATCCTCTCATTGGTATCTGTAAAATATGTAATTTTATCTTCAGCAACTCCAACACTTTCTGTTCCACTATTTTCTGTCCCGACATAAGAATCATCCTCAAAGAAATATCCACTTGTGCTGTCTTCCTCATTGATTACCTTATACAGATACTCTTCCGGAATAATGGTCTCAAGTTTTACTGAGCTTTCCCATCGCATTTCTACGATGGTAATTTCACCGCTATAAAGACGTGTGCTTCGTGTTACCTTATTTCCCGTACCATTGCCATTGATTGTGGTCAATTTGATACCGTCGTAGGCTTCTACTATCGCTACATGCTGCGCCCAATTTGCTTTATGGTTATAATTTACCAAAAGCAGATCTCCCGCCTTCGGCCGATACATATCCATTTTGGTATGTCTTTTGCCAAAGCTGCCGAAGGATGCTGCCGAAGCAGTACCATACTTTCCGTAATCCACTTGTTTGAGACACCAGTTTATAAAAATTGCACACCATGGATTTCCTCCGGCATTGTACTTGCTTGGTCCATTTCCGATTTCAGCCCTGGCAATTTTCAAGAAGTCTTCTGCTGTTGCCATAGCACCACTACCCTTCTATACCAAAAAATGCCCTCCAGCCCAGTGGGCCAAAGGGCGTTTTTACTCTCTGCTTATGAAATAACGCCCTTTTCCTTCAGCACATCGTAAAATACTTTTAATATTCTCATCATGTCCGTGGTCAGTCCAAGTTCGCCATTTTCATCCCCTTTCAAATATCCGTTCGTAACATACCAAGTAACGCTTTCTTGATATTCAGCCGGAATATTGCTATCAAGGTAATTGTAAATTACACCAGTGTGGAAGCCATTGGCACGGTTAACAATGGTCAACACTCTTGCCATATCCTCTGTCAAATCAAGACCTCCATCTGTCCCAGTTAAATATGTTTTTTGAAGGAGCATTTCCAGAGTTTCCCGGTAATACACCTCCGCATCAGAAACACTGTCAATCACGGTGCCTCCGCTCATGTTATCAATTTTTAACTCCAACTCTTGAATTTTTGCAAGCAATTCTTCATACTGTGTCATTGTTAAATCCTCACTTTCAGTATCCACCAATGGAAATT
This sequence comes from Ructibacterium sp., assembly GCA_045606185.1. Lineage (GTDB taxonomy): Bacteria > Bacillota > Clostridia > Monoglobales > Monoglobaceae > Ructibacterium. The sequence continues at coordinate 2,333 of JAZURN010000002.1, forward strand.
CCTTAAATGCGATATCATAGTATAAATCTCCATCTGGTCCCATTCGATAATCAAGGGATGTAACCTTTGTGGCAAGATTGATTGGCGTATCACTGATAACAAGTCGAATGGGGTATTTTCTGTCTATCCACCCCTCCAGCTTATCTTTGTACTGCCAAACATTCGAAAGTCTTTTGCAACGCAAAAAAGGATAGTCTTTGGATGGAAAGAAACTAGACCAAGCAATGCCTGTCAACCCGGCAGCATCAATAAACGCAAGCTCCTCTCCGGAAACCGTTTCAAATATTTCGTCTTTTTGTGAACTGCTTATTTGAAACTCCGAAGGGATTACCGGTAGCTCGAGTACTTCGGCGCCATTATTAATAGACAAAAAAATCCTAATCATTCTATCCCCCTACATATTACTCAACGCAAGTTTTAATCTGGGAACCAATTCGTCCAGAATATCATCTACGCTCCGGTCTCTGGCGTCAATTTTGATGTGGAAAATATTCTTAATGCTCCGGGTTGCTCTATCCAACGGAGTAACACGAGCTCCTCGGGGAAGGTCCAGAACCTCAGGTCCTCGCTCACCGACCAGAACCCGACCGGCTTGACGAATATTACCCCCCTTTGCCAGCATGGGAATTTCCGGAATATTAAAGCCGATTTTATGTCCACCAAGCCAATTTGGAAGATTTATCTTGATTTTATTGATACCCTTAATCAACCAGTTAATGGGAGTAATCATCATGTTTATCCTGTTCTTAAAGTACCCCACAATGCCATCCCATATCTTCATAAATCCGTCTTTAACCTTAGTCCAGACGCCACTGATTTTGCTACCGATAATCGAACACGCCAGAGAAATTCTGTCCCAATTCTTCACTAATAATGCACCTATCGCAATCAGTCCGCCGATGGCGAGGACTGTCAAAGTGATGGGATGGGTTAAGAAGGTCACTGCAGTTCCCAGAGCAGCAGTAGCTCCCGTTGCAATAACTTCTCCAGCCGTCATTGCTTTAAGAGCAACAGTTTTTACATTCAACAACGAAGCTGTAATAGATACCACGCCATTACAAATGCCGGTAATCGTCTTGTATGCCGTTACTGCACCAACCACCCCGTAGATAACCGGACCTAGCCAGTTCCACTGACTCGCAACCCAACCAATCACATTGCCGGCACCGCTCATGACCGACATGGTCACACTGGCGACTGCTGTCACTGCTCCGGAGATACCGGATGCTGTTTGAGAAACTTTCTCTCTAATAGACGGCATCTTTTCATTTAGGTAACCTACCGCAGAACGGATAGCAGGCATAACACCTTTGCCTACTTCATCCTTGACAGAACCCCATACATTTCTTAACTGGATAATCTGTCCTTCATCGGTCTGTGCTGCAGCCTCGGCAAGTCCGCCAAAGTTCTGATCCAAAACCTCAATCAGGGTAGCGGTTTTCTGCGCCTCGGTTCCGGTTTGTAGAATTTTCTTCTGCTGTTCAGAAAAAGATACACCGGCTTTAGAAAGCGCACCGGTCTGTCCCATCATAACCTTACCCAAAAGATTTGCCGATTGAATCATATTATCCTGGGTCACATTCACACCATACTGTCCAACAGCAAGGTTCTGCAAAGCCGGCAACAGTTTCTTGATATTATCCCCTTGCAATTGGAATGTTGCAAGCTGGGAAGCACCCGCTGTGGTTGCATCTCCCTCAATGGTAGTCAAAAATTCCAGTTCATCACCATAAGCGGAAATGGCACTTGCCATTCCCTTTGTGTTTCCTTTGGTGTTCAGAAGAAGGGTCTCTAACCGGGTGTTGGCTCTTTCCAGCTCCATAACACCGGTAGCACAGTCAACCAAAAAGTCTTTTGCCTGATTGAATCCCACATAGGCAGCGGCAGCACCGGCAGCCTTTTTCGCCAAAGACCCCAGACCACCGCTCAAACTTTTGGTGGCGGACTCTTTCTTTTTCATGGCTTTGGTGCCACCCTCAAGCTTTTTCTTCAGCTCTTCAGTTCTTTGAGCAGCATTCTTGATGTTGGTAAAAAAATTACCTTCCTTCAAGGATAGCGTTGCACCTATGTTTTTTGCCATTGATTATCCACCACCTAACTGTTTATAAAACTCCGCCTGTTCTTCCATCCCTTTCATCATACTTGCGGCATAAAAGGTTTTTGAAAGAGGCGACAAAGCCTGTACATACTCTGCAGGAATACCTTTTTCAAGATAATAATGCAGCAAATACAGGTCATCGTCGCCATCAATTAGTTTTTTACCGCTTCTACCACATTAACCGCTGCGGGGTCATACCCTGCAAGTTTCAAACACTCGGTTGCAATGTAAGTAATTTCGCCTGGAAGAAACAAGTCATAAACCAGACTGATTGGGTCTTTCCCATCCTCCCTCAATTGTGCATCCTTCAGACTGGGGTCAACGCAACATTGATAAACCAAGTATGCGTCTCCATCCTCGTCCATCTTCAGGGCATCCTGGGTTGTTGGGATGTCGGGTTGTTGTATCACAATTGTGCCATCCAAGGATTTGACAAACAAAGTAACAGTTTTCCTTCCGGCTTTAGCTAGTTTTGATTGCTCCTTTTTTGCAATCAGCGCCTCCAATGTGACCTTCTGATATTGCTTCTTTCCCATCTTAACGCACCTCCACAGAATCCAGATAATCAAATCCGGTAAATCCACCGCCGTATTCCTCTTCTGCAATTTTTCCGCTTTCAAACGCCATCAGGGTTACATCGTTAAACCAGCAGTTATGTAACGCCACACGTTCGGCACCGTAAGCGTCCGGATCGTCCAACTTGAGGACAATTTCACTCCTAGGATCCTGCCCTTTGGCAAAAGCCTCGGCAAGTTCCTTGGCTCTGGAAAAGATCTTTTTAATTTTCAGGTTATGCTCACCAGAAAGCGCCGTAACTTTACTGTCCTTCCATAAATCGCCAGAGAAAGTCACATCTTCTCGGTCAGGTTTGACAACCGCAGAGCCAGAAGACAATTCAAAAACCAATTCACCATCCCAAAATGCATATCCATGAGTACCATTCATCACTCTCGACGCAGTAGGTTTTACTCCCATAATGTTTCACTCCTTACATATAAATTGCAAAATTTAAGTCCTCCATGGCATCGCAGAACATGGCGTTGGCACCAATAAAGGCATAACTGCCTGTATTGGCTGTCTTGACTTCTTCATCAGTCTTTTCCACCCAGATAGAATTCTTCTTGGAAAGCCAAGTTCGTTGTGCTGCAATGTCAATAAAGGAAAGATTGTCGTAAGAATCGTCCATGACACCTTCGACAGCTAATGCACGGAAGTAAATATTTACTGCATTGACAAAAAGAATCTTATTGTCATACTTGTTTACTTTTTTCCCCACATAGTTTTCGTTCCAGGTATTCCGGATATCGTCTCGAACCAAATCCATGCCTTCCACAATCTTAATTTTCTTCATGTCTTCTGTTTTGGTCTCTCCCAATTCAACCAAGGAATTCACTCCCCTGGCAATCTTGATTTGAGTACCATCATTAAACAGAATTAGTTTTCCTGCGTTAATGTCCTTATCGGCATCTGCACTTTCCGTGATTGCGGTTACCTCGGGAAGCACTGTGTAGGTACAGCTGTTGTCCAGAGGAGTCCCGGCAAGAATTCCGGCAATCCTCCCGCAATACTGTGCTGCCGTATACTTCTTGGTTCCTACCTCTATACCCTCGGTAGCAAAATTGATAATTCCCTCATTATCCGCCGCACAATTGGGCAATACTGCTTTAAAGGTTTTTGTATTCTTTCTTTGAGCGATAATCCACTCCAAAACAGTTGCTGCCTCATCTTCTGTTAGGTCAGGAATCGCAAGATAATTCCACTTTTTATTTTTTAGGCGTCCCAAAGCTTCCTCAAGCGTTTCTTCAGAACCGACACGCTCAATCAAAACAAGGTTGGGTCCTCCTAAAAAAGTCTTCTGAATATAATCCAGATTTTCCGCCGTCCAATGACCTTTCTCCACTTGGTTTTCCTTACTTAAACTGTAGGATTTTGTATCATTGGCAGTATCCTTTAAAATCAGCGCCACAATTCCACGCCCACTACGCAGAACCGCAGTTTCTGCCGCTTTCTTAAAGGCAATAATCAACTCCGGCATTCCCATAGTTTTCACTCCTTTTCCTTAATAAAAATCAAAGTCCAAGTCTTCCGAAAAGGGGATATTTTCCTCTTCGAGATCAGGATATCTTTGCTGCAGGATATATTCAAAATCCGCAAACAATACTCCCTTTTCCCTGGAAAACTCTATCTGGTAACAGGAGATTCTTCTGTCCTCTACACAAAGAGGGTTTCGCAGGATGATGTTTTTCAAATCATCTGCCGCTCTGACCAATTCTCCCCTGTCTTCTGTTTTGGGATAATATTCCAGTTGTACCCCGAAGGTATCCCGTACAATTTCACTAGATTCCCGCTCCGATGCCGAGGGAAACATTTCAAAGGAACAACAAGGCCTTTGATGCCCCTCTGTAGTTTCCGGGGCAACGACAAAAATTCCTTTTTGTGTTAACAAATTACTCAACACAGTCTCCATCTCCAAGACGCCGATCATACGGTTACCTCCTCTGTTACCTTCTCCAACATTTTTTCTGCACTTTGATGAAATCTGGTTTCCCTCTCTTTCATACTATCTCGCAGGACATAATGCCCCTCGGTCTTCCCATGGCTTTTGATGCCCATGACCCGTCGTGCCGTTTCGTTGTAGCGACCAACTTTTCCGGTTTTCCGGTTCTTTCGAGTTGTGTAAACCTCATGGGGATACTCATACAGATGCGCATGTGGCGCAGTACTCTGCACCCGTGATACTTTAACTGTACCGCCCTTGTATTCCTTGGGACGCAAAGCTCTCCAGCTTCGTTTCAGCTTTCCTGTCACCTTTCCGGTTTTTTGCCGTGTACGCTTTTGTACCTGTGTGGCCTGTGCTGCAAGCAAAGCATCTGCTTGGGAATCATATTTCGATTCAACACGCTCGAAAGCTTTTTTTAGCTCATCAAAGCCGAATACATCAACTTCCTTCCCCGCCATACGCATCCACCTCCGTACAGATAAGCTGCAGTCTTTCTCGGCGGCCGTTTACATCCAGGACAGATTCGATGTTGAGTACCTGCCCCCGGACCAACACCTTGAAGTTACTTTTCACCGCATCAGAATACCGCATAGTAATCTTCCAGGTAGTTTCTGCTCGGAGTTTCTGTGCCTCCTCATATTCCCGTCCGGTTGTCGGTGCAGCACTTGCCCAGACCTCATACTTTTTTGCATCCGCAAGGCTTTTGTCCCAAGCAAACTTTGGAAGCATACGTCCCTCGGTTACGGTCAGCACCGGCGGATTATCCTCCAGTTCCGGCTTGAAAGGACAAAACGGCACCCATGCAGGCACCGTTTTGTTCGTTTCATCTACATAGGAATATCCCGGTGCAAGCAGAATGATTCTGTCCCGCAATTCCCCGATTTCCATCTCTACGCCTCGGCATCGGCTTCATCTACCGCTGCCAGAATCGTTGCAACCATGTCATCCTTGGTCTGCTCGGTGGTTACACCTTCGATTTCAAGACTCTCAGCAAGTTCAGCCAGCTGCTTCTTGGTCAGGTTCTTCAGGGTTGCTTCAGACATTTCTCCGGTCAGGTTTTGGTCGATATCCGCAAATTCAACCGGGGTTGCAGGCACATCACGAATGATTACAATAGCCTCACGGTCAAAGACTTTGCCGTCGAACCGTTCAGTCCCCTTTGCCTTCACAGAATCGGTCTCGAATGCACCTGCACCTACATCAGTCATAGAAATTCCAAACTCTCTACGAACAAACATTCTGTAAGCCCTGTTAAAGTCACCGAAAGCAATTACAGTCTTGCCATCGTCGGTTTCGATGGTATCATAGACTTCTACAGGATAACCAAGCAGGATATAACTATCCTTCTGTCTGGGATCAGGTTGCAAGCAGCTCCGTCCATCTTCATACTTGATGTTGCCAACTTCCACAAAAGCATCGCTGTTCATGATCCACTTACCATTCCTGCGATACCCCTGTTTTACCATCATTTTTGCTTTTCTTAAGAAATCGATGGTTAACTTTTCCGGTGCAATCAGTTCTCGGTAGGCATTTGCTGTTGACAACATACCTTCGCAATGCTTTTCACCGCCCGCACCATAGAAAATTTGTGCGTTCTCAGTATTTCTTGCCGCTTCGGACATGTACGACACAATCTCATCTTTAAAATTCACAAAGCTGTCTTCCATCAACTCACTGGAAACGGTCAGCATACCCGCAAACTTTTTCTGCATATATTTCAACGCTTCGTACTGGCGGTTGCTCATTTCCTTCATTTCTTCATTTTCCGCAGTATTGTAAAGCTTAATCTCCTCCCCATTACGGAAATTTCTAGTTCCGGTTGCATTTTCTACTTTTTCTACCGCAACTAGATTTCTAACCGATTCTGTACTCTCGATTGCAGTGAAAATTTCGGTAGACAAATCATCAGGAACAGTCAAGCCGCCATCTCTTTTAGAACCTTCGCTATACTGATTTTTATAAACCATTCTGGCTTTATCAACCACTGCTCTTTCTGCATCGCTCAAAGCCTGTCCGGAAATCGCCTTGTAAAACAGCAGTGCATCATAAACCACTGCTTTTTCGCCATTACCATCGCCATCATCCTGCGGGTCAATCTCCATACCCCGGCGAGCATTGAAGGACACCTCTGCAGCATCATACAAGCTACGCAGTCGGTCAACCTCGTTTCGACACTGCTGCACACGCTCGGTATCCTCTTCTGCAATGGCGGCATCCAAGTCATTCAATGCTGTCTGAATCTGGGCCCTCAATTCCCGCATCTCGTTACTCATTCTAAACATTTTCATTCCTCCTAAAAACTTTTATATTATTTTATTTATTTTTATCTCCATACGCAACCCGCATCGTTTCCAGATAGCGTGCGTGCTTTTTCATAGCATCCGGCACATTACTGTTTTCCGGCTTTCTCGGCGTTTGTTGCTCTGTCAGTTTCCGGTACCCCTCCGGCATCTTGGCAAACTTACCAAAAAACTCACTCTTTACCGCCGCAGCTGCGGCCATCGGCTGCGTTAATGTAATGTTAGAGAACAATTCTGCCGCCTCTTTGGCAGTCAACCAAGTTTCCTCTTCCATTAAATTCAGCAATTGTTCCTCTGTCACATTTTTTGCCGCACGAGTCATATAAGTAGCAACAATACCGGCGTCAAATTTTTCCATGTCCTCTGCCAACTTTTTTAATTCATCGGCATTTCCCCAAGCATAGGTCCACGCTTTATGAATCATCAAATACGCATTTTCAGGCATGATAATCTCATCCCCGGCCATGGCAATCACTGATGCAATAGATGCGGCGAGACCGTCTATGTAAACCGTCTTCTTTCCTTTCAGGCTTCGAAGCATATTGCAGATTGCAAACCCTGCAAAAACCTCTCCGCCATAGGAATTGATATGGATATCAAGGTTACAATCCCCGATATCTTTCAGCAACTCCTGCACATTTGCCGGATACTGGTCTTCAACGCTCCAAGCATCCCAACTGCTGGATACAATATCGCCATAAAAAAACAGTTCAGCAGGTTTCCCTCCTAAACTGCCGGCATTGAATTTGCAAAAATCATACTTCACCGTCTATTTCCCCCTTTTGCTTTGTTTGATTTTGAATTCGCTGATGTTTTTCCAAGGTGTCCAAGGTGGTTAGGTTCAGGCTCATATAATACTTATCCCCCATCGTCCCAACACCATCCATTTCTTCTAACGCTCTTGCCTCATTGACGCTCATCATACCGTTTCCAATCATTTCCTTGTAGTATGCAGCACGCTTTTCCGGTGCACCTCGCATACCAGCAGCAAGATTGAACTTGGTATAATAATTTCTTTCACTGTCCAAAAAACAGGAGAAATTATGCGCCTCTTCAATATTGATACAATCAGGTGCAATCACATCCTGCAGAAATCGGTCGTTGATTTCCTGTAGATTGCTATACTTTTCCTGTGCCAACCCTACCGAAGACGGAGGAATATTAAACACTGTGGCAATCTCAATAGC
>JAZURN010000003.1:0-7174 GCA_045606185.1 Ructibacterium sp.
AAGCAATCAGAGCCTTGATATCCTCAATGGACTTGCCCTGTGCCTTTGCCAGTGCTGCGATGTCAGCTTCCTCGGTGGGAACGAACTCATGGAGAGGCGGGTCAAGGAAACGAATGGTAACAGGGTTACCCTCCAGTGCCTCGTACAGCTTCTCGAAGTCGCCCTGCTGATAAGGCAGAATCTTTTCAAGTGCTGCTTCTCTTTCCTCTACAGTATCCGCACAAATCATTTCACGGAATGCAGCGATTCTGTCAGCCTCGAAGAACATATGCTCGGTACGGCAAAGACCGATACCCTCTGCACCCAGTTCACGAGCCTTCTTTGCATCAGCAGGAGTATCTGCGTTGGTACGAACCTTCAGGGTTCTGAATTCGTCAGCCCAATCCATAATTCTGCCGAACTCGCCAGCGATTTCAGCGTCAACGGTGGGGATGATACCATCATAGATGTTACCGGTAGAACCGTCGATGGAGATATAGTCGCCCTCAACATAGGTCTTACCAGCCAGAGTGAACTTCTTGTTTTCTTCGTCCATGTTGATATCGCCACAACCGGATACGCAGCAGGTACCCATACCACGAGCAACAACGGCTGCGTGAGAGGTCATACCACCACGAACGGTCAGGATACCCTGGGATGCCTTCATACCGGTAATATCTTCAGGAGAGGTTTCCAGACGAACCAGGATAACCTTCTCGCCTCTTGCGTTCCAAGCCTCTGCATCTTCAGCAGTAAATACAACCTTACCGCAAGCAGCACCAGGGGATGCACCAAGACCACGACCAGCAGGAGTTGCAGCCTTCAGCGCCTTTGCATCAAACTGGGGATGGAGCAGAGTATCCAGATTTCTGGGGTCGATCATAGCAACTGCCTTCTTCTTATCGATCATACCCTCGTCAACCAGATCACAAGCAATCTTCAGAGCTGCCTTTGCAGTTCTCTTACCATTTCTGGTCTGGAGCATATAGAGCTTTCTGTTCTCAATGGTAAACTCCATATCCTGCATATCTCTATAATGGTCTTCCAGGATAGCACAAACCTTGTTGAATTCATCAAATGCTTCGGGGAACTTGTCCGCCATCTGTGCAATAGGCATAGGTGTACGAACACCTGCAACAACATCTTCGCCCTGTGCGTTAACCAGGAATTCGCCCATCAGTCCTCTTTCACCGGTTGCAGGGTCACGGGTAAATGCAACACCGGTACCACAGTCATCGCCCATGTTACCAAATGCCATCATCTGTACGTTAACAGCGGTACCCCAGGAATAAGGGATATCGTTATCACGACGGTAAACGTTTGCTCTGGGGTTGTCCCAGGAACGGAATACGGCTTCTACCGCACCCATCAGCTGTTCTACCGGATCGGTGGGGAAATCCTTACCAATCTTGCTCTTGTACTCATCCTTAAACTGACCTGCCAGAACCTTTAAGTCCTCAGCGGTAAGCTCAACGTCCTGAGTTACACCCTTTTCTTCCTTCATTTCGTCGATGAGTTGTTCGAAATACTTCTTACCAACTTCCATAACGACATCGGAATACATCTGGATGAATCTTCTGTAGCAGTCCCAAGCCCATCTTGCGTTGCCGGACTTTGCAGACATAGCCTCTACAACTTCTTCATTCAACCCTAAGTTCAGGATGGTGTCCATCATACCGGGCATGGAAGCTCTTGCACCACTACGAACGGAAACCAGGAGAGGATTCTCCTTATCGCCGAACTTCTTGCCGCAGATTTCTTCCATCTTGGAGATGTTCTCCATGATTTCTGCTTTGATTTCATCACTAATCTTTCTGCCGTCCTCATAGTACTGAGTACAAGCTTCAGTGGAAACTGTGAATCCCTGAGGAACCGGGAGACCAATGTTGGTCATCTCAGCGAGGTTTGCACCTTTACCGCCGAGGAGTTCTCTCATGGATGCGTCGCCTTCCTTAAAAAGGTATACATACTTTTTAGCCATTGTTTTTCCTCCATTGTATATAAATATTTATTATTTTGCAAAAGTCAAGGAGCAACTACCGCAGGTTCTTGAAAAAGTCAGAGAGCAACTTACTGCATTCTTCTTCCATGATACCGCAGTAGTATTCTGTTTGATGCATCAAACCGGGATGCTCCAAAAGCCCGGCGTTAGAAACAGCAAAACCGCCTTTGGGGTCGTATGCGCCAAAGTAGAGCCGGCGAATCTTCGCCTGGGCAATGGCACCGCAACACATGGCGCAAGGCTCTAAAGTCACATACAAATCACAGTCGGAAAGCCGCCATGTTCCAAGCTTTCTGCAAGCAAGGTTAATAACAGAAACCTCTGCATGACAGAGGGCATTCTGTTCCGCTTCCCGCCGATTGTGAGATTTTGCAATAACCTCTCCGTCCTTGACCAAGACAGCCCCCACAGGGATCTCCCCTGCCAAGGCTGCAGTGCGAGCTTCCTCCAGTGCCATCTTCATAAAAAGGTTCTCCATGGTCTGCCTCCCAAACGGTTTTGAACACGACAAACCCCGCCGCAGACTTCGGGCAGGGATTGTGAAAGACAATTACTGGATAAATGCCGCCAACTCGGACAGGAGCTCGCTGCAATCATCGCTATGTGCCTCTACCTTGATGGGCTTGGTTAAGTCCAGACTAAAAATACCCATAATGGACTTTGCGTCAACAACATAACGACCAGATGTAAGATCAATCTCAAAATCGTACTTGGTAACAACATTGACGAAGATCTTTACATCGTTAATAGAACTTAAAACAACTGTAAATTCTTTCATTTCATGTAACCTCCTAAAAAATTTTACAATTCTTCCCTATAAATTATATAATTTTTTCTTGCATTAGTCAATGAGAAATTATATAATTATTCTATACTTTTATTTTCAATTATTTATGCAATATGGATAATGTACCCTGCTTTTTTGATAAATATTGCAGAAAAAACTTTGGTACATTAAAGGATGTGTCAAAAATAACTGTTAAATTTATTACTTTAGGTTGTAAAACCAATTTATACGAAAGCGAAGCCATGGCAACTCTCTTTCGCCAGTCAGGCTACACCGTTACTCACGAAAAGACGGCGGATGTTTATGTCATCAACACCTGTACCGTAACCGGTACCGGTGCCAAAAAGAGCCGACAGCAAATCCGTCGTGCTCGACGGGAGAACCCCAATGCCATTTTAGCAGTAACCGGATGTCTTGCCCAGACCGAAGCGGAACAACTGAAAGCAGAGCTTAACATTGACATTCTGTTAGGGAACAAACACCGAAACCGGATTGTGGAATTTGTAGAAAAGGCAATCCGCGGGGATAAAACCGATGAAATTGAGGATATCCTGAAAGAAAACGCCTACGAGGAATTGGGAATTACCCATGGACAAAGCCGGGTTCGTGCCAACTTAAAGATTGAAGACGGCTGCAATAACTTCTGTTCCTATTGTATCATTCCTTTTGCCCGAGGTCCCGTTCGCTCCCGCTCCATGGAGAAAATACGCGAAGAAGCTGCTTCTCTTGGGAAAGAAGGCTACGGCGAGGTGGTTTTGACCGGGATTCATATCGGTTCTTATGGCAAGGATTTAGAAGAACCCATCGGTTTGATTGATGTTATTGAGGCAGTGCACGAAACCAAAGGGATTACCCGGATTCGACTTGGATCTTTGGAGCCGGTTATCATTACCGAAGACTTTGTCCGCCGGGCAAAAAATCTGCCCAAGCTCTGCCCTCAATTCCACATGTCCCTCCAGAGCGGTTGTAATGAGACCTTAAAGAGGATGCGGCGGCATTATACCACCGATGATTTTCGCCGGGCGGTAGAGCTTCTGCGGCAAGAGCTTCCCGACACTGCCATTACCACCGATTTGATGGTGGGATTCCCTGGAGAAACCGACGAGGAATTTCAGGCATCTTATGATTTCTGCAAGGAAATCGGCTTTTCCCAGATGCACATCTTCCCCTATTCCATCCGGAAAGGAACGGCGGCAGAAAGGTTCCCCCACCAGGTACCGGAATCTGTTAAGGCCGACCGCACCCATGCCATGTTGAATCTGGCAACAGAAATGAAAGCCAGTTTTTATCGTCCCTACATTGGACAAACTCTTCCGGTTCTTCTGGAGCAGAAAGAGGGAAATCTCTGGCATGGAACTACTTCCAATTATATGGATGTACTGGTGGATGCCCCAAATGGAATTAGCGGACAAACCGTACTTGCCAAAGTCGCGGCTTACGAAAAGGAGTATTTACTGGCAACAGTAATAGAAACTCTGTAACAACACAAGCACAAAAGGTTTATAACTGACTATTTTGAGGAATACTTTAGACAATACTTACTTGCATGATGCGAACCATTGCAAAAGGAGGAATTCTTGATGAAATACGGATTGCTAAAGGTTGCTACCGCTACCCCAGAGGTTCGGGTAGCAGATGTTGCCTTTAATGAGAAGAAAACCCTGGAGCTGATGCAGGAGGCCGACCGACTCGGTGTCCGGCTGGTTGTCTTTCCCGAATTGGGACTTACCGCTTATAGCTGCAGCGACCTGTTCTTTCAAGGGGCACTGATACGCAAGGCTCAAGATGCTATCTGCCGTCTGGCAAGGGAAACCGCCAACCTGAACATCCTAGCGGTGGTGGGTCTTCCCCTTGCGGTGGATGATAAGCTCTGTAACGTGGCCGCTTTCCTTCATGGGGGAAAGATTCTCGGCTTTGCCACCAAAACCCTCCTGCCTAACCATAACGAATTTTTTGAGGCGAGGTATTTCGCTTCTCTAACCAAGAACACCAGTGTTGTCCTGTGCGGAGAAGAGATACCGGTAGGGCCTAAACTGTTGTTCTGTTCCGATACCATGGAGGAATATCGGATTGCTGCCGAGATTTGTGAGGACTTATGGTCCCCGGCATCTCCCGGAGCATATCACGCCCAGAGCGGTGCCACCATTTTAGTCAACCTCTCTGCAAGCAACGAGGTGGTTGGCAAAGGAACCATTCGCAAGGCACTTTTGTCCGCCCAATCCTCCCGTGCTGCTGCCGGCTATCTCTATGCCAATGCCGGAAAGGGAGAATCCACCACCGACCTGGTCTTTAGCGGCCACAGTATGATTTACGAAGACGGGGAACTCCTTGCCGAATCCAAACCCTACACCGAGGGGCTCCTTTGTACCGAAATTGATTTGGAACGAATTACCCAGAAACGGAGACGATTCAGCACCTTCCGCCACACCGAAGATACCGATTATCTGCGGATTCCTTTTCCGGATTCCCCCTGGGAAACCAAGCTGACCCGAAAAATTCCCCAAAATCCCTTTGTCCCGGACGACCCACAGGAACGCAACACCACCTGCCAAGAAATCCTGGACATCCAATCCCACGGGTTACAAAAGCGACTTTCCCACATTGGAACAAAGACGATAACCATTGGCATTTCCGGTGGTCTGGACAGCACCCTTGCTCTTTTGGTAACCGCCAGAGCCTTTGACGGTCTGGGATTGTCCCGTTCGAGGATTGTGGCAGTAACCATGCCCTGCTTCGGCACCTCTGACCGCACCTATCAGAACGCCAAAAAACTGGTAGAGGGTCTTGGTGCAACCTTGCAAGAAATCAACATCAAGGCGGCAGTAACCCAGCACCTTGCTGATATCGGTGCAGACCTAAATACCCATGATGTAACCTACGAGAACGCTCAGGCACGGGAACGGACGCAAGTCCTGATGGATGTTGCCAACAAGACCGGCGGTATTGTCATCGGTACCGGAGATTTGTCCGAGCTTGCTCTTGGTTTTGCCACCTACAATGGCGACCATATGTCCATGTATGGCGTCAACGCCTCGGTCCCCAAAACCCTGATGCGGCATCTGGTTCGGTATCTAGCAGATACCGAAATGCCTCAACTGAAAGAAACACTCTATGACATTCTGGATACTCCGGTCAGCCCCGAGCTCCTCCCCCCAGAGGAAAACGGCACCATCGTCCAGCAGACCGAATCCATTGTAGGTCCCTACGAGCTTCACGACTTCTTCCTGTATTACCTGATTCAATGGGGATTCTCCAAGGCAAAGATTCTTCATCTGGCAAAGCACGCATTCAAAGGAACCTACTCTGCCGAGGAAATCGAAAAGTGGCTGGACATCTTCCTCCGCCGGTTCTTCCAGAGCCAGTTCAAGCGTTCCTGCCTGCCCGACGGCGTTAAGGTAGGCTCGGTGGCTCTTTCACCGAGAGGCGGTTGGTGCATGCCGAGCGACGGCAGCTCTGCCCTGTGGCTTGCAGAGCTTGACGATATCAAATAAACGTTGGTGATAATATGCTGGATAACATAAAGAGCCGTCTGCTCCATTTCGAGACGGATGGCGATATCATCCCTGATTTTATAAGCTCACGCCTTGCGAAGTCGGAGAAGCTGAGGGGTCTTGTGCGTGTATGCTTCTATATTCAGAGCCTGCTTGCGCTTGGTTTTATCGGCTTGGGCATCGCTCTGGGTGGCGGAGTGCTTAACAGTATCTTCGCAGTCATCGCAGGAATACTGACCATTGCGGTGGCGATGTTTGCGCTGGGCGGCGGCTCTCTCGAAAAGACCGCCTGCTACATAATGGAGCTTATCTATGCGGTGGTGTGCTTCATCCTCGGCGGCAAGGGAATGTACATCTGCGGCGGCATCATGCTTGCAATTGCGCTTGTGGCGCTGCTGAGCTTCTTTGCAGACTATCTGCGCCGCTGGCTGCTGGAGTATTCTCCTCTCTACATCCGTGAGGAGCATTACACTCTCACAGCCGAAGCGCAGCAGATAAAGCGTCTGGTGCCTGAGGATATCGCCCCGCCTGAGCCTGAAAAATCAGAGCTTCAGGAGGTTGCAGAGGCATTTGCGGAGCTTATGAAATGAGTACGAAAAAGCTGACTTACAGTGCGTTGTTCATCGTGATAGCTGCGGCGCTCTCAGTGCTTGAAACATGGCTGCCGCCCATCGTGCCGATAGCAGGCGTGAGGGTGGGACTCGGCAACATCGTGACGCTTCTGCTGCTGAACATCGGCGGCGCATGGAAGTGCCGTGATGCATTGTGCGTTGCACTGCTGCGCTGTGTTATCGCAGGTCTGATAACAGGCTCGGTGATGAGCATGGTGTTCGGACTTGTGGGCGGCACCGTCGCATTGCTTGCAATGGCTGCGGTGAGAGGTCTTTCCGCTGCGGACAAAAGAGAGGCTCTGCT
>JAZURN010000004.1:0-23142 GCA_045606185.1 Ructibacterium sp.
TTAGCACCAAAACCAAGAGATTTTTGATTCACACGGCTCTCAATAATCTTGTCAATCCCCTCAAATGCACCACCACAGATAAACAAAATGTTCGTTGTGTCAATCTGGATAAATTCCTGATGGGGATGCTTTCTTCCACCATTTGGCGGAACCGAAGCAACTGTACCCTCCAAAATCTTCAAAAGGGTTTGCTGTACGCCTTCTCCACTAACATCACGTGTAATGGACGGATTTTCCGACTTCCTGGATATTTTATCAACTTCGTCAATATAGATAATACCCTTTTGTGCCAATTCAATATCATAATCTGCAGCCTGAATCAATTTCAAAAGAATGTTTTCCACATCCTCGCCTACATACCCTGCCTCAGTCAAGGATGTTGCATCGGCAATAACGAAAGGAACATTCAGTTTCTTCGCCAAGGTCTGGGCAAGAAAAGTCTTTCCGCATCCGGTAGGACCAATCATCAAAATATTACTCTTTTGCAGTTCTACATCGGTTTCGGCATTCTGGTTCTGTATTCTCTTATAATGATTATATATTGCAACAGAAAGCGCCTTTTTCGCTGTTTCCTGTCCAACAATATACTCATTTAAAAACTGATGAATTTCTTTGGGTTTCGGGATATCATCAAGAGAAATCTCTGTACCGGGTTGCAGAAAGTCATCCTGAATTAACTCAACGCAAAGTTCAATGCATTCATTACAGATATATGCATTGGGTCCCTCAATCAGGCGATTAACCTGCTCCTCGGTTTTACCGCAAAATGAGCATCGGCAGACGTGTTTTTCGTCCGTCATATTAGGCATACTCGTCTCTCCTATCTATTGGATACAATTTTATCAATCAATCCATACTCCAGGGCTTCCTGTGCAGTCATAAAGTTATCACGTTCGGTATCTGCTTTGATCACATCAAGGGGTTTTCCGGTATTCTCACTCAAAATCTTATTCAGATTATCTTTGATTTTAAGCATCCGCTCTACATGAATTTTCATGTCAGTTGCCTGCCCCTGTGTGCCTCCCAAAGGCTGATGAATCATGATTTCACTATTGGGAAGTGCAAACCGCTTACCCTTCGCACCGGCAGAAAGTAAAAATGCACCCATAGACGCTGCCATACCAACACAGATGGTAGACACATCCGCCTTGGTATATTGCATGGTGTCATAAATTGCCATACCTGCCGTTACTGAACCACCGGGACTGTTAATGTACAAATTGATATCCTTATCCGGATCTTCGCTGTCCAAGAACAATAGCTGCGCAACAACCAAACTTGCAGTTGCATCGTTGACTTCATCAGACAAGAAAATAATTCTATCCTTTAAAAGTCTGGAAAAAATATCGTAGGAACGTTCGCCTCTTCCCGTCTGTTCAATAACATAAGGAATCATACTGTTTTTAAAACTATTCATGTTATCCGTATCCTTTCCGCCCTAAAATCTTCAACTGCGACATCCCGGGCAAAGATACCACAGTGCACGTCATTCCGGATGGATTATGAATAATAAGGCTGACTTGGATAAGATACCCAAATCAACCTTATGTTATACCTGTACAGATTTATTTGAAACTTGCGTTATCAACCAGGAACTTCATGGTCTTCTGTGCCTTTAACCGTTCCTTAATATCTTCTTCGGGGATGTATTTCTTTACATCCTCAACATTCATACCGCTACTCTCTGCAGTCTTTTCATATTCTTTCTTTACATCAGCGTCAGACACCTTGATATTTTCAAGTTCGCACACCTTTTCCAAAATCAAAGAGGTCTTCACTCTCTTCTGTGCTTCTTCCTTAAACTGCTCTTTCAGCATATCCATAGTAGTGCCAGTATACTGCATGTATTGCTGTAACTGCATTCCCTGATACCGCATCTGCATATCAAAATCACGAATCATGTTCTGAATCTGGGTTTCAATCATTGCTTCAGGAATATCAATCTCGGTAGCCTCACAAACTGCATTGATAACATTCTCTTCCGTTTCGTGAGCAGCACGCTCCTTGTTGGCAGCCGTCAATTTCTCTTTGGTATCTTTTTGAAGTTCCTCCAGGGTATCGAACTCACTGACATCCTTTGCAAATTCGTCGTCCAGTTCAGGCAATTCCTTTACCTTGATACCGTTTACCTTTACCTTAAAAATAGCATCCTTACCCTTTAAATCTTCTGCATGATACTCTTCCGGGAAGGTTACCTTTACTTCTACATCATCCCCAATATTAGCACCAATCAGTTGGTCCTCAAAGCCGGGGATAAACTGACCGGAACCAATTGTCAGGTCAAAATTCTCGCCCTTACCGCCTTCGAATGCAACACCATCAGCAAAACCTTCGAAGTCAATGTTTGCAATATCGTCTTTCTGTACTGCACGGTCCTCAACTGAAACCATTCTGGAGTTCCGCTCTCTTAATCTCTCGATTTCAGCATCTACGTCCTTCTTCAGGGTACGGTGGGTTACCTTGGTAGCCTCAATACCCTTGTAGGTGCCCATCTCAAATTCAGGTTTTACGGTAACCTTTGCAGTAAAGGTTACGCCGG
The DNA here is from genome assembly GCA_045606185.1 of Ructibacterium sp. GTDB lineage: Bacteria > Bacillota > Clostridia > Monoglobales > Monoglobaceae > Ructibacterium. The sequence goes on from JAZURN010000004.1 coordinate 2,540, forward strand.
TTTCGGTGCTGATTTCGCCCTTGATATCAATTTCAGGCTGATCAACGGGTTGAACACCGTTTTCATCAATCGCTTTATCATATGCAGCAGGCAACGCAATGTTAATTGCATCCTCATAAAAGATTTCTTTTCCATAATATCTTTCGATAATCTGCCGGGGAGCCTTACCCTTCCGGAAACCTTGTACTGCAATCTTCTTCACATTCTTTCGATATGCTTGCTCGATTGCCTTTTCAAATTCCTCGCCGGAAATAGAAAACTCAAAGCTTACAATATTCTTCTCAACTTTTTCTACTGTACTCATCCTATCCATTCCTCTCTGCTTCTAAAAAATACTTCTTTATGTATACATGCTATAAAATTATAACACATTTTTTCAAAAAATCAAGGTTTTTTCTTGATTTTCCGCCTATTTTTTATTTTTTGATACAAATGGGCGAAAAATTCAAATAATCACAAGCGACCAACTGTAACCGAATACCATCATACTCCCCCTGTGGAGCAGTCCGGTGGGCATCAGCATGGAGATGTCCGAAAATACATTTCTTTACTCCATAATTTTGCAAAATATCCAAAAAACCGCTGGATATGCCAGAATTCTCCACTGGAGGAAAGTGAAATGCTGCAAAAATTTCTTTTGCCGGAAGTCGTCTTGCATCCTCCAAGGATAAAAGCATCCGTTGGCGTTCTCTCTCGTAAATTTTTTTATCTTCTGCAGAAGAACCGCTATGAGCAATGTTCCATCCTCGTGTGCCGCAAATAGCAGTTTCCTCCCATAAAAAACCCGTGTTTTTTAAAAAATGTATCGTGGAAAATCCTTTTTCCTTAATAAACTCCTCCATTTTATTCAATGTAGTCCACCAGTAATCATGATTCCCCCGAAGTAATAGTTTTTGCCCGTTCAAACTATGAATATAGGCAAAGTCCGCTTCGGTTTCCTGAAGATACATTGCCCAGGAAATATCTCCCGGAATAACCACCAAATCATCATTAGTTACAATTTTATTCCAGTTTTCCCGCATACGTTCTTCGTAGTTTACCCAACGGGAACCAAATACATCCATAGGCTTGTTTCCACTGAAGGAAAGGTGTAAATCTGAAATAGCAAAAATAGCCATTTGATCATATCCTTTGTATAAATATCAGATTTCTCAACATACTAACATTGTGTTGACAAGCAAATCCTTGTCAAGCAATCATCTTCCGCAAAAAACATGCATGCCGGAAGATAAAGAATAATTCGCCGTAAAATAGCGGCAGAATGGAGTTTTATTATGGAAAACAACAAAGCACTCCCGGGTATTCTGTGTAGCGTACAGGAATGCGCATACCATGCACAGGAAAATAAGTGTACTGCTGAACACATCAAGGTAGGCTCCAATGCAAGCTGCTGTAGCTCTTGCGATACCGAATGTGTTACCTTCAAGCCCCGCAGCTAACACAAATAGAATGCCTGACAGAAATCAGCCTACAGGTTTCCCTGTAGGCTTTCTGTTTTGCAAAGAACTTCCTATTTTTTAGAAGTTTCTAGAAAATCCTGAACCAATGTGTACATCTTTTCTTTCTCAATGACTCCGTCAAATCGAATCTTCATATCCTTGAGTGCCGCCAAAGATGCCGGAATCTCCATGCCACTTACCTGATTTAATTTATCAATCAGGGCAAAGTCATCAGCATTGACATCTTCGCCCAAAGCAGAAAGAACCGCTTCGTTAAACTTAAACGGGCTTGCAGTAGAAGCAATTACTGTTTTCGTGGTGTCCCCCGTTTCAGCAACATACTGCTTATAAACATCAACCGCAACGGCAGTATGGGTATCTAAAGTATATCCATGCTCCTGCTTAGTCTTCCAAATTTGCTCCTTGGTAAAATAGTCATCACAGCAACCGCCCCAGAACTGGTCTGTAATTTTTTTATGCAATGCCTTTGGCAGCTTATAAACGCCATCCTTTTGAAGTTTATCCATCAAGGTGCAAATCCGCTTTGCGTCGTTTCCACTGATATCAAAGAGCAACCGCTCCAGATTACTGGAAATCAAAATATCCATAGACGGGGAAACGCTGGTATAAAACTCCCGGTTTTTATCATATTCTCCGGTGCGAATAAAATCAGTCAAAACATTGTTTTGGTTGGACGCACATATCAGTTTATTCACAGGAAGTCCCATCTTCTTTGCATAGTATGCAGCAAGAATATTACCAAAATTTCCGGTGGGAACACAAACATTGATTTTGTCGCCCATCTGGATTTCTCCGCTTTCCACCATGTCGCAATATGCAGAAATATAATATACAATTTGAGGAACGAGTCGTCCCCAGTTGATAGAATTTGCAGACGAAAGGGCACAATCAAGCTTCGCAAGTTCTTCCTCTGCCTTCTTATCCGTAAAGATTTTCTTAACGCCGTTTTGGGCATCGTCAAAGTTTCCAACAATACCGGATACAAACACGTTATCCCCTTGCTGGGTCATCATTTGAAGCTTTTGAATATCACTAACACCATCGCCGGGATAAAAAACAACAATCTTTGTGCCCGCTACATCCTTAAATCCTTCCAAAGCAGCCTTGCCGGTATCCCCGGAGGTGGCAACAAGAATCACAATCGTTTTGTCTTCGCCCGTCTTCTTCATTGCGGTTGTCATGAAATAAGGAAGAATTTGAAGTGCCATATCCTTAAATGCGCAGGTTGGACCGTGCCACAATTCCAGAATATATTGTTGATCATCCAGTTTTACAACCGGAGCAATCTTTTCACTACTAAACTTATTCCCGCCATAAGCACCCTCGGTGCATGCAGACAACTGCAATGCAGTAAAATCAGTCAAATATTTTCTCAAAACCAAATTTGCCCGCTCGATATAAGACATAGAAAGCATTCTGGACAAATCCCGTTCGGTCAAAGCAGGAATCTCACAGGGAACGAATAATCCTCCCTCGCTGGAGAGTCCTTTTTTGATTGCCTCAGCAGACTTTAATTTCAGGTCAGTATCTCGTGTACTCATATAATACATCATAGTTTTCACCACTTCCAAAAGTATTCTTAAAACGAAACAAAGGAGATTGTGATGAATAACACACAATCTCCTCTTAGCCTATCATAAAAAACTGTTTTCGTCAAGTTCTTTTCCTTGGGAATCGTGCCAAAAGAATCGACAAAATCATTGAGAAATTAAGCAATCTGCTAAAGGACTAACAAATGTATTTCTTCAGGTTAGGACCTGCTTCCTGCTCCTCTGCACTAATCATAATGGTAAAGGAAACGTTAAATTTCTCTTCCAGCTTTTCCAGATTTGTAATAAATCCTTCCAGTTCTGCCATAGTTGCAGCCGGAACACTTTTGAAAATACTGTCAATAAAAATATGGGTTACATCGTAGTCCTGTGCGATAATACCGCAGAGAAGACCTTCAAACATTTCAATGCTACGAATGTCAAAGCTTTCGGTGTTAACCATTCTTGCTTTGTTACTGATATCATGCATCAGGCGGTTTCCTTCTGTAATGCAGACAACATTCCCCTTTTCAACATCAATTGCAGCATTCACAGCCTGAATCAGCTTCGGGGTTTTACCGCTGCCTTTTAATCCTATATTCACTTTAATCATGATGAGATTCCACCTTTCATTGTTAAATTCTGTACTGCTTATATCATATCATAAATGAATCATAGAAACAATACTTTTTTGGAAAATTTTTATTTTTTCTTGCAAACCTCTGTTTTGCACAAAAAGAACTGGGATTTTTTAGAACAATTACTTACCCATTCGAGCTTGTAATTCACTACGAAGTTCTTCATAACCAGGCTTACCAAGAAGAGCAAACATGTTCTTTTTATAGCTTTCAACGCCGGGTTGGTCAAAAGGATTGACTCCCAAAAGATAACCGCTGATACCGCATGCCTTTTCAAAGAAATAAACCAATTGACCGAAAGTATATTCATCCATTGCCTTTAAGGAAATAACCAGATTGGGAACACCACCATCCGCATGAGCAAGAGCCGTTCCGGCAAATGCCTGCTTATTGACAAAATCCATGGTTTTGCCGGCAAGGAAATTCAAGCCATCAATATTCTCCGCATCTGCTTCCAAGGTAATATCTTTTTTGCTATTTTCCACATAAAGAACTGTTTCAAAGAGGCTACGTCTGCCATCCTGAATATACTGTCCCATAGAATGCAAGTCGGTAGAAAAGTTTACTCCGGCAGGGAAGATCCCTTTCTGGTCTTTGCCTTCGCTCTCCCCGTAGAGCTGCTTCCACCATTCAATAAAGTACTGCAGTTCTGGGTCATAGTTTACCAGAAGCTCAATATCCTTTCCTTTGCGGAGTAGAATATTCCGGATTGCCGCATACTGATAACATTCGTTCTTATCCAGTTCAGGAGATGCATACAATTCTCTGGCATCTGCCGCACCTTGCATCATTTGGTCAATATCCGCACCGGATACAGCAATTGGGAGGAGTCCCACAGCAGTCAAAACAGAATAGCGACCGCCCACATCATCCGGAACCACAAAGGTTTCATATCCCTCATCATCCGCCAACTTCTTCAGCGCACCTTTTGCACGGTCGGTGGTTGCATAAATTCGTCCTTTTGCTTCCTCTTTCCCATACTTATCTTCCATAAATTTCTTAAGAATTCGAAAGGCAATCGCAGGTTCGGTCGTTGTACCGGATTTGGAGATGATATTTAGGGAAACATCCTTTCCCTCCAAGCACTCTAAAACAGAAGTCAAGTAATTAGGGCTGATATTATTACCAGCAAAAATAATCTGAGGCTTTTGTAAATTGTTATAGAACGGACCATTCAAAAAGTCAATGGCGGCTTTTGCTCCCAAATAGGAACCACCAATGCCAATTACGACCAGAACATCAGAATCCTTTCTGATTTTTTCAGCCGCTTTTTTAATCCGTACAAATTCCTCTTTATCATAGTTTACGGGCAAATCAACCCAACCGAGAAAATCGTTTCCAGCGCCGGTTTTGTTATGCAAAGCATCATGTACAACCTTAATTTGTTCTTTTACGTTGTCCAGTTCCTCCTGACGGAAGAAATCAAGCGCTCTTTCGTATTGAAAAGATAAATTCTGAGACATTTTTCTCTCTCCTTTGTCAATTTGTAAATGCATTATTTTAAACTTTACCATATTTGTTAATTTGTTGCAAGTAAAAAAAAGAAAAATATTTTTTCTTTTTTGGGGAATCATGATAATTGTGAGATGCAATTCGATAAAAAATTTTCTTTCTTTGCAAAAACTATGAAATTGGAACAATTAACCTGCATAAATTTTATGGTTTTTTCTCACAATAAGATAGCAACAAAAAAATCACAAAAAGGAGTGAGAATCATGGCTAATAACAATAACAGCAACAACTATGTTGTACCTCAGGCAAAGGCTGCTATGGAGCAGTTCAAGATGGAGGCTGCAAACGAAGTAGGCGTTACCTTAAACAAGGGGTATAACGGCGACCTGACCTCCAGACAGGCCGGTTCTATCGGCGGTCAGATGGTTAAGAAGATGATCGAGAAGTACGAGAAGGATCTGCAGAACAACGCACAGTAGTTTCGTATTCTTTTCTTAATTGAAAAACCAGAATAGCACGCGGTCGACTACCAGAGCCGACTGCGTGCTATTTTTTACAAAATATGCAAAACAAACCTGAAGCGACATTCTCTGAGATAGGATATCTGCACACATTGCCACAGTTCATCCCTTTAAGAAAAAGTTCTTCTTATTAATTTCCTTTTATGTTTTTAGCTTTTCTAATATCTCCTCCGCACTCACAGAATCCGACCGCAAAAAACGATTCAGCTTTTGCAAGCATTCTGGATTTCCCTTGGTAATTAAATTCATTTTTTCCTCACAGGAAAGGGTTGCTTGAAATCCGAGCTTTTCCAAAATATCAAAGGAAGCCTCGCTGATTCCTCCGAACGGATAGGCAAAAGTAGTTGGGGTGTACCCTGTGTTTTTTTGCATTTTCTCCTGCCAAATCATCAAATCGCTTTCCAAAAATGCCCCATAAGCTGCCAAGGATTCCCCTTGCTTCTTCTTTGCCCCGGTTCTGCCATCGGTTTGATGATGCAAATCGTAGCTGTGATTTTGAAACTCCACCAGCCCTGATGCCATCATTTCCCGCACCTCTTCCCATGTAATATGAGCATAAGCCGGATTTTTATCATCTATTTCACTATACATATCTGTGTACTTTCCAATTGGGGATATGACCGCTTTCATATTATATTTCTGCAGCAAGGGATACCCATAGCAATAATTATTGTAGTATCCGTCATCAAAGGTCAAAATAATTGGCTTTGGTGGCAGAGGCGAACCGTTCTTTACATACCGAATGACCTCATCAATAGTAACCGTATGATACCCTTCCATCTGAATGTACTTTAAATCCGCTTCCAGCATCTGAGATGAGATTACAAAAGTTCCAATTCTCTTGGGATCTTCTGTAATACCGTGATACATCAAGATTGGAAGAATTACGGTATCGTCATTGTTCTCGGCATGGACAGGCAGAGAATCAGGTTTTGCCATATAAAAATGTACAGTAAAGCAAACTGTCAAAAAAATAATGAAATAAAGAATAACCGTTCTCAAGCGAATTACAAAGATAGAAACCACCTCCCAAAATCCATATATATGTGACGAAGAAATCGGATATGCCATGTTAAGATTCTTGTATCCTTTATCCATTATTTCCTATTGCTAGAGTGATAGTTTGTGTTATACTAATAATATAGAAATTTGTAGTATTTTAGGAGGAATCCCCAATGGCTGAATTACGCTTTAACCCCTTGACAAAGGATTGGGTCATGATTGCATCCCACCGTCAGAACCGTCCACAAATGCCCAAAGACTGGTGTCCTTTTTGTCCGGGTTCTGGAAAAGTTCCGGACCATTTTACTGTTTACAAATACGATAACGATTTTCCGGCTCTTTCTCAAAATCCCCCGGTTCCCGATGATGTGGCAACCGATTTGTATCAAGTAAAGGAGTCCTACGGGAAGTGTGAGGTTATCCTCTATTCTCCTGAGCATACCGTGACTTTACCCGAATTGAGTGTTCCTCATATCCGGGAACTGGTAGACCTTTGGACCGATCGTTTCGTCGAACTTCGCAAGGATGAAAAAATCAAGTATATTTTCATCTTTGAAAACCGTGGCGACGTTGTTGGTGTTACCATGCCCCACCCTCACGGTCAGATTTATGGCTACAGTTATATTCCTAAAAAGTTGGAAGTTGAAATCGAATCTTCCAAGGAACATTTTGAAAAATCCGGCAACTGCCTGTTCTGTGACATTTTAAAAGAGGAAATGGACTGCGGAAAGAGAATTATTATTGAGAACGAAGATTTTGTTACCTTCCTTCCTTTCTTTACCGATTATCCTTACGGCGTTTACATAGCAGCAAAAGAACACATCCAGAACCTTGCACAGTTCAACGATCGTCAAAAAGATAATTTGGCAAAGATTTTAAAGGAAACTGCCGGAACTTTGGATACCCTCTTTGGTTATCCTTTCCCCTACATGATGTGTATGCATCAAGACCCTGTCAATAGCGAGGATTGTTCCGACTACTTCCATTTCCACATTGAGTTCTTCCCGCCCATGCGTGCTGCTGACAAGCAAAAGTTTAACGCATCCAGCGAAACCGGTGCCTGGGCAGCCTGCAATCCCACTGCTCCTGAAGAAAAAGCTGAGGAACTACGGCAGGCACATCAAAAATTTCTGAAAGGATAGATTGTTATGACCATTCAAGAATTGAAGAAACAGTTTATGGAAACCTTTGGCGGAACCGAAGATGAGATTCGTATTTTTGCATCTCCCGGTCGTGTTAACCTGATTGGCGAACATACCGACTACAATGGTGGTTATGTTTTTCCTGCCGCACTGACCTTCTGCACTACCGTTGCTGCAAGAAAGCGGGATGACGGCGTAATTCGCATCAAAGCAACCGATCTGCCTGATTTGGTAGAGGGTTCTCTTGATACCCTGGAAAACTTCCGGGATTTAAAATGGGGCAATTACCAATTTGGTGTTTTTGTAGAACTGCAAAAGGCAGGCTATAACATTACCGGTGCTGATATGCTTTTCCACGATACCACCCCTCATGGAGCAGGTCTTTCTTCTTCCGCTGCCATCGAAGTTTCCAGCGCTATTGCCATGGCATCTTTGGGTGGAGCTGAAAATATTGACAGTATTGAAATGGCAAAACTTAGCCAGAAAGCAGAACACAACTACGTTGGTGTCAAGTGTGGCATTATGGACCAGTTTGCCTCTGCCATGGGAAAAAAGAACCATGCCATCTTCCTAGACTGCAAGACATTGGATTACAAGTTGGTTCCCATTGAGCTAGATGGCTATAAATTGGTACTTTCCAACACCAACAAGAAACACTCTCTGGGTGCTTCCAAGTACAACGAACGCCGCAGTGAATGCGAAGCCGGATATGCCATTTTAAAGGAACACTTGCCTGATATTACCTGTCTCGGCGATGTAACTCCTGAAATGTACGAACCTTTAAAAGCTTATATTCAGGACGAAACCGTAGAACGCCGTATTCGCCACGTCATTGAAGAAGATGCTCGGGTAAAAAAATCCATTGATGTCTTAACTGCAGGCGATTTGAAAGCCTTTGGCGAGCTAATGACAGCATCTCACAACTCTCTCCGGGATTTGTATGAAGTTACCTGTCCTGAGTTGGATTTGTTGGCTGCAGAAGCTTTAAAAATTGATGGAGTTTTAGGCTCCAGAATGACCGGTGCTGGCTTTGGCGGTTGTACTGTAACCTTAATCAAGTCAGAAATGGTGGATACTTTCATCGAAACCATCGGTAAGAAATATCTGGATACCATTGGCTACGAAGCATCCTTCTACATCACTGAAATCGGCGATGGCGGTCGAGAATTATAAGAATCTTATAAAAGCACGGAACATTCTCCGTGCTTTTGCTTTTTCCGAAAGGATTGACAAGTTCCTAAAATAATGCTAAAATAATGTAAGTTTAGGAGGCATGTGAAATGCGTTTTTATATTTTAGACAACGGCTACTTACAAACCGATAAAAACAATGTGGTACCCGGTTCCAACATGTGTACCCGCAGCAATCCTCATGTAACCAACCAGTTTTATAAACTGCCAATTATGTGCGTTTTAATCGAGCACGAGGGGCGGTATATCTTATACGATACCGGCGCCAATATGTTTGCTATGAAAGGACATTGGCCGGCACATATTCAAGACACCTACGACCTTCATCAAGAAATTGAGCAAAATCTGGAGATTCAGCTGGCAAAGTGCGGGGTCCGTGCCGAACAGATTGATACGGTTATTATCTCTCACATGCACTTCGATCACATTGGTAATCTTCATTTGTTCAAACACGCAGACATCTATGTTCCCAAAGCGGACTTTATGGAAGCACACACCACCGTTCGGGTCAGTGATGACCCAACCACATACGGCGGCTATGTCAAGAATGATTTGGATGTTGTTTTGAGCAAGGTTCATCTGGTTGAGGATGAATTCGAAATCATCCCCGGCGTAAAGATACTTAATCTTCCGGGACATACACCGGCATTGTTAGGATTGATGATTCAGCTCCAGAACGAGGGAACCTTTATCTTCTCCATGGACGCTATTTATATCAGTGAAATTTACGGTCCTCCCGCCAAAGCAACTGGCTTGATTTATGACCGGATTGCATTTTTCAATTCTATTGAAAAAGTTCGGGCGTTGACCAAAAAATATAACGCAACCATGATTCCCGGTCACGATTGGGAAGTCTTCCAGACCTTGAAGAAAGCGCCAAAGTATTACGAATAAACTTCAAAAGAACCTTAGCTCTATCCGGCAAGGTTCTTTTTATTAAAATCCCGTGAAAATTTGGATATATTTTGATTTTCCTCTTTACAAATGAAGGATTTTATTATAGAATAATTAGGTATGTTTTTGGATAATGATTTGGGAATCTCTTTGATTCCATAAGATAAACCTAAATGAATGGAGGTCTTTTTCTATGTATCGCAAGGTATCAACCGAACTTTCTTTCGTGGATCGCGAAAAGGAAGTCATTGATTTTTGGAAAGAAAAAGATATATTCAAAAAGAGTATGGAAAACCGGGAAGGCTGCGAAAACTTTACCTTCTTTGACGGTCCCCCTACTGCAAATGGTAAACCTCATATTGGGCATGTCCTGACCCGTGCGGTCAAGGACCTGATTCCCCGTTACCGCACCATGAAAGGCTATCATGTACTTCGAAAAGCCGGCTGGGATACCCACGGTCTGCCGGTAGAGCTTGAAGTGGAAAAGGTTCTTGGCAACAGTGGGAAACCGGAGATTGAAAAATATGGCATTGAGGACTTTATCAAAAAGTGTAAGAACAGCGTCTTTACCTACCAGAGCGAATGGGAGGAAATGAGTGACCGTGTCGGCTTCTGGGCAGACATGGATGACCCTTATGTTACCTACCACAACAACTACATTGAATCTGTTTGGTGGGCACTTCGCCAGATTTGGGATAAAGGGCTTTTGTACAAGGGGCATAAGATCATGCCCTACTGTCCCCGTTGCGGCACCTCTCTTTCCAGCCACGAGGTAGCACAGGGTTACAAGGATGTCAAAGAAAATTCCATGACAGTTAAGTTCAAGGTTCTTGGCAAGGAAACCGATTATATCCTTGCATGGACCACAACCCCTTGGACCTTGCCCTCCAACATCGCTCTTTGCGTTAATCCCCACGAAACCTACGTGAAGGTTCAGGCAGAGGACGGCACCTACATTCTTGCAAAAGCTTTGGTAGAAAAGGTTTTTGGCGACCAGAAAGTAACCGAACTGGAATCCTACATCGGCACTGACCTTTGCGGTCTGGAATACGAACCTCTTTATAACTTTGTAAAGCCTGACGGTAAAGCACATTACATTATTGCCGACAACTATGTTACCATGGACGATGGTACCGGTATTGTTCATATTGCTCCGGCATTCGGCGAGGACGACTCCCGTGTCTGCAAGGAACATGATCTTCCCTTTATCTGTCATGTTAACACTCAGGGTAACTTTATCGAAGAAACCGGCGAGTGGAGTGGTCTTTTCGTCAAGGATGCTGACAAACTGGTCATTCGTGATTTAAAGGAACGGAATCAGTGCTTTGCTGTTATTCCATTTGAACATAGCTATCCTTTCTGCTGGCGCTGTGATACTCCGCTTTTGTATTATGCTTGTGACACCTGGTTTATCAAGATGACTGCAGTTCGGGATAAGCTTTTAAAGAACAACGAAACTGTCAACTGGTTGCCGGATAACATCAAGCACGGACGGTTTGGAAACTTCCTGGAAAATATTATTGACTGGGGTCTTTCCCGTTCCCGTTATTGGGGCACTCCTCTTCCCATCTGGGAATGTAGCTGTGGACATCGTCACGTCATTGGCTCCATTGCTGAATTAAAAGAAATGGGAATTGATTGTCCTGACGACATTGAGCTTCACAAGCCTTATGTGGATCAGGTCAAGCTCCGTTGTCCGGAATGTGGCGGCGAAATGACTCGTGTTTCCGAGGTCATTGACTGCTGGTTTGACTCTGGCTCCATGCCCTTTGCACAATGGCATTATCCCTTTGAGAACAAGGAACTTTTCGAGCAGAACTTCCCGGCAAACTTCATCAGTGAGGCTATCGACCAGACCCGTGGTTGGTTCTATACTCTAATGGCAATCTCCACCCTCCTCTTTGACGAGTCCCCCTATAAAAATGTTGTAGTTCTGGGACACGTTCAGGACGACAAGGGTATCAAAATGAGCAAACACAAGGGCAATGTCATTCTGCCTATGGATATTTTGAACGACCAAGGCAGCGATGCTGTGCGTTGGTACTTCTACTCCAACTCCGCTCCCTGGCTTCCCAACCGATTCTCTGCAAAGAATGTGTCCGAATCCCAGCGAAAATTCCTGGGAACCCTTTGGAATACTTATGCATTCTATGTTCTCTATGCAGAAATTGACCAGTTTGACCCCACAAAACACCAGCTTGATGTTTCCAAACTGGCAGTTCTGGATAAATGGATTCTCTCTAAACTGAATCATGTCATTGAAACCGTAGATAAGAACTTAAATGACTACAAAATTACCGAGGCAACCCGTGCCATCAACGAATTTACCGATGAATTGAGTAACTGGTATGTTCGTCGCTGTCGTGCCCGGTTCTGGAGCAGCGAGCTGACCGAAGATAAAATCAGTGCTTATATGACCTTGTACACCACCTTGGTTGAATTCTCCAAACTGTGTGCTCCGTTTATCCCCTTTATGACTGAACAGATTTATCAAAATCTGGTTCTCTCGGTGGATGCATCTGCCAAAGAAAGCGTCCATCTTTGCGATTATCCTACCGTGAATCCAGAATTTAATTTCCCTGAAATTGAAAAGGATATGGATGGCATTCGCAAGATTGTGGAACTGGGTCGTGCATGCCGAAACGAGGCAAGCATCAAAAACCGTCAGCCTCTCTCCAAGCTCTATATCCAAAGCAGCGAACCCATCAATGCTGCTTACACCCACATCATTTTGGAAGAGCTCAACATCAAGGAGGTTGCCGTTACCAACGATGCAAGCGAGTTTATTTCTTACAACTTTAAGCCCCAAATGCGCACCATGGGTCCCAAGTATGGTAAGCTAATGCGTCCTATCTTTGATGAAATTGCCAAAATGGACGGCGGAACTGTGATGGAAACCCTGAACAATGGCATTCTAAAGTTTACGGTAGAAGGAACCGATGTTGAAATTACCAAAGATGATGTCCTAATTGAAACCAATCAAAAGGACGGCTTTGTATCTGACAGTGACCAAGGCTTTACTGTTGTTCTTGATACCAACCTGACCGATGCTTTGATTGAGGAAGGCTTTGTCCGGGAATTCATTAGCAAGGTACAGACCATGCGGAAAGAAAGCGGCTTTGAGGTAACCGACCGGATTCTGGTTCAGTTCTCTGGCAGCTCCAAGATTGCTGAAATTGTTGCCGCAAATGAAGCAGAAATCAAGGCACAACTTCTTGCAGATAGCATGACAACCGAAGAATCGGCAAATGCAAAAGAATGGAATATCAATGGAGAAAAAGTTGCTATTTCCATTACTAAGGTGTAAAACCCATAAAAAAAAGAGGTCGAAAACGACCTCTTTTTTATTTTTGCTTTCGTACAATCAAATAGTCATCATCCGATTGATAGTAGGGACAACCTTGCCTGGAACGAATGCGGTAGACATCATCTTCATCCATAGCAACCAGGCAGATATACCCATCATATTCTTCATCAAATATGTAGTTTTTACAAAAATCACATTGATTCCCCGCTGCCATGCTTACGCCTCCTCTTCATCCTGCAAAATCTCCCATTCTTCGTAAAAAGCATCCAGTTTTTTGGAGTTTTCTTCAATCTTAACCGTTTTTTCCGTTGCGAGCTGATAATCGGTGTAGACTTCTTCCTCTGTCAATTCATCCTGAAGAATTCCAATTTCTTTTTCCAGCCATGCAATCTGCTCTTCCAATTCTTTGATTCTGGCACGCCGCCTGGCATCGGCCTTACGTTGTTCCTTTCCTTTGTAAGAAGAACCTTTCTTCCTTTTTTCCGGTGTGACAGCTGCTGCTTCTTTTCGGTTATCCGAAAAGAACTGTTGCCGTTCTAAATAATAATCATAATTTCCTTCATAAACTGTAATCCCATTCCGGGTCATCTCGATAATTTTATCAGGAATTTTGTTCAGCAGATATCTATCATGGGACACAAAAAGCATAGTTCCATCATAATCACAAAGTGCCTGCTCCAGCACCTCTTTGGAGGGCAAATCCAAATGGTTACTTGGCTCGTCTAAAAGCATAACATTGGACTTTTCCAACATCAAGATACAAAAAGCAAGTTTTGCTCTTTCGCCGCCGCTGATGACCTTAACTGGCTTAAACACATCCTCTTTGGTCAGCCTGACGCTCCCCAAAATCCGACGAATCTGTGCCTCCGGAATATGAGGAAACCGATCCCATAGCTCATCAATGGCAAGATTTTCTGGGTTCAGGTTTAGGTTTTCCTGCTCGTAGTAACTGATGCTGGTGTTTCTGCCCCAAATATATTCCCCTTGGGATTGAGGCAGGAGTCCTTGTACTGTTTTTAAAAAAGTGGATTTACCAATTCCGTTTTCTCCAATAATGGCAATCTTCTCGCCACGCTTGACCTCAAGATGAATATGACTACAAAGAACCTTTTTTTCTTCACCTACCATAAGTTCCAAATCCTGAACGGTCAAAACATCTTTGTATGGTTCTTTAGTAGTTTCAAAACGCAGATGGATAGGTTTGATATCTCCCTCTGGCTTTTCAATCAATTCCATATTCTCCAGCATTTTTTGTCTGGATTTGGCACTATTTGAAGTAGAAGCTCTTGTAATATTCTTGTCCACATAAGTTTGCAGCTTTTCAATTTCTGCTTGCTGTTCCTCATATTCCTTGGTTTGTCGCAAAATCCGTTCTTCTTTCTGTTTGAGATAGGCAGAATAATTCCCTTTGTAGGTATAAAGAACGCCCCGCTCAATTTCAAAAACCTGTTGCACCAATTTATCCAGAAAGTACCGGTCATGGGAAACCACCAGGACAGACCCGTTATAGGTCAAAAGATAGTTTTCCAGCCAGTTTAATGTCTTAAAATCCAGATGATTGGTGGGTTCATCTAAAATCAACAGGTTTGGTTCTTCCAGAAGGAGTCGGGCGATGGCAAGACGGGTTTTCTCTCCGCCACTCAAGGTATGAATTTCGGTATCCAAATCCTTGTCCATAAAACCCATACCGTTTAAAATAGTCTTGATTTTGACATCAATCTGGTAGCCGTCCCGGCTGTCAAAATACGCCTGCTTTTTGGCATATTCCTGAGCAATTCTCCTATATTCTAACGAATCCTCTTCGATTCCTGCCATAGAGGATTCCAGCTCCCGAAGCTTTTCTTCTGTACGAAGCACATCCGAAAATACCTTTCGCATTTCTTCGATAATTGTGCTATTGCGTTCTAATCCTGAATTCTGCTTCAAATAGCCCACAGTAAGATTGCTACTCCGGAATATTTCACCGGCATCGGAATCAAGTTCGCCCATGAGAATATGGAGCAGGGTAGATTTCCCTGCTCCATTTACGCCAATGAGACCATAACGCACCTTTTCTTCAATCGATAAAGAAACGTTACGCAAAATTTGTTTTCCGGAAAAGCTTTTGTTGAGTCCATCTATGGAAAGCAACATTTCACTCAATCCCACCGTTTCTCGTTAAAAATTACTCGAAGTTATATCCAATGTCAATCATTTTCTGGTTCAGTTCAGCCAGTGCCGCTTTGGATGCCGGAGTGTGGTCTACCATACTCTTATCCAGCAATTCCTTCCGGAGAAGTTCTCCATGGCGAACAGCTGCCCCCAGCATTACCATGTTACCAAGGCTAGCTTTTCCGGCTTCCTCTGCCAACTGCTTTGCGGGAATATAGATAACGGTTACATCATCCCTTTTTACCTTCTGGTCAATCAGGAAACTGTCCAGAACAATAACGCCACCCGGAGCAACTGTGTTTTCGAACTTTTCCAAAGACGGTTTGTTCATAGCAATCAGGACATCCGGCTGCAAAATAACAGGAGAGCCAATGGGCTGATCCGAAAGGATAACGGAACAGTTTGCCGTACCGCCACGCATTTCAGGTCCGTAAGACGGGAGCCAGGAAATCTGCATTCCTGCATCCATTCCGGCATAGGCAAGAGTCTTTGCAGCGAACAAAACACCCTGTCCGCCAAAACCTGCAAAAATAATCTTCTTCATCATTTCGCATCCTCCTCTGTCAAACGGTCGCAGTAAACGCCCAGAGGATACTGGGGCATCATGTTTTCACGAAGCCAGTTCAGCGCCTCATCAGGACTCATACCCCAGTTGGTGGGGCAGGTGGATAGCACCTCTACCATAGAAAATCCTTTCTTGTCAATCTGGCACTGGAACGCCTTCTTGATGGCTGCCTTTGCCTTCTTGATGTTGGGAATGGTATCTACCGCAACTCTTTCAATATAAGATGCACCACGCAAGGTAGAGAGCATTTCGGACATCTGGATAGGATATCCCTGGTTTTCCACCTTTCTGCCATAAGGAGTGGTCTGGGTTACCTGACCAACCAAAGAGGTAGGCGCCATCTGGCCGCCAGTCATACCATAGATTGCATTATTAACAAAGATAATGGTAATATTTTCGCTTCTTGCTGCGGCATGAACGGTCTCAGCAGTACCGATTGCCGCCAAATCGCCATCCCCCTGATAGGTAAATACCAGATTATCAGGATGAACTCTCTTAACGCCTGTCGCAACTGCCGGAGCACGTCCATGAGCTGCCTCCTGCATATCACACTCAAAATAATCATAAGCCATGACACTACAGCCAACCGGTGCAACGCCAACCGCCTTTCCTTCCATGCCAAGCTCATCAATCACTTCAGCTACCAAACGGTGAATAATACCATGAGTACAACCGGGGCAATAATGAAGGGGGACATCGCTGAGTGCATGGGGTCTATCAAATACAACTGCCATTTCTATCGGCTCCTTTCTCTTATTTCTTCAAGTACTGCTTTACCTGTTCAGCAATGGCATCCTGATCGGGGATCATGCCACCGTTTCTGCCATAGAAATAGACAGGTGCTTTACCGTTAACCGCCAACTGAACATCTTCAATCATCTGACCCTGGCTCATTTCCACAGCCAGAAAGGCATCGACAGAATCCGCATATTTTGCGATGGTTTCTGATGGGAAAGGCCATAGGGTAATAGGACGAATCAAACCAACCTTGTAGCCCTCTTCCCGCAAGGAGTTTACCGCAGACATTACAATTCTTGCAATGGTACCATAAGCTACCAGAATCAGCTCTGCGTCTTCGGTGCAGTACTCTTCTACCATTGCTTCATTCTGCTTAATGGTTTCATACCGCATCTGTCTTTCGTTGTTCAGCTTTTCCAGTTCATCCGGAGTCAGGTAGAGAGAGTTAATAATATTCTTCTTTCTCTTCATGCCGGTACCGGTGGTTGCCCAGGGTTTCTCTGGCATAGTTGAAAGATCACGTTCCGGCTTAAAGGAAACCGGTTCCATCATCTGTCCCAGCATACCGTCGCCCATAATCATTGCCGGCATCCGATATTCATCAGCCTTATCAAAAGCCTTTTCGACCAAATCTGCCATCTCCTGTACCGAGGAGGGAGCATAAACCAAAAGACGATAATCTCCGTGGCCACCGCCCTTGGTTGCCTGGAAGTAGTCCGACTGGGAAGGTTGAATACCGCCAAGTCCAGGACCACCACGAACAATGTTGATAACAACGCAGGGGAGATCTGCACCTGCTATGTAGGAGATACCTTCCTGTTTTAAGCTAATACCAGGGCTGGAAGAACTGGTCATAACTCTGGCACCGGAGCCAGCCGCACCGTAAACCATGTTAATAGCCGAAATTTCACTTTCTGCCTGAAGAAACACACCGCCACGTTTGGGCATCTGCTTTGCCATGTAGGCAGCGAGTTCTGTCTGGGGAGTAATGGGATAGCCAAAGAAGTGCCGACATCCGCACCGGATTGCCGCCTCTGCCAAAGCCTCGTTTCCTTTCATCAATACTTTCTTTTCCATGTTGATTCCTCCTATCTTTCCACTTTGATTACGCAATCAGGACACATGGTAGCACAAAATGCGCAACCGATGCACTGTTCTTGGTCGGTTATCGTTGCAGGATGAAAGCCTTTTTCATTAATCTTTTCTACATCCATCACGATAATCTTCTTGGGACAAACTGTGGTACACAGTTCACAACCTTTACATCTTTCCTCGCGGAATGTAACTTTAGCCATTTTCTCTTCCTCCTTAAAACATTAGATTGATATAAAACTGAATCGGAAATTTCAAATGCTCATATTCTTTTGGCAATGCATCCAGCATCTTTTTGCTTCCGCTGATATAGACCACCGGAATCTGTAAAGCACTAGCCACTTGATTTGCAAGTTCTTGTCCTTCCAGAAGCATTTCCGACGTTGTTTCCTCTTTCAAATGGGTATTGTTAATCAGTCCGGTTATCCCGATTCGGGCAACCGATGCGATTTCTCCATAGGCATCTAGCGCCCCCTCCAAATCAGCAGTCAATAATCTTCGCTGATTCAGGACAAAAAAGACATCACAATCTTCCCCTGCCAACTGTTGGTGGTAATAACCTAAGGGAATTGCGCCATCCTCGCCGCCACCCACATCAAAGATAGCATAGACCTCTTTATCCTCAAAAACACTGAAGATTTCAGCAGGGAGCGTAGGGTTTTCCAGATTGGTATTGGCAAAGGGCGATGCAATCAGGGAAATACCGTTTTCCTCAAATAACTCCTCCGCATCCTTGGTACGGAAATACGGATTTACCAAATCAAAATCTATCACAACAACCTTTTTCCCAAGACTCCGTAAATATAGGGCATAATTTACAGCAAGCTCGGTTTTTCCGCTGCCGTAATGTCCAAGAAAAATACTAATTCGTTTCGGTTTTCTCATTGTCATCCTCCTGTTTGTCCATTCGTTGTACCACGATATCCGTATCAGCTTTTTTAGAGAGCAGATGAACTAACCCGCCCCCAAGCAGTAGCCCTAAAAATGCTCCAAGGACTGCGAACTCCTCGGTTTTCGTGAGGTTGTATCCTAATATCGAACCTGCCAGTACAACAAAGATTAAAACGCCATAGCTTTTCAACATTCCTAAAAAAAACTTTTCTGTTGGCATCAGAATACGGACCTCTTCCCCAACTTCAAAAGGTTTTTCCAAATCGTTGGGATAAGAAACCATAACCGCAGTCTGGGGACAGCCATGACATGCGCCGCAGTTCCCTCCACAAGCAGATTCCCTATCCACCCGTATTTTTGCAATTCCATTCTCTATTCGAGCCACATAGCCGGTTTGCTCCATTGCCATCATAAATCAGCGCCTTTCTTTGATAGAAGATGCCATATCCAACATTTCCTGTGCCGCCTGGAGCGTCAAGTCAGTAATCATAACACCACCGATAATTCGGGCAAGCTCCTGCTTTCGTTCCTGTTCCAAAAGAGGGGTAACCATAGTACGGGTATGCTCCTCATTAGACGTCTTTTCTATGTAAAAATGAACATCTGCCATACTTGCAATCTGTGCCAGATGGGTAATACATAAAATTTGATGATTCTTTGCAAGCATACAAATTTTTTCCGCAATCTTCTGTGCTGCACGGCCACTGACCCCGGTATCAATCTCATCAAAAATCAGTGTTTCTACCGGGTCGCCGTCTGCTAAAACCGATTTGATGGCAAGCATAATTCGAGACATTTCGCCACCAGACGCAATTTTAGCAAGGGGCTTTAATGCCTCGCCAGGATTAGCAGAAATCAAAAACTCTACCCGGTCACAACCGGTTTTGGTATAGTGCGGTTTCCCATCTTCCTCCATAGACTCGATGGAAACCGAAAACCGCATCTTTTGCATATCCAAATCAGAAAGCTCCTGCATAATTGCCGTTTGGAGTTCAATCGCCGTATCTTTTCGACATCCAGAAAGTTCCTTGGCAAGAAGCGATAGCTTTCCCTCTTCTTCCTCCAGTTTCTTTTGCAGCTTCTCTCGCTCTGCATCACTGTCTTCTATCTTGAATACTTCTGCAGTAGCATTGTCAAGATAAGCAAGTACTTCCAAAACTGAACCGCCGTATTTTCGCTTCAAATTGGAAATTAGCTGCAGCCGTTCCTCAATCAAATCTAGCTCATTGGGTTGAAAATCAATATTCTCAAGATAGGATTTCAGTTCATGCGTGATGTCCTCCACGTCAGCCAAAACCGAATGAAGGGTTTGATAATACCCGTTCAGGGTTTCATTGATACCCGCTACCCGTTCAAGATGATGTACTGCATCAAAAATCTGGTCATATGCCGATGAGGCGTCTTCGTTTCCGTATAGGGCATGATACGCCTTACCGGTATTTTCCAGAATACTTTCAAAATGGGTAAGATACTCCCTGCGTTCAAGGAGGGTTTCTTCCTCGCCATCTTTTAAGTCAGCACTTGATATTTCATTGATTTGGTAATTCAGAAGGTCAATCCGGCGTTCTTTTTCATCTTCATCAGTCAAAAGTTGAGAAAGTTCTTTTCGAACTTCCATCACGGTATCGTACTGCTGCCGATAAGCAATGAGCAACTCCTGATAATCCCCGTAGCTGTCAACAAACCCCAAATGAGATTTGGGCGATAAAATACTTTGATTGTCATTTTGTCCATGAATTGACAAAAGATGTACAGCAACCTCTTTTAATTGGCTCAAAGGAACCATATGTCCATTGATACGGCAACGGCTTTTTCCATCAACCCCAATCTGGCGACTGATATAGAGAAGTCCATCCTCCGTTTCAATATCCATTTCCAGAAGTTTCTTTTCCGCAATCACTCCCGGTTCAAACACTGCATCAACCGATGCTGTTTCTGCTCCGGTACGAATCAAATCACGGTCGGTGCGTTCGCCCAATGCCATGTTAATCGAATCAATCAGGATGGACTTACCTGCACCGGTTTCACCGG
>JAZURN010000005.1:0-50700 GCA_045606185.1 Ructibacterium sp.
CTTTACAATCGAATTTCAGGATCTCCCCGACTGTGATGAGGCATGCCGCATTCTGACAAAGAACGGCATTCGTTACCGTACCGGCAAGACGCTCGTTCCGTTCCGTCTGACAGGCAATATTGAATGGGGCGTACCTGCGCCGAAATTTGAAGCGGACGGCGAGGATCTGACAGTATGGGTATGGCCGGAATCCCTCTGGGCACCCATCTCCTTTACCAAAACCTATCTAAAGAGCATCGGCAAGAGTGATGACGAATGGAAAAAGTTCTGGTGTAGTGAGGACGCACGGGTTTACCAGTTTATGGGACAGGACAACATCTATTTCTACGGCATTGCCGAGATGGTTCTCTTTATGGCGACCCAGGGCAAAAAGGACGTCCTGACCGCATCCCCCAAGGACGGTCAGCTGACCCTGCCTACCTTGGTTGCCAACAACCATATTCTGTTCCTGAACAAAAAAGCAAGCTCCAGCGGTGCGGTAAAACCGCCCATGGCAGAGGATTTGCTGAATTACTACACCGCAGAACAGCTTCGGGCACACTTTTTGAGTCTGGGCCTTGGCTTAAAGAGCGTCAGCTTCCAGCCCAAGCCCTTAAACCCCATTGCAAACGAAAAGGATGCCGACCCGGTATTAAAAGAGGGCAAGCTCCTCTCCAATGTCTTTAACCGGGTAGCACGTTCCTGTTTCTATACCGCCCAGAAATACAACGAGGGCAAGCTCCCCTTTGGAGAGATTTCCGAAGACGTGCTCAAAGAGGGTAAGGAAACCATCCTGAAGTTCGAGCGGTTTATGTACCGGCAGGAGTTCCATTCGGTCATGAGCCTGATGGATACCTATATCCGGAACGCTAATAAGTACTGGGCAAAGAACATTGCCGTCGCCGACAAGGAGGACAACAACGAACTGCGGATGCAGGTGCTCCGGGATGTCTTCCACATGGTAAGAGTAGCTACCGTGCTGATGCATCCGGTGGCTCCGGAAGGAACCGAGCTTTTGCTTGATTATTTGAACTTAGGCGAGGAGTTCTGGGATTGGAACCGAATCTTCGATACCCTCTATGATTTCGTAGATGGTAAGGCGCATGAGCTGAAGTTCCTAGAGCCGAGATTTGATTTCTTCCCCATGCACGAGAGTCAATTTGAATAATTGTAGGGGAGGGCTTCTATGCCCTCCCAATATTTTTGCACCTTTCCATGGGGACAACGATTACCGAATTTTCACGCACAATTTTTTAAAATATTCTGTCGAAACCATTGACACGCTTTCCAAGATAGTGTAAAATCATTTTGTAACACACTTGTAACACGTTTGTAATATTAAAAAGGAGCACAAAATCACATGTTTGGACAGGACATTGGAATAGATTTGGGGTCATCGACCATACTTTTTTATGTGAAAGGACGGGGCATTGTTGTCCGGGAGCCGTCGGTTGTGGCGGTGGACAAGGATACCAACCGGCTTTTGGCAGTGGGTCGGGAAGCACAGCAGATGCTGGGCAGAACCCCGGGGAATATTGTAGCAGTTCGTCCTCTCAAGGAGGGCGTTATTTCTGATTATACCGTAACCGAGCGGATGCTTCGGTATTATCTGCAACGGCTGACCCGGCGAGGCTTTTTTGCCAGCCTGTTAAAGCCTCGGGTTGTCATTTCGGTTCCCTGCGGGGTTACCGAGGTAGAGGAGCGCGCTGTCATTGATGCGGGAATGCAGGCAGGCGCAAGAAAGGTACATTTGATTGAGGAGCCTCTGGCGGCGGGACTTGGCGTGGGCGTTGACCTGACCCAGCCTTGCGGCAGTCTGGTGGCAGACATTGGCGGGGGAACCTCCGATATTGCGGTGTTGTCTCTTGGCGGCATTGTGACCAGCCGTTCCCTCAAAATTGCCGGAAACAATTTAGACGATGCCATTATCCGTTACATACGGAAAAAATATAATATTTTGATTGGAGAACGAACCGCCGAGGATGTCAAAATCAAGATTGGCTGTGCCCGGAAACGGGACAAGCTCCTTGCCATGGACGTTCGGGGACGGAGCTTGATTTCGGGGTTGCCCAAGACCATTCAGGTTACCTCGGACGAGGTCTACGATGCCATGTTTGAAACCATCATGTCCATTGTGGACGAAATTCGGAACGTTCTGGAAGAGACCCCGCCGGAGCTGGTGGGAGATATCAGCAACCGGGGTATTCTTTTGACCGGCGGCAGTGCAGTTCTTTACGGTTTAGACCGGCTGATTTCTACCGAAACCGGCATCAAAACCGTTGTGGCAGACGAGCCAGAAACCTGTGTGGCACTGGGGACCGGAATCGCCATGGATAATCAGGATATACTGGACGCCTATCTGGGCGCCGAAGCAAAGGAGAGCTAAACCTATGGAAATGAACATCCAGGAGATTATGAACACCATTCCCCACCGGTATCCCTTTTTGCTGGTGGATAAGATTCTTGATTTAGAGCCGGGAAAAAAGGCGGTTGGCATCAAGAACGTTACCATGAACGAGCCATTTTTCCAGGGGCACTTTCCCGGCCAGCCCATTATGCCGGGCGTCCTGATTTGCGAAGCCTTGGCACAGGTGGGCGCCGTTGTCATTTTGGGCGACCCTGCCAACAAAGGGAAGCTTGCCGTCTTTACCGGCATCAATAACTTTAAGTTCCGGCATCAGGTGGTCCCCGGAGAAACCCTCCGTTTGGAGGCGGAGCTGACCAAGATGCGGGGTATGATGGGCAAGGCAGAAGTCTGTGCCTATGTGGGCGAGGACGTTGCTGCCAAGGGGGAAATTTCTTTTGCCCTGATTGACAGCCAGGCTTAAAAAAGCGTGATGCTTTACCCAATACCAAAAAACATTTGTAGGGAACGGCCTATGGGTCGTTCCTTTTTTGTCGTTGCAATATTCCTCATGGAATAGGTTGTAGGGGACGTTCACGAACGTCCCGCCTGCCGTAACGAAAAACCAACGGGGCGTCGGGAACCGCCGACCCCTACGGCATACCACAGGTAACATTTTAGGGTAAGTTTTTTGCAAAAAATGCTTGCCCTATTTCTTCCATTGTGATATAATAAAAGGGACTATTGGGAGCAATTTTAGACCTTTTGGAAATACAAAAACAAGGAGGATTTCGGCCATGAAAATCCTGTGCGAAAGAGACAGATTAAACGAGGCAATCGGTGTGGTTTCCCGGGCGGTATCCGGGCACAGCAGTCTGCCTGTTTTGGAGGGCATCTGCTTCCGGGCAGAGGCCAACGGCACCCTGACCCTGATGGGAAACGATTTGGAAATCGGCATTGAGGCAAAGATTGCCGCTACCGTTGCCGTCCCCGGCGAGGTGGTATTAAACGCCAAGATGATTGCCGGCATTATTCGGACCCTTCCCGCTGACCAGATTAGCATTGAGGTCAACGAGAAGAATGTCGCCCTTATCAAAAGCGGTGCCGCCAAGTTTGAGATTGCCGGGATTCCTGCCGGGGACTTCCCTGAGCTTCCCGTGGTGGATTCCGACTATTCCATCAGTCTGCCCGGCGGACTTTTGAAAGAGATGATTGCAAAGACCATGTTCGCCGTTGCAACCACCGACAACAACCCGATTTTAACCGGCTGTCTTCTGGAAATCCAGAATACCGGCCTTACCATGGTTGCCCTGGACGGGTACCGGATGGCACTTCGCCGTGCCACCTTAAAGAACGACTTTGAGGAAAAGCGGATGATTATTCCCGGCAAATCCTTGGGAGAGCTTTCCCGGATTTTGAGCGACGGGGAAGAACCTGTCCGGATTGACGCCACCGGCAGACACGCCATCTTTCTCTTTGACGGGTACCGGATGGTAACCCGGCTGATTGAGGGCAACTATATGAACTACCAGAGCGTTATCCCCAAGGAAAGCTCCATCGAACTGACCTGTTCGGCAGCGAAGATGAACGAGTCGATTCAGCGTGCCTCCTTGATTATCTTAAACGACCTTGTAAAAAGTCCCGTAAAGTTCCAGATTGAGGACGGCAACATCAATATTTCCTGCTCTACCATGGCAGGCTCGGTGGATGATAACATCCCCGTTGACATCAAAGACGCCTCTTTGGAAATCGGCTTTTACAACCGCTATTTGTTAGAGGCATTCCGGGTGGTGGACACCGAAACCGTTCGGCTGCAGTTCAACAGTCCCACCAGTCCTTTGGTAATTGTTCCGCCCAAGGGCGCCGGGGAGGAGGACTTCCTCTACCTGATTCTGCCCCTGCGGCTTAAGGCTGACTGATGCAGGCAAGACGGCTGACCTTAACCAATTTTCGAAACTACCAGGAGCAGACCTTAGAATTTGGAGATGGTATCAACATTCTCTTCGGGGACAATGCCCAGGGAAAGACCAACATTCTAGAGGCAATCTACCTCTTCTCCATGGGAAAAGCCAACCGTGCCCATAAGGACAGCGAATTGATTCGCCACGGGCAGGAGGAGGCATCCCTGACCCTGGAGTTTTTTGACGGAGAGCGGGAATTGACCGCCCAGATGCAGCTTTTTAAAAGCCGCCGGAAGCAGGTCACTTTGAATGAGGTTCCCGTCCGGAAGAACAGCGAGCTGGTAGGACGGTTCCGGGTCGTCTATTTCGGCCCCGAGTATCTGGGTCTGGTCAAAGATGGCCCCAAAATGCGGCGGAAGAATCTGGACATTCTCATTAGCCAGCTGCGTCCCCGCTATTTTTCGGCGTTATCCGATGCCAAGAAATTGACCGAGAGCAAGAACGCCCTTTATAAAATGGACAAACCCAATCTCCCCATGCTGGAGATTTTAAACGAAAAACTAGCCTCGGTGGCAGCAGAGCTGATAGCCTACCGCACCGAGTACATTAAGCAAATCGGCAACCTTGCTGCCGCTCTTCAAAAGGAGATTTCCGGTGGCAAGGAATCTCTGGAACTCAAGTATTATTCCTGTATTGGAGATACTACGGGGTTGGATATTCCCCAAATCAGAGAAAGGCTTTTTCAGAAACTCGGCGATTCCCAAAAACGGGAGCTGGATGCCAGAGAGGCTATGATAGGCCCTCATCGGGAGGATATTGGCTACTGGGTTAACGGCACGGATGCCAAGCTATACGCATCCCAGGGTCAACAAAAGACCATTGTTCTCTCTCAAAAGCTCGCCGAGGTTGCCTTGATTCAAGAGGAAACCGGGGATTTACCGGTGCTCCTGCTGGACGATATCATGAGCGAGCTGGACAAGAAACGCCGGAGCTTTATCTTAAATCACATTCGGGATATGCAGATTCTCATTACCTGCACCGACACCGACGGCTTTGAGTTAGGACAGGATGCCAGATTGTTCCATGTGGAAGAAGGCAGGGCGGTATTGCACGTGTAGGGGCGGATAATATCCGCCCGCATACCGATTCCCAATCCCATCGGGAGGGCACAGAGACCCTCCCCTACGATATAAAATTGAATGCAAAGATTGCTGAATTTTGAAGCACGATGAAGTGCGCGGAAAATTTAGTGAGATTTGTTTGACGCAAGATGGAAAATGGCAGGAGTGTACTAGTGGTACATGACTGACATTTGCCATTGCAGCGACAGGCAAAGATTGCTGAATTTTGAAGCACGATTGGAGGGTTCCATCATGTACCTACACTTAGGCAGCGACACCGTCGTTAATACCAAGAATATTATTGCAATCTTAGATTTGGAGAGCACCTCCATGTCCAAAAACACCAAGGACTTCTTAAAGATTGTTGAGGAGGAAGGCTTTGTCCGGAATGTCTCCGAGGAGCTTCCCAAGACCTTTGTCCTCTGCGAAATTGACGGGCAATCGGTCATTTATATTACCAACATTTCTTCCAAAACCCTGGCAGGACGTGCCCAGCGGTATCAATAACGAAATTTTACATTGCCGTCTTACACGACCCGAGGTAAGACATTGGGGCATTTCGATTCTACGGGTCAGAAAGGCTTGATTCTACCATGGCAGAAGAGCAAAAGAACATCTCCTTAACCGAGGAGCATATGACCAGTGTTCCGGTAGCAACCGAATACGACGAAAACCAAATTCAGGTTCTGGAGGGTCTGGAGGCGGTTCGGAAGCGTCCGGGTATGTACATTGGCTCCACCACGAGCCGGGGTTTACACCACCTGGTTTACGAGATTGTGGATAACTCCATCGACGAGGCGTTGGCGGGCTACTGTACCGAAATCGAGGTCGTCATTGAGGAGGACAATTCCATTACCGTAACCGATAACGGTCGTGGTATCCCCACCGGCATCCACCCCAAAGAGGGGATTCCGGCAGTAGAACTGGTCTTTACCAAGCTCCACGCCGGCGGTAAGTTCGGCGGCGGCGGATACAAGGTATCCGGCGGTCTTCACGGCGTTGGTGCGTCGGTAGTAAACGCCCTCTCCGTCTTTTTGGAGGTGGAAATCTGCGACGGTACCAATGTTCACTATCAGCGATACGAGCGGGGGCACCGGTGCGAGGCACTGAAGGTCATCGGTACCACCGACAAGACCGGAACCAAGGTTCACTTCAAGCCGGACGGGGAGATTTTTGAGGAGTTGGTTTATAACTTCGATACCCTCCTTCTTCGTCTGCGGGAACAGGCGTTCTTAAACGCCGGCATTAAAATTATCCTAAAGGATGCCAGACCTGACGCCCCCGAGGCAAATCGTGAGGTTTCTCTCCAATATAACGGCGGTATCCGGGAGTTCGTAGAATACGAGAACCGAAACAAAGAGGCAATCCATCCCGACGTGATTTACGTAAATGCCGTTCGGGAAACCTGCGAGGCAGAGGTTGCCATGCAGTATAACGACGGCTATAGCGAAAATATTATCAGCTTTGCCAACAACATCAATACCACCGAGGGCGGTACCCACGAGACCGGCTACAAAGCGGCTCTTACCAAGGTTATCAACGACTATGCCAAGAAGTACGGCTTCTTAAAGGACAATGACGACAACCTAAAAGGCGAGGACGTTCGTGAGGGTCTGACCTGTATCATCTCGGTCAAGGTTACCGAGGCACAGTTCGAAGGACAGACCAAGACCAAGCTTGGCAACGGGGAAATTCGTTCCATGGTGGAAAAGATGGTCAACGAAAAGCTGGGCGAATTCTTCGAAGAAAACCCCTCTATTGCTAAGATTGTGGTTGATAAGGCACTTACCGCATCCCGGGCAAGAGAGGCAGCAAAGCGGGCAAGAGAGAACACCAGAAGAAAGAGTGCACTAGAGAGCAGCACCCTACCGGGCAAGCTTGCCGACTGCTCGGACAGAGATAACACCTACACCGAAATCTATATCGTCGAGGGAGATTCTGCGGGCGGTTCTGCCAAGCAGGGTCGGGACCGGCGGTTCCAGGCGATTCTGCCCCTTTGGGGTAAGATGCTGAATGTAGAAAAGACCCGAATCGACAAGGTTTACGGCAACGACAAGCTGATGCCGGTTATTACCGCTCTGGGTGCCGGTATCGGGGAAGACTTTGATGTTACCAAAATCCGCTACGGCAAGGTTGTCATCATGGCCGATGCCGACGTGGACGGTGCGCACATCAGAACCCTGATGCTGACCTTCTTCTTCCGTTATATGCGGCCGTTGATTGAGGAAGGACACGTCTACATTGCCCAGCCGCCCCTTTACAAGGTCAGCCGTGGTAAGTTTGAAAAGTACGCCTATACCGACGACGAACTCCAGGAGATTCTCTCTGGACTGGAAGATGGCAAGCAGCCTACCATCCAGCGGTACAAGGGTCTCGGCGAGATGAACCCGGAACAGCTCTGGGAAACCACCATGAACCCGGAATCCCGGATTATGCTTCAGGTTACCTTGGAGGATGCCCGACAGGCAGATGAAACCTTTACCATTTTGATGGGCGATAAGGTGGAACCCCGACGGAAGTTTATCGAGGATTACTCCTCCACCGTTATCAATTTGGATATTTAGGATTGGAAGGTGTTTCCCATGATATTGATTGAAAGAACCCAGGTTATGAACTTTGATGGTGCCATTCGAGGTGCCAGAAACCCCATGAACAGTTGGGACAGAATGGACAGCAGCTATGACAAGGACGGAAATTACATATTAGGTCCCAACGATTTGGATTTGGCAAAACGGCTCTGCAAGGCAGGGTCCGACCACCGGAAGTTCATTCGGCAGATTCTGGTCTGTGTGGACATTACCGCTCCCATGTACTGGTGGAAGGAATTTGACACCTACAAGGTTGGCACCGTTGCCAACTCCACCAGCACCATGCACAAGCTCTGCAGCAAGCCCTTTGAGCTGACCGACTTCAGCCATGACCAGTTGAGCATTGATGCCCTGGCGGCACTCTCCACATTCATAGGATTTTTGGAGGAAAAACGCCTTTCCTTTATAGAAACCAAGGACAAAGCCGACTGGTATGACCTGATTCAGCTTCTGCCCTCTAGCTACAACCAGACCCGAACCGTAACCATGAACTATGAGAATCTTCTCAATATGTATTTTGCACGGCGGAACCACAAGCTTTTGGAGTGGCACACCTACTGCGATTGGGTCTTGTCCCTACCCTATACCAAGGAACTCTTCCTGCAGGACGAAAACCCTCTTGACAAATAGCGAAAAATGTATTATCATGATAGTTGTAATTTTGAAAATTATTTTGTGAGGTGAATCAGAATGGCTTACACAATCAACGATGATTGCATTAAGTGCGGTGTTTGTGCCGGCGAGTGCCCCGTATCCTGCATTACCGAAGGCGATGCAAAGTACGAAATCAATGCTGACGAGTGCATTGACTGCGGCAACTGCGCAAACGTATGTCCTGTAGATGCTCCTCAGGCATAAATAACAAACAGAAAGGGGCGTATCCATTGGGATACGCCCCTTTTTCATGGATAAAGGAGGTTTTTCTATGAATGAAGCCTTATTCAAACAGGGGGTTGCTGCTCTTGGGGGCACTCTAACCGATGGCCAGCTTTCCCAGTTTGCCGCCTACTCGGCACTCTTAAAGGAATGGAATCAGAAAATGAACCTGACCGCCATCACCGACGATGACGGTATCTCGGTCAAGCACTTTTTGGATAGCATTCTCCCCTTATACCATATAGAACTTCCCCAGAACGCATCACTTGCCGATATCGGCACCGGTGCCGGCTTCCCGGGGATTCCTTTGAAAATTATCCGCCCCGATTTGAACGTAACCTTGGTGGATTCCCTGAATAAGCGGATTACCTTTTTGGAAACTGTCTGCAAAGAGTTAAATCTCTCCAACGTAACCTGCATCCATGGTAGAGCCGAGGAACTGGGCAAGGACAACAAGTACCGAGAGAAGTTTGATTTGGTAACCTCCCGGGCAGTGGCGAACCTGCGGGTTTTGGGGGAATATTGCCTGCCTCTGGTAAAGACAGGGGGACAGTTTCTCGCCCTTAAGGCAGAGGAGGTCGATGAGGAGCTGTCTGATGCACGACCCATGCTGGGAACACTGGGCGGCGGAAAACCCCAAGTGATTGCCGCACCCCTCCCCGAAAGCGATATGGTTCGGAAATTGGTGCTCATCCCCAAAGACAAACCCACCCCCAGCCAGTTCCCACGCCGGGCAAACAAGATTCGGTAAGTTACCGCAATTTATCCGGATAGATTGTAGGGGACGGCGTCCTCGACGTCCCGTTCCCACATCCACATCCCATGCAACAAGGAGACTATCCATCCATGGAATTACCAAAACGTAAACCCACCCGATTGAAAGAATATGATTATTCCTCTCCCGGAGCCTATTTTGTGACCATATGTACCAAAGATCGAAAACAGCTGTTGTCTAAATTCATTGTAGGGGACGGCGTCCTCGACGTCCCGCAAAATGTGCTGACACGGTACGGAAAAATCGCAGATAAATATATTTCCCAAATGAGCCATTTTTACGATAATATTTCTGTTGATAACTATGTAATTATGCCAAATCATATCCATTTATTGATTCAAATTGTGGAAAACGATTGTTTTTATCAGCAATATTGAAA
The DNA here is from genome assembly GCA_045606185.1 of Ructibacterium sp. Taxonomy (GTDB): domain Bacteria; phylum Bacillota; class Clostridia; order Monoglobales; family Monoglobaceae; genus Ructibacterium. Next base: position 9,964 of record JAZURN010000005.1, read on the forward strand.
AAGACATCCGGATGGATGCCTTTTTCTTATCGTTCTTCTTTTTCGTATTGTTCAATGACCCTCTTCATGGTTTCCATGGCGGGGCCGCCAACAATCTTTCTTTGGTTGACGCAGGTGGTAAGCGAAATGGCATCATAGATATCCTCGGCAATCAAATCGGAGAAATCTTTCATCTCCTCCATGGAGAGGGCATCAATGACGGTATCCTTTTGGATACAATATGCCACCATCCGTCCCACAACCCCGTGGGCATCCCGGAAGGGCAAGCCTTTCTTAACCAGATAGTCCGCTACGTCGGTTGCATTGGTAAAGCCGCCCTTGGCACCCTGGAGCATTCTGTCTTCCCGAACTCCCATGGTGGAGAGCATCTTTCCAAAGACCGGCAGAACCATCTTGACGGTGTCTACCGCATCGAAAATCTGCTCCTTATCCTCCTGCATATCCTTGTTGTAGGCAAGGGGCAGTCCTTTCATCATGGTTAAAAGTCCCATCAAAGAGCCGAACACCCGTCCCGTCTTACCACGGGCAAGCTCGGCAACGTCGGGGTTCTTCTTCTGCGGCATGATGCTGGAACCGGTGCTATAGGCATCGTCCATCTCTACAAAACCAAACTCGTGGGAGCTCCAGAGTATCAGTTCCTCCGAGAACCGGCTGATATGCACCATAATCTGGGACAAATCAAAGGCAAGCTCGCAGACAAAGTCCCGGTCGGAAACCCCGTCCAGGCTATTCTGGGTAATGCCGTCAAACCCAAGCTTTTCCGCCACAAAATCCCGGTCCAGAGGATAGGTTGTGCCCGCCAAGGCGCCGCTGCCTAGCGGCATTACATTCAGCCGCTTTCTGCAATCCAAAAGCCGCTGCCCGTCCCGACGGAACATCTCGTAATACGCCATCACATGATGGGCGAGGGTAATGGGCTGTGCCTTTTGCAGATGCGTATACCCCGGCATGATGGTTGTCAGATTCTTCTTGGCAATTTCCAGAATAACCAGCCGCAATTCCTTGACCATTTGGGAAATGGCGTCCAATTCTTCTCTCAAATACATCCGAATATCCAGAGCAACCTGGTCGTTCCGGCTTCTGCCGGTGTGAAGACGCTTTCCCACATCCCCGATACGGGAAATCAGGATGGTTTCGATATTCATGTGAATATCCTCGGCATCAATGGAAAACTCCACCTTGCCCTGTTCGATATCCTCTTTGATTTCGCCCAGGGTCTTGACGATTAACGCTGCATCCTCCTTGGGGATAATCCCCTGCCTGCCCAGCATTTCTGCATGTGCCTGACTTCCTAAGATATCCTGAGCATACATTCTGGCATCAAAGCGGATAGAAGAATTGAAATCGTCTACCAATGTATCGGTGGCTTTGGAAAACCGACCGCCCCATAGTTTTGCCATAATTATTTACTCCTTTACAATACAATTAAAAAATGTAGGGACGATGTGGGCATCGTCCCCTACAATATTAAGGCTTTACGCCTTGTTGTACCATTTTTCTCCACGGTCTTCGTGGCTCCGGCGACTGTGGTATATCTCTTTATCACAGTATGTCCGGCATTGGTCAAGGCTTTACGCCTTGTTTTTCTTCATGAGAGCACGGACCTTGAGGGGCAGACCGAACAGGTTAATAAAGCCCTCGGAATCCTTGTGGCTGTACAGCTCGCCGCTGTCGCCAAAGCTTGCGATATCCTCATTGTACAAAGAATAGGGGGACTTGGCACCGGCAGGAGATGCCACGCCCTTATACAGCTTTAACCGAACCTCGCCGGTTACGGTTTCTTCCATGTTATCTACCATAGCGGACAGTGCCTCACGGAGAGGGGTGTACCACTTACCGTCATAGACCAGTTCGCTGAACTTGATTGCCGCCTGACGCTTAAAAGACTGGGTATCTCTGTCCAGGCAAAGATATTCCAATTCCTGCAGTGCAGTGTACAGAATGGTACCGCCCGGGGTTTCGTAGACACCTCTGGACTTCATACCAACCAGACGGTCCTCTACGATATCTGCAATACCGATGCCATTGGCGCCGCCCAGCTCGTTGAGCTTCTCTACCAAAGGCCGAGCCGCCATCTTCACGCCGTCTAAGGATACAGGAACACCCTTTTCAAAACCAATGGTAACATAGGTGGGGGTGTCGGGAGCCTTTTCGGGGGACACGCCCAGCTTCAGCAGGCTGTCCAGCTGAGGCTCGTTTGCCGGGTCTTCCAAATCCATACCCTCATGGCTGATATGCCAGATGTTCCGGTCTCTGGAATACAAATCCTTCTTGGTTACCGGAATCTCGATGCCGTGTGCCTCTGCATAATCCACAGCGTCCTCACGGGACTTGATGTCCCAGATACGCCAGGGAGCAATAATTTTGAGATGAGGAGCTAACGCCTTGATGGTCAGCTCGAACCGAACCTGGTCGTTACCCTTACCGGTTGCACCGTGGCAGATAGCAACGGCACCCTCCTGCTCCGCAATCTCAACCAGACGGCGGGCAATGATGGGTCTTGCGTGGGAGGTACCCAGCAGGTACTTACCCTCGTAAACCGCACCGGCTTTCAATGTGGGGAAGATGAAATCTTCTACGTATTCGTCACGCAGGTCTTCAATGTATATTTTGGACGCACCGCTGGCAAGAGCTCTCTCCTCCAGTCCGTCCGTCTCCTTGCCCTGACCTACATCGCCGCAGACTGCGATTACCTCGTAGTCGTAGTTCTCAATCAGCCAGGAAATAATAATCGAGGTATCCAGACCGCCCGAGTACGCCAGAACAACTTTTTCTTTTGCCATTGTAAATTCCTCCAAACTATGATAGAATAACATTATCAATAGAATTATTATATAACAGACTCCCATGTTTTTCAAGTCTTATTCCAAAAATTTAACGAATTTTAGGTGAAAAGAATGATTATTTTAGGAATCGACCCCGGGTTTGCCATTGTGGGGTACGGAGTTTTGGAGTACAAGAACAATCATTTTAGGGTTTTGGACTACGGTGCCATTACCACCGACGCCAAAACGCCCATATTTGACCGGTTTTTGTCCATCTACCATGATTTGAACCGGGTCATTGAACAATACCACCCCGACTTCATGGCAATCGAGGAGCTTTTCTTCAACACCAACCGCACCACTGCTATCAATGTGGCACAGGCAAGAGGGATTCTCCTCCTTGCCGCACTCCAGCATGACGTCAAGGTCTTTGAGTACACCCCCTTGCAGGTCAAGCAGGCGGTTGCCGGCTACGGCAGGGCGGAAAAGCAACAGGTTCAGCAGATGGTCAAGCTCCTGCTGAATTTAGACAGTGTCCCCAAGCCGGACGACACCGCCGACGCCCTCGCCATTGCCATCTGCCACGGACATTCGTACAACCCAAAGCGGGATCCGGTATCGTAGGGGCGGATATCATCCGCCCGCAAGTCGATTCCCATTATTGACGGGAGGGCACGGAGACCCTCCCCTACGATGGTTGATGGACGAAGGTCGCAAATTTTCAAGCACGAAAGGAGAATCCTATGAAAACATACATTCTAGCCAGCAAAAACGCCCATAAGGCGCAAGAAATCAAAGCCATTTTGGGAGAGGGGTACCAAATTCTGACCCAGACCGATGCCGGAGTTGGGGATGTGGATGTCATTGAGGATGGTACCACCTTTGAGGAAAACGCCATTAAGAAAGCGGAAACCATTATGAACCTGACCGGAAAACCCACCATTGCCGATGACAGCGGTCTGTGTGTGGACTATTTAGACGGTGCTCCCGGCGTTTACACCGCACGGTATGCCGGGGAGAATGCCACCGACGGGGAGAATATCCACAAGCTCCTGACCGCTTTGGAGGGCGTCCCCTGCCAAAAACGGACCGCACAGTTTGTCTGCGTGATTGCCGTAGCAAGTCCGGGGGAGCCTACCCGAATCTTCCGGGGAGAATGCCCGGGACGGATTACCGAATCCCCCAAGGGGGAGGACGGGTTTGGGTATGACCCTATTTTCTATTACGAGAAATATGCCATGACCTTAGCAGAGATGGAACCCCACATCAAGAACGCCATCAGCCACCGCTCTGCGGCACTCCGGAAGATGGCAGGGGCATTAGAACAGTAGGAATTAGGGGCGGATAATATCCGCCCGCATGTCGATACCCATACCGCCGGGAGGGCACAGAGGCCCTCCCCTACGATAAAAAATTGTTTAAAAATACCTGTGGCTCGGCAATCTGTGGTAAATCTTTACCTCAAATTATGCCCGGCATTGGATGGAGCGCCACGCTCCTTTTCAAGCACGACTGGAGGAAGTATGAAAAATCTCGCACTAATAGATTTAGGTTCCAACTCGGCACGGATGTCGATGGCGGAGCTGACCGATTCCGGATACAAAGAGCTTTACCGGCGTCGGGAGATGGTTCGTCTCTCTCAGGGAATGAACCTGACCGGAAACTTACTGGAAGAGCCGCAAACCCGTGCCATCAAGGCACTTGCTGGCTTTGCCGCAGAAGCCAAAGCCGAAAATGCCGAAATTCTTGCCGTTGCCACTGCTGCAGTTCGCCGTGCCAAGAACGGCGAAGACTTCTGTGCCCGGGTTCTTGCCGAAACCGGAATTGAACTTCGGGTCATTTCGGGAAAAGACGAGGCAAACTATGACTTTTACGGGGTGGTTTCTGCCCTTCCCCATGCCCAAAACTGTCTGATTGCCGACGTTGGCGGGGGCAGTACCGAGCTGATTCTGGCACAGAACGGGGCAATGCAGGGGAAAATCAGCCTGCCCTTTGGTGCCATGACCCTGACCGACCGGCATTTTCGGGAAAGCCAAGACCTAGACTCTGCCAGAGAGGAGATTCTCTCCCTCTATCGGGAGGTGGGTCTGTTAGAATCCGCCAAGGGACTGCCCTTGATTGGACTGGGGGGCAGTGCCGGGGCTATCCCTTACATTGACGCACGGCTGATGGGACGCTCTACTATGCCGGAGGTTCACGGGTATACCATAACCCCCAAACGGCTGACCGATATTTTAGAAGAGCTCCTTTCCCGAACCCCGGAAGAACGGATTGCCCAATTGCATTTGGAGCCGGGACGTGCCGACACCATTTGTGCCGGGGTTCTGCCTCTTCTCCTTTTGATGCAGGAGACCGAATCCCCCCAATTGACTGTCTGCACCGCCGGTTTAAGAGAGGGAATGCTGTATTTACTGTCCCAAAAGAAGATATAACATTGTAGGGGGCATTCGGATAAGCCCCGCATGTCGATTCGCAACATCATCGGGAGGGCACAGAGGCCCTCCCCCTACGATATGAAATCAGCGAACAAGGATTAGAAATCAGAAAAAATCGAGTGCGTAGAAAGGAGCGTACCGCTCCACCAATGCCGGGCAAAATTCGTGATAAAGATTTACCACGCTTGCCGTGCCGGCTGGAAAATCGAGTGCGAAGAAAATTAGGTGAGATTTGTTCAAAACGAAACGCCGAAGGACAGGCGTGTACTGGTTGTACATAACTGTTCTTCGGCGTTGATGTTTTGGGCAAAGATTGCCTGATTTTCAAGCACTACTGGATTTCTTTGTGGAATTCCTGCAAAGACTTCACCGAAATCTTGCCTGCTTTCTTGACCGCCTTGATGCCGTCGGCTGCCGCCTGGGCTTCGGCAATGGTGGTCATGTAGGGAACCCGCTCCTTGATGGCGGTTTTCCGGATATAGCTATCGTCTACTGCTCCGGCTTTTCCTAAGGGGGTGTTGACGACAAAATCAACCTCGTGGTTGGTAATCTTATCGGTTACGTTGGGTCTGCCCTCGCTGATTTTTGCCACCCGCTCTACCGGGATACCGGTTGCCTTAATCATGTCATAGGTGCCGCCGGTTGCCATCAGCTTGAAGCCGCATTCGTGGAAGGTTCTTGCCACAAACAACGCCTCCGGCTTATCGGCATCATTGACACTGATTAGAACCGTACCCTCCATGGGCAGCTTACTGGATGCTGCCTCCTGTGCCTTAATGAATGCCTCACCGAAGCTTGCCGAAATACCCAGTACCTCGCCGGTGGAACGCATTTCGGGACCCAGCAGGGGGTCAACCTCGGGGAACATATTAAAGGGGAAGACTGCTTCCTTAACCCCGCAATGCCGCAGCTTCTTCTCTTTCAAGGCGGGAACCGGGGATTCCTTGCCGGTGAGTTCACTTGTCATAATCTCGGTGGCAAGCTGAACCATGTTGATTCCGCAGACCTTGGAAACCAGAGGAACGGTACGGGACGCACGGGGGTTTGCCTCCAGCACATAGACCACGCCGTCCTCGATGGCGTACTGCATATTCATCAAACCTACAACATTCATCTCTTTGGCAATCTTCTTGGTGTATTCCTTGATGGTGTCCATCTGGGTTGCAGTCAGGCTCTTGGGAGGAATCACACAGGCAGAGTCGCCGGAGTGAACGCCCGCAAGCTCGATATGCTCCATGACAGAGGGAACAAAGACATTGGTGCCGTCGCTGACAGCGTCGGCTTCGCACTCGGTGGCACGGCCTAAGAATCTGTCAATCAGAATCGGTCTATCGGGGGTAACGCCTACTGCCGCCTGCATATAGTAGGTCAAGGATTCGCTGTCGTAAACCACTTCCATACCACGACCGCCCAATACATAAGAGGGACGAACCATAACCGGATAGCCAATCTTCTCGGCGATTTCCAGAGCCTCCTCGGTATTGACTGCCATCCCGGATTCCGGCATGGGGATTTCCAACTTGTCCATCATGGCACGGAACAAATCTCTGTCCTCTGCCAAATCAATGGTTTCGGGGGTGGTACCCAAAATATTTACCCCTGCCGCTTTCAAGGATGCCGCCAGGTTCAAGGGCGTCTGGCCGCCGAACTGGGCAATGACGCCAACCGGCTTTTCCTTGTCGTGGATACTCAAAACATCCTCTAAGGTCAACGGCTCGAAATAGAGTCTGTCGGAGGTGTCATAGTCGGTGGAAACCGTCTCGGGGTTACAGTTGACAATGATGGTTTCAAAGCCAAGCTTTTTGAGTGCCTTGGAGGCATGAACACAACAGTAGTCAAACTCGATACCCTGACCGATTCGGTTGGGGCCACCACCTAAAATCATCACTTTCTGCTTACCGTTGTCGGTAGCGGGGGTGTCATTCTCAATGTTATAGCTGGAGTAGTAGTATGCCGCATCTTGGGTGCCGCTGACGTGAACGCCCTCCCACTTTTCTACAATGCCGGCGTCCATTCTTGCTTTCCGGATTGCTTCTTCCTCTATCTCCAAAAGCTGTGCCAAATATTGATCGGAGAAGCCGTCCTGCTTTGCTTTCTTCAAGGTTTCGATGTCAGGAACTACCCCTGCCTTTGCCTTGAGTGCCTCTTCTTCCTCCACAAGCTCCTTCATCTGCTGGATGAAGTAGTGCTTTACCTTGGTTCTCTCGTGAATCTCGTCCACGGTAGCACCCTTGCGAAGTGCCTCGTACATGATAAAGTGCCGTTCGGAGCTGGGAACGTTCAGCATGGTTAAAAGCTCGTCCTTGGTCTTTTCGCCAAAGTCCTTAGCACCGCCCAGACCATATCTGCCGATTTCCAGAGAACGAATGGCTTTTTGGAATGCCTCTTTATAGGTCTTACCAATGCTCATGACCTCGCCGACCGCACGCATCTGGGTGCCCAGCTTGTCCTGTGCGCCCTTGAACTTTTCAAATGCCCAACGGGCAAACTTGACCACAATATAATCGCCGCCCGGCTTGTACTGGTCCAGCGTGCCATGCTTACCGCAGGGAATCTCGTCCAGAGTCATGCCGCTTGCCAGCATAGCGGAAACCAGTGCGATGGGAAAACCGGTTGCCTTGGAGGCAAGTGCCGAAGACCGGGAGGTTCTGGGGTTAATCTCAATAACAATGATTCTGCCACTAACCGGGTCGTGGGCAAACTGAACGTTGGTGCCGCCGATTACCTCAATGGCTTCTACAATCTTGTATGCCTGACGCTGGAGTTCCTTCTGGGTTTCCTCCGAAATGGTCAGCATGGGTGCACTACAGAACGAATCGCCGGTGTGAACACCCAGAGGGTCGATATTCTCGATAAAGCAGACAGTAATCATGTTGCCCTTGGCATCCCTTACAACCTCAAGCTCCAGCTCTTCCCATCCCAAAATGGATTCCTCAACCAGAACCTGCCCTACCAGAGATGCCTGAAGACCTCTGGCACAGACCGTCTTTAATTCCTCTTTGTTATAGACCAGACCGCCGCCTTCGCCGCCCATGGTGTATGCGGGGCGAAGAACCACCGGATAGTTCAGCTTTTCCGCAATGGCTAGCGCCTCATCCACCGAGTAGGCAACCTCGCTCCGTGCCATCTCGATACCCAGCTTGTCCATGGTCTTTTTGAATTCGATTCTGTCCTCGCCACGCTCGATGGCGTCTACCTGGACACCGATGACCTTAACGCCGTACTTGTCCAGTACCCCTGCCTGATTCAGCTCGCTACAGAGGTTCAGTCCCGACTGACCGCCCAGGTTGGGCAAAAGTGCATCCGGACGCTCCTTGGCAATAATCTGCTCCAGACGTTCCACGTTCAAGGGTTCAATATAGGTAATGTCCGCTGTGTCCGGGTCGGTCATGATGGTCGCCGGGTTGGAGTTGACCAGAACAATCTCATAGCCTAAGTTCCGAAGCGCCTTACACGCCTGGGTGCCGGAATAGTCGAACTCACACGCCTGACCGATGATAATCGGACCAGAGCCAATGATCAATACCTTATGAATGTCGTTTCTCTTCATAGATTCCCCATCCTCTATTCAAAATTTTAATCGCAATATACCTATCCTAACAATTATACCACAAAGGTCGGGAGAATCAAGAGAATTTTTTCAATTTTTCAAAAATCGGTATTTTGTATCAAAATAAAAGGAATTTTTGGGGAAATTTTGATATTTCCGGGGGGAAGGACGCCTGTAGGGACCGGCGTCCCCGACGGTCCGCCGTGGTTTTCGCAATGGCAAACGGGACGTCGAGGACGCCGTCCCCTACAATATTAATGGATACCATATTGTAACGGCATCTTGCTTTTTTCTTGTTTTATGTTATACTAAACAAAAAACCATAAAATAGGACTTTTCTTATGAAACGATTGTTGTTATTTCTGATTCCTTGTCTGCTCCTTACAGGATGTGAGCTTCCGGGAAAACCCCGGGAATTTTCCCGAACTGAATTTTTGATGGACACGGTCTGCACCATACAGAGCGACTCGGAAACCGCCATTGATGCGGCATTTTCCAAGATTGCCGAAATCCAGAATGCCACCGACTTTTACGATGACAGCTCCACGGTTTCCGCCTTTAACCAGGCAGATACCGGCATTCCCGTTCCTCTAGATTTTCATACCGAAACCATTGTGGCTGCCGCTCTTTCGGTAAGCGAGGCATCAAACGGTGCTTTCGATATTACCGTTGCTCCGGCGTCGGTGCTCTGGGACTTTACCGAAGGTTCTGTGCCCCCGGAGAAAGAGGCAATTGCCCACATTCTGCCCCGGATTGGCTGGCAATACCTGACACTTGATACCGACGCCCATACCCTGACCAAGACCAAGGATGGGGTCTGTATTGATTTGGGCGGTTGTGCCAAAGGCTATGCCGCAGACATGGCAAAAAACGTCATGATAGAACAGGGTGCCGCCTGGGGCGTATTGGATTTGGGGGGCAACGTGATGGTCTTCGGGGAAAACCCCAACCGCAAGGACGGAAGCTGGGAGATTGGGATTCAAGACCCCGGGAAAGCTGCCGGAGTCTATGCCCGCACCGTTTTTCTTGATGAAACCGGAACGGTGGTAACCTCGGGCACCTATCAGCGGAAGTTTTCTTACAGTGGCAGAGTGTTTCATCATGTTTTAGACCCCAAGACCGGGTTTCCGGCAAAAACCGAAACCCAAAGTGCCACGGTAACGGGAAATTCCGCTTTGGTGGCGGATTGTCTTTCCACTGCCTGTCTGATTCTGGGCAGGGAAAAGGGGACTGCATTGGCGGACAGCTATGACGCAACCGTATTCTTTACCGATTAGGGATATTCATGAATGTCCCATAAACCAATAAAAATACCATCGGGAGGGCACGGAGGCCCTCCCCTACAATGGTTGATTTACCAGGGAGGAACCACAATGGAGCTTACTTTGATTCATGGAAATTTATTGACTCAGGAGGGCATCGACTACCCCGACGGGTATTTGATTGTCAAGGACGGCAAGATTACCGCTCTGGGGGATATGAAAGACATCCCCGAAGTGCCCCCCTGCTGCGAGATACTGGATTTAGCCGGAAAGACGGTAACGCCGGGATTGATGGATGCTCATTCCCACATTGGCATCTGGGAGGACGGCATTGACTTTGAGGGGGACGACGGCAACGAGGACACCGACCCCATCATGCCCCAAATGCGTGCCATTGACGGGGTCAACCCCACGGACAGAGCATTTTCCGAGGCTCTTGCCGCCGGGATTACCACCGTGGTAACAGGACCCGGCAGTGCCAATCCCATGGGTGGACAGCTCCTTGCTATGAAGACCCATGGTACCTGTATTGATGATATGACACTTCTGGAGCCTGCCGGCATCAAGATTGCCTTTGGGGAAAACCCCAAGTCGGTCTATCACGACAAGAGTCAAACCCCGGTAACCCGAATGGGCACAGCCGCACTTCTTCGGGAGACCCTGACCAAAGGGAAACACTATTTAGAGCAGCTAATCAAGGCAGAGCGGGACCCGGAAGAGTCCAAGCCGGACTGGGATATGAAGTATGAGGCACTTCTTCCCGTTCTCCGGAGGGAACTGCCCCTTTACGCCCATGCCCACCGGCTGGACGATATCTTTACCGCACTTAGGATTGCCAAGGAGTTCGACCTAAAGCTGGTGCTGGTTCACGGCACCGAGGCACATCTTGCGGCAGAACGGATTGCAGCGGAGAAGGTTCCGGTTCTGTCAGGACCCATTCTTACCGACCGGAGCAAGCCGGAGCTTCGGAACCAAACCGAGGACGCACCGAAGCTTTTGATGGATGTCGGCATCCCTACCGCCATCATTACCGACCACCCGGAAACACCCCAAAAGCATCTGCTTTTGTGTGCTGCCGCCGCCATGCGGGCAGGGTTATCCGGAGAGGACGCCCTTTTAGCCATTACCCGGGTTCCTGCCGAAATCTGCGGGATGTCCCACCGGGTAGGTTCCCTGAAAGTCGGCAAGGATGCGGATTTGGTCGTTTGGAAAGGCACCCCGCCGGAAATGACCGCTGTGCCGGAACTGGTGTTGGTCGATGGCAAGATTGTACATCAAGGATAAAGAAAACCCCCGACATTGGGGGTTTTTGTTTTGTAGGGGACATTCACGAATGTCCCGCATGTCGATATCCAATATAAGCGGGCGATTCGTGAATCGCCCCTACGATAGAAAAATTGAACACAGATTGCTGAATTTTCAAATACGATGAAGTGCGAAGAAAATTTAGTGAGATGCGTTTGGAGCAAGGTTTGGCAAGGCGGGAGTGTACTTTTTGTACATGACTGTCGTGCCAAGCCGATGCTACGAGCGCAGATTGCTGAATTTTCAAGCACGGCTGTCATTCCTTGGGTATTACAATGGTATACTCAATAAAACTTTCGTTTTCGGTTTTGTTGGCTTTTGCCTCGATACCGGATTTCCGCATCATATCCACCGCCTGGCGGATGGTATTACTGAAAATCCGCACATCCCGGAAGATTTGCTCTCTGCCCGCCTTTTCCCGCTCCATGTTCTGCTTGACTGGGGTGTGAACCAGCTTTTCAATCAGCTCCTCGGTCTTTGCCACATTGAGTCCCCGCTGAACAATTAACTTAACCGTCCGCAGCTGCAGTTTTTCATCGGGAAGCTTTAACAATGCTCTGGCGTGGCGTTCCGTCAAATGATGCTTTAGCAAAAGTGTCCGTACCTCCGGCGAAAGCTTTAGAATCCGTATCTTATTGGCGACGGCAGACTGGCTTTTCCCCAGCTTGTCCGCCAATTCCTCCTGGGTTAACCCATGGTTCTCCAGCAGTTGCTGAAACGCCTCCGCCTCCTCTAAATAACTCAAGTTCTCCCGCTGGATATTCTCCACCAAAGCCAGAACCGCACTGTCGGTTGCAGTTGCCGCCATAACCACGGCGGGGATGTAGCTCATCCCTAGGTTCTTGCAGGCGGTCATCCGCCGCTCCCCGGCAATCAGCTCATAATCAAAGGGGCTGACCTGCCGGACGGTAATGGGCTGCATCAACCCGTACTCCATAATGGAAATTGCCAAATCCTGCAGGGCATAAGGGTCCATCTCCTTTCTCGGCTGATGGGGATTGACCTTAATATTTTCAATGGGTATGTCCCGCACCTCCCCGATTCTGGTAAAACTCCTCCCCACACGGGGAAGTCCCTCCTCCTGCCTTAACTCCGCCCGGCTAATCTGCCGAACCCTTCCTTGTCGTTTGTAATCTAACAGCATCGGATTGCTCCTTTCTTTCTTGTTCCTTTACCATATTTTACCAATGTTTGCCAGGAAAGGCAACCATATTTCGTCGCCTTTGTTTGCGGAAAACCGAGGGGAAATGGGGGATTTTTTGGTTTTGCGACAAAAGGCGGGCGAAACGGGACGTCCGGGAGACCCTCCCCTACAATCAATATATTTTATCCGAACCGGAACGGATGAATCCGCTCCCTACAATTTCTGCACCCCTTTTTCTCTTCTGCATACCATAAAGGGAAAGGAGAGGATTGTATGATGCTTCAACACTTTGACGCTGTCTGTTATTTATCGGGCAGTGAGGAATACCCGAACCTGACCGCAGCGGTGGGGTTTCGGGGGGTTCCAAAGGGAACCTGGGTGGAGGTTGCGGCAGAGGGTCTGCCCGCCTTTCAGCCGGGGATGTCCCAGATAGGGCCTCATGGGTTTCATATTCATAACGGGGATGCTTGCGGAGCAGGATTTGGAGAAGAGCCATTTGCCGAGGCAGACGGGCACTGGAACCCGGAAAACCAGCCACACGGAAACCATCCAGGGGATTTTCCGGTTTTGTTTTCCAGTGGGGGCAGGGCGGCAATGCTCTTTTTTACCGACCGGTTTTCCCCCAAGGATGTCATAGGAAAAACGTTGGTTCTCCACCAATCTCCCGACGATTACCAAACCCAACCGGCAGGCGGCTCGGGAAAACGGATTGCCTGCGGTGTGATTCAGGCGGCAAACTCATAAAGGAAAAATCCTGTCAGGTCTTGACAAATCCGGGGACAGCCTTTATAATAGATACAACACAGAAGCACTGTGAGGGCAGACTCGCAGTGCTTTTTCTGGATTCCTCGGGAGTTCAGGCTGAAAGGGGAAGATTTTCTTGGAAAACAACGAAAATATCTATGAGCTATTTGGCAGTATGGTCTTTGACGATTCTGTCATGCAGGAAATGCTGTCGCCGGAAACCTATGCACAGGTTACCAAGACCAAGGAAGAGGGCGTTCCGCTGACCCGGGAGGTTGCGGACGAGGTTGCCCATGCCATGAAGGATTGGGCTATGGCAAAGGGGGTAACTCATTTTGCCCATTGGTTCCAGCCTATGACCGGGGTTACCGCCGAAAAGCACGACAGCTTTATTGCCCCTGCCGGCAAGGATAAAATTATTATGGAGTTCTCCGGTAAGGAGCTGATTAAGAGCGAGCCGGATGCCTCCTCGTTCCCCTCGGGCGGGCTTCGCTCCACCTTTGAGGCACGGGGATATACCGCCTGGGACCCCACTGCCAATGCCTTTATCAAGAACGGCATTCTCTGTATCCCCACCATTTTCTGCTCCTACAACGGGATGGCACTGGACAAGAAGACGCCCCTGATGCGGTCCTTGGAAACCCTGAATACCCAGGCTCTCCGGGTTCTGCATGCCATGGGACATACCGAGGTAAAGCGGGTTACCACCACCGTTGGCCCCGAGCAGGAATACTTTTTAATCGACAGAAAGGTTGCGGCAAAACGCCCCGACCTGACCTATACCGGCAGAACCTTAATCGGTGCTATGCCCCCTAAGGGGCAGGAGCTGGACGACCACTACTTTGGTGTGGTCAAGTCCCGGATTTCCGAGTACATGAAGGATTTGGACAAAGAGCTGTGGAAGCTGGGTATTTTAGCCAAGACCAAGCACAACGAGGCGGCTCCTGCCCAACACGAGCTGGCTCCCATCTTCTCCGCCGGGAACATTGCCGCTGACCACAATCAGCTGACCATGGAGCTGATGAAGAAGATTGCGGAAAAGCATTCCATGAAGTGTCTTCTCCACGAAAAGCCCTTTGCCGGCGTCAACGGCAGCGGTAAGCACGACAACTGGTCCATTGGCACCGACACCGGTATCAATCTGTTAAAGCCGGGGAAAACTCCCCACGATAATTTGGAATTTCTGGTCTTCTTCTGCGGCGTGATTCAGGCGGTTGACGAATATCAGGATTTGCTTCGGATGACCGTTGCCACTGCAGGAAACGACCACCGTCTTGGTGCGGCAGAGGCTCCCCCTGCCATTATCTCTGTCTTTTTAGGGGACGAGCTGACCGAGGTATTAGAATCCATTCGGGATGGCAGCGACTACCAGAACCGGAAGCGGGAAATCATGGAAACCGGCGGGGTGGATGCTCTTCCCAACTTTACCAAGGATACCACCGACCGGAACCGTACCTCTCCCTTTGCCTTTACCGGGAACAAGTTTGAGTTCCGGATGCCCGGCTCCAGTCTTTCGGTATCGGGTCCCAACTTTATCTTGAACACGGCGGTTGCCGAGGTCTTGAGCGGCTATGCAGACGCTTTGGAAAACCGGGGAGATACCCCGCTTAATCAGGCGGTTTATGCCCTGTTACAAGAGGTTCTGAAAAAACATTTCCGGATTATCTTCAACGGCAACAACTATGCCGAGGAATGGGTTATCGAGGCAGAAAAGCGTGGGCTTTCCAACCGGAGAAGTACCCCCGAGGCACTCCTTGCCCTGACCGAGGAAAAGAATCTGGCTCTTCTTTCCAAGCATCATATTTTAACCCGGGAGGAATCCCATTCCCGGTATGAAATCTATCTAGACAACTATAGTAAGGTTATCAACATTGAAGCCTTGACCTTGCTTGAGATGATTCGCCGGAGCGTGATGCCGGCGGTTGACCGCTACATAGGCAATTTGAGCGAAACGGTGGTGCAGAAGAAAAAAGCGGTTTCTTCCGCTCCCTGCACCATGGAGAAAGCCTTGATTGAACGGCTTTCCAAGGGGGTTTCGGCTCTCTATGATTACACCGAGGCACTGGAAACTTTGGTTCATTCCGCCAAGGAGATTGAGGACAAGCAGGAACAGGCGTTCTTCTATTGTCAAAAGGTTCTCCCCCTGATGAACGACATTCGCTCGGTATCCGACGAGATGGAAACCTATACCCCCAAGGATATCTGGCCTTTCCCCTCCTACGGAGAGTTGCTCTTTAGCATCCAGGAGTAGGGGCGGGCGTCCTCGACGGTCCGCCGCCGCAACGCAATAACCATGTGGAAAATGAGAGAAAGGCTCCCCTGTGTAATGGGAGCTGTCAAAGCATAGCTTTGACTGAGGGGTTGTCGTAGAAATTCCGTGCGGCAACAACCCTCCCACCGCTAAAGCGGTCCCCTATCTCGGCTCTCGCCTCGGTCAGCGCTGGACGATTGCCACCGGCAATCAGCGCCCCTTACACAGGGAGGGCTATCACGTCCCGCTGCGCCGTAGCGCAAAACCATCGGGAGGGCACGGAGACCCTCCCCTACGATGGTTGACGGATGTTATGTCGTTGGAATGTTTTTGGATAGATTATCATATCTTCGCCGGGCGTTTCGTGAATCGCCCCTACATTATACAGAATTCCGCCCTTATTTTTGGCGAAAATTATGGTTGACGGAATGATTCTTCCTGTGTTACAATAGGGACAACCTAAAAATGTATCTAAAATCGCTGCTCTTGCTTTCCTGTACGGGCAGCGGTTTTTATAAAATTCTGCGAAAGGATGTGTGTCATTTGTTCACTGACAAATTTGCAAAAGAGGGTCTTACCTTTGATGATGTTCTTCTGGTTCCCCAGAAATCTGATTTTCTGCCCAGAGATGCGGATTTATCCACTCATTTGACCAAGAAAATTAAACTGAATATTCCTATGATGAGTTCTGCTATGGACACGGTTACCGAATCCGGTATGGCAATCGCCATTGCCAGAGAGGGTGGTATCGGTATCATTCATAAGAATATGTCTATTGAAGAACAAGCTGCCGAAGTGGACAAGGTAAAAAGAAGTGAACATGGCGTCATTGTTGACCCCTTCTCCCTCTCCCCTGACCACACCTTAAACGATGCAGAGGAGCTCATGAGCCGGTTCAAAATCTCCGGTGTTCCCATTACCGAAAACGGGAAGCTGGTTGGTATCCTGACCAACCGTGATTTGAAGTTTGAGAGCAACTACCAGAAGCAAATCAAGGAGTGCATGACCAAGGAGAATCTGGTTACCGCTCCCGTTGGCACCACCTTAGAGGATGCCAAAGAGATTCTTCGCCAGAATAAGATTGAAAAGCTCCCCATTGTGGACGATAACTACTGCCTAAAGGGTCTGATTACCATTAAGGATATCGAAAAGGCGATTCAGTACCCCAACTCCGCAAGGGATGAAAACGGCAGACTTCTTGCCGGTGCCGCACTGGGTGTTACCGCTGACGTTCTGGACAGAGCAAAGATGCTGGTTGATGCCAAGGTTGACGTGGTGGTCTTAGACTCCGCTCATGGTCATTCCCAGAATATTGCCGACTGTCTGGTTAAGATTAAGAACGCATTCCCGGATTTGCAGGTCATTGCCGGAAACATTGCCACCGCCGATGCGGCAGAGTTCCTGATTAAGGCAGGTGCTGATGCGGTTAAGGTTGGTATCGGTCCCGGTTCCATCTGTACCACCCGTGTGGTTGCAGGGATTGGTGTTCCCCAGGTTACCGCAGTTTGTGATGTGGCGGAGGTTGCTTATAAGTACGGCATTCCGGTTATCGCCGACGGCGGTATTAAGTATTCCGGCGATTTGGTTAAGGCCATTGCTGCCGGTGCCGATGTGATTATGATGGGTAGTATCTTTGCCGGTTGCGACGAGAGTCCCGGCGAGAACGAAATCTATCAGGGACGGCAGTTCAAGGTATACCGGGGTATGGGTTCCTTAGGTGCCATGAATGCCGGAAGCTCCGACCGTTACTTCCAAACCGGCGTTAAAAAGCTGGTTCCCGAGGGTGTTGAGGGTCGTGTTCCTTATAAGGGTCCTCTCTCTGATACCATTTATCAGCTCTTAGGCGGTCTTCGTGCCGGCATGGGTTACTGCGGAACCAGAACCATTGAGGAACTGAAACTGAACGGTAAGTTTGTACGGATTACCGGAGCAGGCTTAAAGGAAAGCCATCCCCATGATGTCAATATTACAAAAGAATCGCCCAACTATTCTGTGAACATCTAGGAGCCAGTGGTTCCACCAATGCCGGGCGTAGTTTGAGAAAAAGATTTACCACAGATTGCCGAGCCGCAAGGTTCGGCATTTTGTTGTTGGGGTATATTATCAAATTTCTCATAAAAAATCCTCCCTTGTGTAAAGGGAGGTGGGTTTTTAGAAGCAAAACTCGGAGGGATTGTACTGATAAAAAACAATATCAAAATGTCCTTTGCAGTACGCCCTCTTTGAGGAAACCTTTCTTTCTTATTTTCTATAAAATACTCTAAAAACCAAAATTTCTGCCAGCACACAGACCGGAATAGCGGCAAAGAAATCCAGAACAGAATGTTGCTTGATGAACATGGTGGAAAGGCATACCATCAAAGCGGCAAAGACAGAAAATACTTTCGTAATCCCTAAACTTTCCTTTCTTCTTACCCATACCGAGGCAATGGCAATGGAATAAGCACAATGAAGTGACGGACACACGCCGGTGTTGGTATCGAATTGATAAATCATCCCAATCAATTTTGTGAAAAAATTATCCCTTACAAATACCTCCGGTCTTAAATTCTGGCAGTTGGGATAAAGAATGTAAACCACCATAGCTACCAACTGGGTTATGATAATGTATGTCTGGAGTTTTTGAAAGCTTTCCACATCATACCTTAAAAAATAAACCAGAGAAAAGACAATCCATCCATACCAGAACACATAGGGAAGGAGAAATCCCTCACAAAAGGGAATCAAATCATCAAATTTACTATGGATGACATGACAATTTTCTATTGGGATTAGGTTTTCGGTCAAAAAATAGAGAAGAAAATAAACAATCCATCCCAAAAGAAGCTTTAAGTGGGAGAATTCCGGCTGATTGATTTTTGATAATCGAAACTTCTTGTAGCTGAATGCGGGGGTTTTCATCATAGTATGCTCCTATAAAATGCGGTTTTTGGGGTAATCTTTTTTCCTGATATTCCGATACGGAATCACAGTATGAGGAGGAAGCTTTTCTGCAAGGTCGGTAATTTCCCTCATCAAATAGTTCCTTATCCTGGTACGTTCTTCTTCCATGGGGGTATTGCTTAAAAAACGAATGGGTTTTCCTATTACCATCTTCTGAAGTTTCGGGGTTATGTAAAATGGGGCAAAATAAAGTTCCTTTCCTGTCTTTTTGTGATAAATCCTTGCCAAATCAATAAAACGTTCCTGAAAATCATAGAGAATATGGTTATAAGGCTTGTCATATTCGGGAAAAATAACAATATGTTTTCCATTCTTTAAATGATAAACGGATTCCCGAAAAGTCGTTAAAATTCTAGAATCCCGATAGACAGGAATGGTTCTCGCATTGGTAAATAAAACCACTGAAAGAGGTGCAATTAAATAAGAGAGAATTCGATAAAGCCAATGGGTCATCCTTGGTTTTTGGGACCAGAAATCCTGAAAAGCATAGTCTGGGACTTCTTTTCGATTCATCATCTGTCCCGCACACCAAGTAATAAAATCCTCGGAAAAATACAGCTCGCAGGCAATCGGCCCATGAATCTGGGCATGGTTTCCTACCAGAATACAAGATTCCTTGGGAAGATTCCAAAGTCCCTCTACCTCCATTTTGGGATAGAAAAGATACAAGCATTTTTTGATGAAGATAAATAATTTCGATTTCTTTTTCATCTCATTCATCCTTTGTTCCATCCTCTCACATTCCCCACTTTCCTTGTTAATAAAGTGTGGAGAAAATGGGGAGAAAATTTTCATTTTAAAAAGTGTCATTTCTTTTGTGGAAACTGTGGAATCCCTGCAGAGTTATCCATAGGTTTATCAAGAGTCTCTAACCCTTGTCCTATCTTACCTTGTCCTTCTTTTCAACAATCTCCACAGCCCCAACAACAGCAACAGCAACTAATAATATATTATATTTATATTTATATCATAAATATCTCTTTTTGAAAAGTGCCATTTTATCTTTTTCAAGATTCTTGTTTTTTCTGCCTTCTTTTCTCTTTTTCTTTCTATTATTTATAAAAAATCTACAAAAATGAAAACTAAATTTTTTTACTTATCATTGAAAATTGTGCAATTCTACAAAGTTTTAACAATTTTTAAAAACATCTAGCAATTTCAAATCTTTTATAGTAAAATGAAATTAATAAAATTATATTTTTATCCAATTATAAAGGAGATTGTTACAATGAACAAGCAAGAATTAGTAGCCGCTATGGCTGAAAAAGCAAACCTGTCCAAGAAGGATGCAGAGGCAGCTCTTGCTGCATTTATCGGTGCAGTAGAAGATGCTTTGAAGGCTGGCGACAAGGTTCAGCTGGTAGGTTTCGGTAGATTCGAAGTAAGAACCAGAGAAGCAAGAACCGGCAGAAATCCTCAGACCGGTGCTGAGATGAAGATTGCAGCAGCAAAGGTTCCCACCTTCAAGGCTGGCAGCAGCTTAAAGGAACTGGTTAACAAATAAGAACGGCCAAGTAGAAAGACCTCCTAAATAGGAGGTCTTTTTTTATAATTTTTCTTATGTTAAATAGAAAAATGCTTGGGAAGACCATCTTCCATTATGGGAAGTAATTCTCCTTGAATCAAAGGTCTTGCATAGTGGATAAAAGCCTCGGTTACGCCGTTTCCCTTTTCGTTGATATATTCATCGGGAACGGTTTTTTCTTCGTTGGCAACCTTTTCAATTTCAAAAAGCTCCGGAATCATGATATAGGGATTTTCCTTGATTCTTCTAAAGATAACCATTTTTCCGGTCTCTCCGGAAACGGCTGCCTTTACTGCCTCTTCTCCGGCAAGGTATGCTTCATTGATATCGGTCAGGGATGCCAGATGGGTAGCACAACGCTGGAGGGTATTGAAGATAATGCCTCTTGACTTGACGCCCAGTTCCGTAGTAACCAGCTCCGACACTGCCAAAGCAGTACCCGAGAGAATCTTATGACCGAAAGAATCTTCTTTTGCATTTTGAATCATGGCATTGCAAAGATAAACACCATCGTTATCTTTTAAGGATTCGGAAACTGCAACCACTACCGTCTTTTTGATTTTCAAAAGATTTTTAACATCCTCTAAAAATACCTCTTTGTCAAAGGTACGCTCCGGAAGATAAATCAAATCAGGACCCGGACAATCCCCATCTTTAGAAAGTCCTGCCGCAGCGGTCAGCCAGCCGGCATTTCTTCCCATGATTTCTACCACGGTAACCGATTCCATATCGTAAACACTGCTATCCCGGATGATTTCCTTTAAGGATGCTGCCACATACTTTGCAGCACTGCCGTAGCCGGGAGTGTGGTCGGTTTCTGCCAAATCATTATCAATGGTTTTAGGAACTCCCATAAATTTAATATCGCTTCCTACCTCTTTTGCATAGCGAGAAAGCTTTAAAATGGTGTCCATGGAGTCGTTTCCGCCGATATAGATAAAATACCCTATTTCCAGTTCATTTAAGATTTGAAAGAGCTTTTCGTAGGTTTTTTTATCGGTTTCGGCGTTTGGCAGCTTATAACGGCAGCTGCCTAAAATGGCAGAGGGTGTTCTTTTTAAAAGTTCAAGATCCTCTTTCGAGTTAATATGTTCTTTTAAATCAATAAAATTACCCTTTAAAAGCCCGTCGATACCATTTACCATTCCGTATATTTTATTTATTTTTTCGGCCTTTGCAGCGGCAAAAACGCCCGCTAAACTGCTATTGATAACTGCAGTAGGACCTCCTGATTGACCAATGATGATGTTTTTCATACACTTTTCCTTTCGTGTTCCAATTTTTCTCGAAACAAACAGGCGGATGAAAATCCGCCTGTTTGTTGATTAGTCGTCAATGGAATTATCGGTGGCTTTTTGATAAATTGCAACTACCGCATCCGAGGGTTTCTTGTCCAGCAGAGTAACCAAAATTGCGGCAAGTCCGCCGATGATAAAACCAGGAATAATTTCGTAGATACCGGTCATAGAGGTCAGGGTAGAGCCTGCAATCGGCATCCAGAGCCAAGCCATATCCACAACGGCACCCACGATAATACCTGCAACGGCACCTTTATAGGTAAAGCGCTTCCAAAAAAGAGATAAGAGAACAGCAGGGCCGAATGCCGCACCGAAAATACCCCATGCATTAGAAACCAAATCCATAATTGCCTGTGCAGCCTTACCCTTACTGCTTGCAATAAAGAAAGCAATGACTGCAATGACCAAAACGATAAGACGGCTGACATTCATCATTTCTTTATTCGAGGCATTTTTACGGATGATAGGTTTATACAAATCACTTGCAAAGGAGGAAGCTGCAACCAGAAGCTGAGAATCTGCGGTTGACATGGATGCTGCGATAATAGCTGCCAGCAAAAGACCTGCAATAAAGCCGGGGAATACCTCACGGGCAAGCTCCACAAATACCATAGATTGTTTACCCTCTGCCAGTAAAATTGCGGACAAATCGGTACCGTTGTTGTAAACAAACATTCTGCCAAGATAAGCAATTATAATGGTTGCTGCAAGAGAGAGAACCACCCAGATAATTGCAACGGTTGCGGATTTTTTTACCATAGAAGGCTTTTCGATAGACATAAATCTAACAATAATATGGGGCATCCCAAAGTACCCAAGACCCCAGCCTAAGCCAGATAAAATATCCTTCCAGCTTGCATTAAAGAAATTTGCTACAAAAGAAAACTGTTCGCCATTTGGTCCTTGATAAATAGTGGTTAAAGCTGCCGGATCTAAATTACGGAAAAATCCAACCACAATCGGAACAATCAAGAGTGCTGCCAGCATCAAAAGTCCCTGGAAGAAGTCGGTCCAGCAAACTGCATTAAAACCACCTAAGAAGGTATAAATAACCACGATTGCCGCAAAAATTATCATGGCAGTGGCTCTTGGGAGCTCCGGAATCAATGCGGTAAAGACATCGGCGCCTGCAACAAAAGCAGAGGCTACGTAGATGGTAAAGCAAACCAGAAAAACAATCGCACAAATCACACTTAAAACGTGACTTTTTGATAAGAAACGATTGGAAAGATATTGAGGAAGGGTAAAGGAATCTCCAGAAGCTTTCGAGAATTTACGAAGACGTTTTGCCACCAGAATCCAGTTTAGAGCAGTACCAATAGCAAGCCCGATACCAATCCAAGCCTGACCAAAACCAAATGCTAAAATACTTCCGGGAAGACCCATCAAGAGCCATGCACTCATATCGGATGCCTGAGCACTCATGGCGGTTACCCAGGGACCCATCTTTCTTCCGCCTAAAAAGTAATCCTTTTCTGTGTTAGCCTTGGACTTTAAAAAGAAGAAAAGTCCAATGCCAAGCATTGCTAAAAAGTAAAGTATAAATGCTGATAATTCTGCCATATTTTTTCTCCTTATGTATGTAAATTTAATTATTTTTAATTTTAATCAATCACGACAGTTTTGAGAATAACAGGGGTGATTGGTTGGTCATATTCATCGGTTTTTGCAGAACAGATTTCATCCACAAGTTCTATGCCTTGTGTAATTTTCCCAAAGGCAGCATAGTTGCCGTCTAAAAAGCGGGAATCCTGGTGCACAATAAAGAATTGAGTGTTTGCTCCGTCATATGCGTCTGGTCTTGCAAAAGATAGATATCCACGGTTATGGGGAATAATTTGAAAGTACTTGTTCTTAATAAATTCCCCGGTTAGATTGCCATAGGCAGAGGCATCCTTTTCCTGCATTTCCTTATCATATCCGCCGCCCTGTGCAACGAACCCAGAAATAACTCGGTGGAATACCGTGTTATCGTAGAAGCCGTCTTTGGCACAGCGGACAAAGCGTTCTACGGTTTTGGGAGTAAATGCGGGATAAAGCTCGAAGGAAATGGTTCTGTCATCCTCCAAAACAAATCGGCCTGTTACCTTATCCAGCGTTCCGTTGCAATAGGCCACATAGTTGTCGTAATGCAATCCCAGATGCTTGGAGTAGGGAATACATTTTTCGGCAGAGCCGGCGTTTTCTTCGATGATATCCAGAGGATAATCAATGGTTACGGTGTTGGTTTCCTCAATCCAGTTTACCGTTGCCCCCAGAAGCTCTGCAGTTGCACGGACAGGGACCAGAGTTCTGTCTTGGATGACGGTGGGGGGAACGTCCATACAGTAATGCTTGGAAAGACCAAGTCCCTCCATGTAGAAACCGTAATTTCTGTTAATCCACATCAGGCAAAGGGTGTTTTTGCGGTACAAAAGCACGCCCTCATTTTCTTCGTTCCAGGCTACGTCACAGTTGAGTTTTTCTCCCACTGCACGAAGAGGAAGCATCACTCGGTCCCCGGTATACTCGCCGTTTTCTGCATAAACGGGAAGCTTTTGGGCGGGAACGTCGCTGATGATGGGGTCGCCGTTAACCAGCACGGTAATTTCCTCGGCAAAGACGGAGCCGGATACCAATAGAAAGAAAAGTCCCAGTAAAATGGTTAGTTTTTTAAACATAAGTAGTCTCCTTTATTGTGGAACGATGTTTTCTCATAAGCAAATATAAAAGTTTGTAGGGGACGGCCTCCCGGACGTCCTGTTTTTTGGGCTGTCGAGGACGCCAGCCCCTACAACCTATCCATATAATATCGTGAAAAAACCAATCGCTATTCCCCTTTGATAACCTCTTTACCGCCTAAATAGGGGCGAAGAACTTCTGGCACAGTAATCGAACCGTCGGCGTTCTGGTAGTTTTCCAAAATTGCGGCGGTGGTTCTGCCAATGGCGACGCCGGAGCCGTTTAGGGTGTGAACCAGCTGTGCCTTGTCCTTAACGGAATTCTTATACTTAATATTGGCACGGCGAGCCTGGAAGTCCTCAAAGTTACTGCAGGAGGAAATCTCTACAAAGCGATTGTAGCTGGGCATCCAGACCTCAATGTCGTACTTCATGGCAGCGGTAAAGCCCAAATCGCCAATACAGATTTTTACCACACGATAGGGGAGCTTTAAGAGCTTTAATACATCCTCTGCATCTGCTACCAGCTTTTCCAGTTCCTGATAGGACTCTTCCGGCTTGGTAAACTTAACCAGCTCCACTTTATTGAACTGGTGTTGACGAATCAGGCCTCTGGTATCACGGCCTGCCGAACCTGCCTCTGCACGGAAGCATGCGGTGTACGCACAGTATTTAATGGGTAGCTTGTCCCCGTCAATAATTTCGTCACGGTGCATGTTGGTAACCGGAACCTCGGCGGTGGGAACCAGGAAATAATCATTGTTTGCCACCTTAAAAGCATCCTCTTCGAACTTGGGCAGCTGACCGGTACCAATCATGGAATTTCTGTGTACCATAAAGGGCGGGAAAATCTCTTCGTATCCATGCTTTTCGGTATGGGTATCCAGGAAGAAATTCATAATAGCCCGCTCTAATTGGGCGCCTGCACCCCGGTAGACAGTAAATCTTGCCCCTGTGATTTTCGCAGCGGTTTCCGGGTCTAAGATGTTCAAGTCCTTTCCCAAATCCCAGTGTGCCTTCGGCTCAAAATCAAATTTTGTGGGTTCCATAAAACGACGGATTTCAACGTTATCCTCGTCGGTGTCCCCGTCCGGTACCGAGGGGTTGGGAATGTTGGGAATGGTATAAAGAATGGCAGAGATTTTCTCGTCCAATTCTCTCAATTTTTCGTCACATTCCTTGATGGCAGCAGAGAGTTCCTTCATTTCTGCAAAAACAGCGGTGGTGTCCTCTCCGTTCTTTTTCATCACGGGAATCTTCTTGGAAACAGCGTTTTGCTCCGCTTTCTTCTGTTCTGCAACAAACAAAAGCTCCCGATGCTCTTTATCAAGGGCGAGAAGACCTTCGATGTCTACCTCTTCCTTTCTTCTGGAAAGTGCTGCAATCACTGCGTCAGGATTGCTTCTTAATAATTTCATATCAATCATGGTAGTTTTGTCCTTTCTGGTAAATTTTTATATTGTGTAAAACGAATTTTTATTGGTCAATATCAGCGACTCCTACCACCGCAGGCGGTCCCCCTCCCTCAAAGAGGGAGGCTATGACCCATACAAAAGTAATCTGCCCCTACTCTAGCGGCAGTTCCAACTGCTTTTGGAGGGTATCATAGGCGGTTTTTTCTTCTTCGGTCAGGGTTTTGGTGTCGATGGTCTTTAGCTTTTCCGTCGCATCATGAGGGTTTCCTGACAGCGCCAGTGCATAAACCTCGGTTAAGGTTTGATAAACCGTCATCGCCTGTTCGGCTGCCGCCGAGGATGTCTTCAACTCCTCTGCCTCTTTCTTTAATTTATAGTTTTCGTCCTCAAGACGGACAATCTGGTTTTGAATATCGGTATTGATTTGGGTCTGGACGTTAATTTGATTTTCAAAGTGCTCCTCCCGATTGTCTGCCATGGCGGCTATGATAATCAGAAGTACCGCCGCAAGAACCATAATTACGGCATAAGTACCTAAATTTTTTCTTCTTCTCTCTTCTGACAAACTCGTCATCTCCTTGTGGTGTGAAAATAGTTCCTCGTAGGGGAGGGTCCCCATTTTTACAGACACTGCATCCGCCTACTTTTCCCCATAATCTCAAAATACGCTCAAAATTTCGTTGTATGGCGAATTTGGCATCAAATAGTGTCATTTCATGCCAAGAATCTATTTTTTGGATTCTAGGGCTATTTTCGCTTGTCGATTTTTGTCGAATTACCGACGAAGCTCAAACAGGATTCGTTCCAAATCATCCTTGCTGTAGTATTCAATCTCGATTTTGCCCTTTTTGGCACCCTCTCGAATTTTGACTTTGGTACCCAACTGAGAGCCTAATCTTGTTTCCACATCCCGATAATACTTCTGCATCATGGGGTTGGTGGTTTTGCTGGATTTCGCTTTTGGTTTCCCAAGGTCTGCCACCAAGGCTTCTACCTGACGGACATTCAAACCTTCCTTAATAATACGTTCTGCCAGAGAGATTTGCAGTTCTGCATCCTCCAACGGCAGCAATGCTCTTGCGTGCCCCTGACTGATTTCGCCGCTGATTAAAAGGTTTTTTACCGCCTTTTGCAGGTTGCAAAGACGCAGGGAGTTGGCAACGGCACTTCGGCTCTTGCCTACCCGCTTGCTGATTTCTTCTTGGGTTAAGTCAAAGGCTTCCATTAGTTTTTTGTAGCCTTCCGCTTCTTCAATGGGGTTTAAATCCTCCCTCTGGAGGTTTTCCACCAGAGCAAGCTCCATGACGGTTTGCTCCTCAAAACTGCGAATGATACAGGGAACGGTTTTCAGCCCTGCCAGTTTGGAGGCTCTCCACCGCCGTTCTCCCGCTACAATCCGGTAGGTTCCGCTTTTGGTGGGGGTTACCAGAATGGGAGAAATCACACCATGCTCCTGAATGGATGCTCGGAGGGTTTCCAGCTTGTCCTCATCAAACTTCTTTCGGGGTTGCCCTTTGTTTGGCTCAATATCGATGGTTTTCAGCTCTACCACGTCGCTCCCGTCCGGTTTCGGAGCGCCAATGCGGTCAATCTCTCCCACGATATCCCTGATTTCATCAGGGTTTTCGTGGTCATTGTCCAGAAACAAAGCGCCAAGACCTCTGCCCATGGCTTTCTTTGGTTTTTTATTTGTCGACACCCTTCTTCCTCCTTTATTGTTTTCGATTCATCCGAATCACTTCGTTTGCAAGACTCATATAACATTTTGCGCCCTTGGAACTTTTGTCAAAGGCAATGACTGGCATTCCGTAGCTGGGAGCCACCGAAAGCCGTACATTTCGGGGAATCATGGTCTTATAAACCGTTGCCCCGAAATATTTCTTCACTTCTTCCACTACCTGCATGGAAAGGTTGGTTCGTGCATCAAACATGGTCAAAAGGATTCCTTCAATCTTTAAATCCTTATTCAATCCCTGTTTGACCATTTTTACCGTTCGGGTCAGCTGGCTCAATCCTTCCAGCGCATAATATTCACACTGAATGGGGATTAAAACACTGTCGGCTGCGGCAAATGCGTTTAATGTAATCAATCCCAGAGAGGGTGGGCAGTCGATAAAAATAAAATCAAACTGCTCTTTCACGTCGGAAATGGCGGATTTCAGCTGAAACTCCCGCTTTTCTACGTCGACAAGCTCCAATTCCGCACCTGCCAAATCAATATTCCCCGGACAAAGCCAGAGATTTTTATAGTCGGTTTCTATCATAACTTCTTTGACGGATTTGCCTCCCACCAAACAATCATAGGTGGAAAGCTCGGCAGTCTTGCCGTCAACACCAAGACCGCTGGAGGTATTCCCCTGAGGGTCGCTGTCAATCAGGAGAACTTTTTTTCCCTTTTGCCCCAGACAAGCAGATAAATTGATGGCAGTGGTGGTTTTTCCCACCCCGCCTTTTTGGTTTGCAATTGCAATGACTTTTGCCATAGACTCACTCCAAACTCCTAATCTTTCTATTGGTAGGAACGGACGGCGTTGACCGACCGTGAAACCTTGTTTGTATAATGGAACTATCATACCACACTTTTTCAAAAAAAACAAGGCTTTCTTGCAGTTTTGTCAAAATTGTTTCACATGAAACAACCAATGCGACAGAATTTGATAAAATTGTTTCACATGAAACAAAAGGAATTGACAAGATGGGAAAAGGGTGGTAAAATAAAACAAGAAAAGGAGCATTACGCCAATTTTCAAGCACAATTGGAGGTAAACCCATGGACGGAGCAGACGGTAATAGTCGATTATGCATCGGCGGCAGAAGAAATTCAATAGGGAAAGTGGTTACACCCCATAGGGAGTGGTAGCTTTGTTGTGCCTGTGAATGTTTTGCCGCCGTCAAATAGATTGATGGCGGTATTCTTTTGGGTAAATACCGGCAATACTACAACAAAGGAGGGTGTTTCCCGTGCAGGAGCTAACCAGAACAGAACAAATTCTCCAGATTATTCGGAGCGAATTGTCCCATCAGGAAATTCGGGATAGTCTGGACGATTATCATGATAATGATATTGCGGAAGCCATTTTAGAACTGGAAGAGGAAGAAAGAGGAGCACTTTACGAAATTCTCGGTACCGAGAGAATGTCCGAAATCTTTGTTTATCTGGACGATGTATCGGAGTTTCTGGAGGAGCTGTCCCTAGAACAGGCGGCAGATGTTTTGGAGAACATGGATGCCGATGATGCGGTGGATGCCTTAGAGGATATCGAAAACGAGGGACAGAGAGAAATCCTGATTTCCATGATGGAGGAAGAGGTATCCGAGGACATTCGATTGATTACCTCCTTCCAAGAAGACGAAATCGGTAGCATGATGACCACCAATTATGTGGTTATTTCCGAAAGCTTTACCATCAAACAGACCATGCGGTCTGTGATTCAGCAGGCAGAGGAAAACGACAATATCAACACCATTTATGTTGTGGATGCCGAGGGCAAATACGCCGGCGCCATTGAACTAAAGGATTTGATTGTGGCACGGGAGTTCGTACCGCTGGAGGATATTATCAGCCGGGAGTACCCCAGTATCTACGCCACCGAAAAAATTGCCGATAGTATTGAGCGGTTAAAGGACTACGCCGAGGACTCCATCCCTGTCTTAAATGAAAAAGATGAGATGATTGGTGTTATTACGGCAGAGGATATCATCGAAGCCGTGGACGACGAAATGAGTGAAGACTACGCAAAATTGGCGGGTTTGACGGCGGAGGAAGACCTAAAGGAACGGCTTTTCGACAGTATGCGAAAGCGTCTTCCCTGGTTGACCCTTTTGCTCCTTTTGAGCATGGGGGTATCCAGCGTGGTCGGCTTGTTTGAGTCTATTGTAGACCAGGTGGCAGTGGTGGTTTGCTTTCAGTCCTTGATTCTGGGGATGGCGGGGAATGTGGGAACCCAATCCCTGGCGGTTACCATTCGTGTCCTGATGGACGAGGATATCTCCGGAAAAGAGAAGTTCTTCTTTATCCTAAAGGAGCTTCGTGTGGGCGGATTCAATGGACTTTTGATGGGTTTGATATCCTTTGTCATCGTGGTAGGATACCTGTATCTGGGGAAAGCAGTCCCCATGGGATACGGACTGATGGCGGCAGCCTGTGTCGGATTATCTCTGTTTTTGTCCATGCTAATGGCAAGCCTAAGCGGAACAATAATTCCCATATTTTTCCATAAATGTAAAATTGACCCTGCTGTAGCCTCGGGGCCGCTGATTACCACCATTGTGGATTTGGTGGCGGTAATTACCTATTATAGCCTGGCGGGAATCATGTTATTAGGCCTCGCTTGAAAAGGAGCGTGACGCTCCACCCAATGCCGGACATAATCTGATAAAAAGAGATACCACAGATTGCCGAGCCACAGGGGTTGACAGAAAAAAAGAAACAAATAAGCGGTAACCTTTTACCGGATACGTTTGTAGGGGACGGCGTCCTCGACGTCCCGCAAAATGTGCTGACACGGTACGGAAAAATTGCAGACAAATATATTTCCCAAATGAGCCATTTTTACGATAATATTTCTGTTGATAACTATGTGATTATGCCAAATCATATCCATTTATTGATTCAAATTGTGGAAAACGATATACCAAACGGGACGTCGAGGACGCCGTCCCCTACCAATTCAATGATCGCAAAATTTATATCAACATTCAAACGTTTTTGTAACAAGGAGTATGGACAAAACATATGGCAACGCTTATCCCACGACCATATTATCCGTGGGGATGTGGACTACCTAAAAATCTGGGAATACATTGACAACAATCCCGCCACAGAGAAAAACAATTGTTTTTACAACCAGAAAGGACGATGCAAACGCATCGTCCTTTTGTGATACCTTTATCC
Organism: Ructibacterium sp.; assembly: GCA_045606185.1. Taxonomy (GTDB): domain Bacteria; phylum Bacillota; class Clostridia; order Monoglobales; family Monoglobaceae; genus Ructibacterium. Next base: position 40,155 of record JAZURN010000005.1, read on the forward strand.
TCCAATGACATTTCTTATCCATTTTCCGCTGCGGAACCGATGGAGGGAGAGGAGGAGCTTGACGATTTCCTCCACACTCATAATGGTATAGCAGGCAATCAAGGGAAGACCAAACACCAGCCCCGAAAGGGCAACCACCGGAACACCAATGCCCCAGAGAGAGCCAATATCAATCATGGCGGCAGAACGGGTATCCCCGCCGTTCCGGAAGACGCCCACAATCAGCAAAAAGGTGGTGGATTTGACAATCATCAAAATTGCAGTGACAAGCAGCATATCCATCGCTAGGCTATGCACTTCTGCCGAAACCTCATAGGGGAGCAGGAGCAGGGGTCTTACCAGAACAAAAATTCCGCAAAAGACCACCGCAAAAAGAACCGAAAGCACCGTCAAACGTTTGGCGTAGAGGATTGCCTCTTTCTGCTTGCCGGCACCCACTGCCTTACCGATAAAGACGCCGGCAGCATTGCCGCCACCATGAAAGAAGACCAGCATCAGTCGTTCAATGTTCTGGACAATGGTTACCACCACCATGGCATCGGGACTGATTCTTGCAAAGACCCAGGAATAGGCGGTAATGCCCAAAGCCCAAGCCATCTCGTTGAAAATAACCGGGGTAGCGGTTTTACAAAACCGAAGAAACAGGTCTTTGGGGATGGAAAAAAGCTCGTTTGGCTTTCCTGCCTGGAGCATCTTTTTGCCGTAAACCACGCCAACCATGACAAAAAGCTCAGAAAAACGGGCAATGACGGTGGCAATGGCAGCCCCCTGAACCCCCAGAGCGGGCGCACCCAGCTTACCGAAGATAAGCACCCAGTTGAGGAAAACATTCACAACCAGACCGATTGCCCGAACCAGAAAAGGAAGACCTGCCTTTTCGCTGCAGCAGACGCTCATGTCAAAGGCGGTGGTAATGGCAGTGGCAAGGTAGCCTATCGACACAACCCGAAGATAAGGAACGCCTACCTGTAACACCTGGGGACTTGCCTTGAATGCCTGAAAAATCTGTTTGGGCAAACATAATGCCGCCAGAACAAAAAGGAGGGAGAGGAGGAAGCCGAGAATCAAATTAAGACCCAGCACCCGCCGCATTCCTTTTACGTCCCGAGTCCCCCAGAATTGGGAGGCAAAGACGCCGGCACCGCAGCTGATACCAAAAAGGAAAACGGTATAGAGAAAATAGACCTGATTCCCGATTCCAACCGCCGCAATGGCGGTTTCCCCAAGCTGACCCACCATAATGGTATCCACCAGATTGACCAAAGAGGAAATCAGCTCCTTGAGTGCCATGGGAATCATCAATAAAAAGAATCTTTTATAAAAGTGTTTCATGATGCCTCCAAATAGATGTTAATTTCGAGTGTGGGGGACGGGCGGACAGAGTCATCTGCCCTACAACCAATCTGAAAAATATGACGAAACCCAATCCGGATGGATTGCACATCGTAGGGGAGGGTCTCCGTGCCCTCCCGACGGTATTGGCTAAAGCGTTACCCTTCTATATCCCGCATGGTCAAGCTAATTCGTTTCTTTTGTACATCACAGGAGAGAACCTTGACCTTAACAATATCCCCAATGGAAACCACATCCATGGGATGCTTGACATACCGGTCAGAGAGCTGGGAAATATGCACCAGACCGTCCTGATGAACACCAATATCCACAAAAGCACCAAAGTCAATGACGTTCCGCACCGTTCCGGTTAAAATCATTCCCTCCTTCAAGTCCTCCATGCTCATCACATCGGAGCGAAGAATGGGCTGTTCCACCTCGTCACGGGGGTCACGTCCCGGCTTTGAAAGCTCGGACAAAATATCGGTCAGGGTGGGAATCCCGACCCCCAATTCCTGGGCAAGAGCCGGTATCCCTGCCTGTTCTGCTTTCTTCTTAATATCGTTAAGTTTTCTGTTTTTTACGTCTTCGAGGGAATATCCCAGCTTTTGAAGCAGACCCTCTGCGGCGGCATAGCTTTCCGGATGGACAGAGGTGTTATCCAGAATGGTTTTTCCGTCCTTAATCCGCAGAAATCCTGCACATTGCTCAAATGCCTTGGGACCTAGCTTGGGGACCTTCTTAAGCTGGGCTCTGGCGGTAAAGACGCCAACTTCGTCCCGATATGCCACAATATTCTTGGCAATGGCAGAGGAGATGCCTGAAATATACGTCAAAAGAGGCCAGGAGGCGGTGTTTAAGTCCACACCGACACTGTTTACCGTATCTTCCACCACGCCACCTAAGGACTCTTCCAGGCGTTTTTGGTTCATATCATGCTGATACTGCCCAACCCCGATGGCTTTGGGTTCAATCTTAACCAGCTCTGCCAGGGGGTCCTGAACCCGGCGGGCAATGGAAACCGCACTTCGTTGGGTTACGTCAAAGTCGGGGAATTCCTCGGTTCCAAGCTTGGATGCGGAGTAAACCGACGCACCTGCCTCGTTGGTAATGAGATACCGAACCTTGGTTCCCGGCATGGTTTTCAAAAGCTCTGCCACAAACATCTCGGTTTCTTTCGAAGCGGTACCGTTTCCAATGGAAATCAGGTCCACGCTGTATTTTGCAATCAGTTTTTTGATGAAGTCGGCAGCCGACTGTTTTTGTGCCTCGGAATGGGTTACATAGATAACACCGGTGTCCAAAACCTTGCCGGTGCCGTCCACCACCCCAACCTTGCAGCCGGTTCGGTAGCCCGGGTCAAGACCGATGACCACTTTATTATGGATGGGTGGTTGCATCAGGAGATTCTTTAGGTTGACCTGAAAAACCTTAATGGCTTGTTCCTGTGCCCTTTCGGTCAGCTCGTTCCGGATTTCCCGCTCGATGGAGGGGGCAATCAGCCGTGCGTAGGCGTCCTCTGCTGCCCGTTGCACATAGGAGGATGCGGGCACCGGAGTCTTTGCCACCTCGGCTTTGATTAAGTAGGTAAGAATCTGCTCGGTGTCAGGTTGAATGGAAACCGAAAGAAACTTCTCCTTTTCCCCCCGGTCAAGAGCAAGGGTCCGGTGGGGAGCAAGCTTTTTGCAAGGCTCGATAAAGTCGTAGTACATGGAATAGACGCTGTCCTCCTCGCAGGATGCCTTGGAGGTAACAAACCCGGTTTGATAAGTCAAATCCCGAATCCGCTTTCGGTGGTCGGCGTTATCGGAAATCTGCTCTGCAATGATGTCCATGGCACCCTGAAGTGCCTCCTCCAAAGAGGCGACCTCTTTTTCCTCGCTGATGTATGCCGCCGCCTCGGTTTCCGGGTCGAAGCCGGATTTTTGGGCATAGATACCCTCTGCAAGAGGCTCTAATCCCTTTGCTTTTGCTACCGTGGCACGGGTCTTTCGCTTGGGACGATAGGGGCGGTATAAGTCCTCGATTTCGGTCAGCTTTTGACAGGCGTCAATGGCGGCAGCAAGCTCTTCGGTCAGCTTGCCTTGCTCTTCAATGATGCGTTTCACGTCTTCTTTCCGTTCCTGCATATTCCGAAGATAGAGGAGCCGTTCCGAAAAGGTACGGAGAATTTCGTCATTGAGTTCCCCCGTTGCCTCTTTTCGGTACCGGGAGATAAAGGGGATGGTGTTCCCCTCGTCGATTAGGGCGATGGTGTTGTCCACCTGCCATTGTTTTAAGGATAGTTCCTGGGCAAGTTGGGTGTTAATATCCATGGTATTCTCCTTTCGTGTTGGTAGTTGTAGGGGAGGGTCTCCGTGCCCTCCCGATGGAAATGGGAATCGGTATGCGGGCGGGTTACCCTAACATGTCAAAAAATCCAATTTGGCTGCTTTCGGGGATGCCTTTTAAGACCCCATTTTCCGCCAGAGTTTCCAAAACCGCCTTGTTGACGCCGGAGCGGTTCTTCAAGTCGTCCTGAGAGAGGAAAGCTCCCTCTTTTGCCGCTTCCATCAGGGCGTCTGCCGCTGCATCCCCTACCCCTGCAAAGGCGTTTAAGGGGGGCAGAATGGCGTTATCTACCTTCTGGAACTTCCGGGCATGGGACTTGTACAAATCCACCGGCAGGAAGGAGATGCCCCGCTCGTACATTTCCAGACAGATTTCCAGAATGGTATAGAGTGCTTTTTCGTTGGCGGTCATGCCCTGTGCTTTCATATTCAGCTTTCGCATTTCGTCCTTGACCTTGTCCACGCCCTTGGTCATCAGGGCAGCGTCAAAGAGGTCAGCACGAACGGTAAAGTAAGCAATGTAAAATTCCACCGGATAATTTACCTTGAACCAGGCAATCCGGAACGCCATCATGACATATGCCGCCGCATGGGCTTTGGGGAACATATACTTGATGGTCTTACAGGAATCCAAGTACCAGTCGGGGATGCCTTCCCCGTTTTTGATGGCGTCCTCCATCTCGGGGGTAAGCTCGCCCTTGGCTGCCTTACCCTTCCGGACAATTTCCATAATCTTACACGCCATGCTGGGTTCTAGTCCGTGCTGCATCAAAAAGACCATAATATCATCACGAAGACCGATGACCTCGGACAGGGTTGCTTTTTTTGCCTTGATTAAGTCCTGGGCGTTGTTCAGCCAGACGTCGGTGCCGTGGGAGAGTCCGGAAATAACCAAAAGCTCCATAAAGGTGGATGGCTTGGTTTCCACCAGCATCCCCCGCACAAAGGAGGTGCCGAACTCGGGAACCCCAAAGGTTCCCACCTCACTGCCGATTTGCTCCGGGGTTACCCCCAACGCCTCGGTGGAGGAAAAGAGGCTCATGACCGTCTTATCATCCAGCGGAATCTCCTTGGCATTGACGCCGGTCAAATCCTCCAGCATACGAATGGTGGAGGGGTCGTCATGACCTAGGATATCCAGCTTTAAGAGATTATCGTGGATGGAATGGAAGTCAAAATGGGTGGTAATGATATCCGAATCCTTTTTGTCCGCCGGATGCTGAATGGGACAGAAATCGTGGATATTCATGGTTTTGGGGCAGACAATGATACCCCCCGGATGCTGACCGGTGGTTCGCTTTACGTCTATCATCCCTCGGGATACCCGAATCAGCTCGGCTTCCGGTGCCTCGATGCCCTTTAATTCGTAGTATTTCCGGGCAAAGCCATAGGCGGTCTTATCCGCAATGGTGCCGATGGTTCCCGCCTTAAAGACATACTCGTCCCCAAAGAGTTCGCCCACATACTTGTGAGCCGTCGCCTGATATTCCCCCGAGAAGTTCAGGTCAATATCGGGGACCTTGTCCCCCTTGAACCCCAAAAAGGTTTCAAAGGGAATGGTCAGTCCATCTTTTTTCATCATGGTTCCGCAATGAGGACAGGTCTTGTCCGGCATATCGGGACCAACAGCGTATTCGCCATGTTCAAAAAACTCGCTGTGCTTACAGTCGGGGTTGGGGCAGACATAGTGGGGGCAGAGGGCGTTAACCTCGGTAATATCGGATAAAAACGCCGCAAAGGAGGAGCCGACAGAACCTCGGGAACCTACCATATACCCCGCCTCGTTGGACTTTTTTACCAGTTTGTGGGCAATCATGTACATCACGGCATAGCCGTATTTGGTAATACAATCCAGCTCCCGGTCCATCCGTGCCTGAACAATCTCGGGCAGAACATCCCCATAAATTCTGTGTGCCTTTTCGTGGCACATCTTGACCAAGTCTTCCTCACAGTTCTCGATGGAGGGAGGATAGGAGCCGTCCCGTACCGGCTGAATCTTTTGGCACATATCCGCAATTTTATTGGTGTTGGTAACCACCACTTCGTATGCCTTGTCCTCGCCCAGATAGGCAAATTCCTCCAGCATCTCCTGGGTGGTGCGGAAATAAAGAGGTGCCTGCTGGTCGGCATCCTCAAACTCCTGAGCACCCATCAAAACCCGCCGGTAAACCTCGTCCTTGGGGTCCATAAAGTGGACATCACAGGTGGCAACCACCGGCATTCCCAGCTTGTCCCCCAGAGCCACAATCTTTCGATTGATGTTCCGGAGTGCCTCCTCGTCTGGAACCGCACCGCTCCGAATCATAAACTGGTCGTTGCCAAGGGGTTGGATTTCCAAATAATCGTAAAAAGATGCAATTTCTTCCAATTCTGCGTCTGGTTTCCCGGCAAGAATCGCCTGATACAGCTCTCCTGCCTCGCAGGCAGAGCCGAGGAAAAGACCCTCCCGAAAGGTTTCTATCACACTTTTTGGCATGATGGGCTTGCGGTAGAAGTAGTTTAAGTTGGACTTGGAAATCAACTGATAGAGGTTTTTCAGTCCTACCTCGTCCCGAGCCAGAACAATCACATGGTAGCGGGGATTCTTAAGGAGAGCCGGCTTGGTGTCAATGTTGGTTTCCTGGACCGAGTCCCCGTACTGCTCTGCTATCATGTCCATAAACTTCAGAAAAATCTCCGCCGTTGCGGTGGCGTCGTCCACTGCCCGATGGTGGTTCTGAAGCGATACCCCCAATCGCTCTGCCACAACATTTAGGGAATGCTTTTTCTCGTTGGGGAAAAGCTCCCGGGAGAGGCGGAGGGTGTCGGCAATTTTATAATGGAAGGGAAGTCCCAGACGGTTTGCCTTTTCCCGGATAAAGCCGGTGTCAAAGGCGGCGTTGTGGGCAACCACGGTAGCATTTTTACAAAATTCTAAAAACTTGGGGAGAACCTGGTCGATGGAGGGCATATCCTTAACCATCTCGTCGGTAATCCCTGTTAAATCGGTAATGTTTGCCGGAATCGGCTTTCCCGGGTTGATGAGTTGGGAGAAGGTATCTGTTTGTACCCCGTTTTCAATCCGGATGGCGCCAATTTCGGTTATTTCCTCCCGAGCGGGAGAAAGCCCCGTGGTTTCAATATCAAAAACCACATAAGCTGCGGACTTTCCCTGTGCTGCAAGCTGGGCTACTGCCGAATCGGTGTCATTGATGAGGTACCCCTCCACCCCGTAGAGAACCTTAAAATCCTCCACCTTGGATGCCGCCTTGTGGGCGTCGGGAAAGGCCTGAGCAACCCCGTGGTCGGTAATGGCAATCGCCTTGTGCCCCCACTTTGCTGCCCGTTTAATCAGGTCGCCGGCGGAGGTTACTGCGTCCATAGCACTCATTTTGGTGTGGAGATGCAGCTCCACCCGTTTGGTTTCTGCATTGTCCTGACGAACGGGAAGAGGGTCTAAAAGCTCGGCGGAAGTGACCTTTAAGGTGGGTTTGTGAGAAAAATCGTCCATTTCAAAATTTCCCCGTACCCGAATCCGCTTTCCCTCGGAGATGCCGGACATGGCTTTTCCCAGCCGTTCGGTTCTGCCGAAGATGCTGCAGAAGCACCCCCAGCTGTCATCGCCTAGGTTAAAGTCGATGGCACAGTTGCCGGTCAGCTTGCCGTTTCGTTTCAGCTCCCGTGCTTCGGCGGTTAAGACCTCGCCCTCTACGGCAACATTCTGCATTCCCTCGGCAAGGTCGATGATGGAAACACAGCTCTCCGGGGGAATGTGTTTGCCAAAGAGAAGTCCCGTTGCGGGGGCATCCTTGGCGGTTCCCGCTCCGGAGGCGGAAGGGTGTTGGATGAATGCCGCCTTGGCGGTAATTTCCTTTTGCTTTTCTTCTTGTTCCTTGAAGTATGCCTCATAATCCATGGTTTCGTAGACCGGATTTATCGTGACAGAAATGCCCAATTCCTGAGAAAGGGTGTCGGTTAGGTATTCAAAGAACCGCCGCTGCTTCAAAAATTCTTCTCCGCCCCGGATACCGGATATGGTCAGGACGTTGTCCGCAAGCGCTGCCTTGGCAGACCCCAGACAGATGCGGCAGGCAATATTTTCGTATAAAAAGCCGGCAAGGAGTCCGTTTAGGTAGTCGCTGTCCGGCGTTAATCCCGGATACCGGACGGAAAGGGTAAGGTCGGATAAATGATAGACCGACTTGACCGCATCACGGTACTCCAAAAGCTCCCCGCGGTCAAAAAAGACGGGGGAGGATAGGGTAAGCTCAATCCGGTTTTCCTCTAAGTAGAGCCGGGTTTCTTCAATTTTTGTCTGTTCCAGTTTTTGCGCAAGGCTCTCCAAAACCGTAACCTTGTCAAACAATTCTAATATGGTGTTCATGGTGGTTCCTCGTTTGTGTTGTTGATATATCGCTATAGTATCTAAAAGATGGGGAAAAGCCTCCCCTGTGTAAGGGGAGGGGGACCGCTCTAGCGGTGGAGGGGTTGTGACACATTATCATTCCAAAACAATCCCTCAGTCACTGCGTGACAGCTCCCTTTACACAAGGGAGCCTTTCGCACATCTTCCACAGGGTTTATTCCTTTATCATCCTATCAATTTCCTCTAACAGCACCGGGACAATCCGGTCTTCGGGAATTTTCCGTAAAATTTCTCCGTTTTGAAAGAGGACAGCACAACCGTCCCCACCGGCAATGCCGATGTCGGCATCCTTTGCCTCGCCGGGGCCGTTAACCACGCACCCCATGACGGCAACCTTTAATTTTGCCGGAATATTTTCCACCGCCTCGGAAACCGCCTTGGCAATGGAAATCAAATCAATCTTGGTTCGTCCGCAGGTGGGACAGGACACCACCTGAATCCGGTCCCCGCCCAAATCTAGAGCCTTCAGGATACGGCGGGCAGTTTCCACCTCCTTGACCGGGTCGTCGGTCAAGGAAACCCGGATGGTTTCCCCGATTCCGTCAGCCAAAAGGGAGCCAATCCCAATGGCGGACTTTACCACCCCGTCCTGATAGGTTCCCGCCTCGGTAACCCCCAGATGGAGCGGGTAGGGAAAGACCTCCCGTGCCAGCCGATAGGCGTCGATGGTGGTTTTCACGGTGGAGGACTTCATGGAAAGAACAATATCATCAAAATCATAGCGGTTGAGAATCTCCACATGGCGGCGTGCACTTTCCACCATAGCATGGGCGAGGTTTCCGCCGCATTGCTCCAGAAGTCCTGCCTCTAACGAGCCGCCGTTCACGCCAATCCGGATGGGGACACCCTTTTTGCGGGCGGCCTCTGCCACCGCCTTTGCTTTTTCCTCGCCGCCGATATTCCCCGGGTTAATCCGGATTTTCGAAACACCCCGCTCCATGCACATGAGCGCCAAACGATAGTCAAAATGAATGTCAGCAACCAAAGGGACGGGACTATGTTCCACCAGAGTTTCCATTGCCTTTGCCGCTGCCTCGTCAGGGACAGCAAGACGGACAATATCACATCCGGCGTCGTAAAGTGCCTGAATCTGGGCAGATGCCGCCTGGATATCTGCAGTATTCACATTGGTCATGGACTGGATGGCAATGGGATGCCCCTGTCCTAACGTGACCGAACCGATGGTAACAGTTTTAATGGGTTTCATAGTATCAACTCCTATGGGAGAATCGCTTTATTTCTCTCAATTTACTTCCACCTTACATTATAACTTTTCGCCGTGGCGTTGTCAATCCGTGCTTGAAAATTCAGCAATCTGTGTCCAAGTCTGCAACGCCGAAGGACAGTTATGTACAAAGAGTACACGCCTGCCCTTCGGCGTTTTGCCTTGAACACAGCTCACTAAATTTTCTTCGCGCTTCATGATGCTTGAAAAATTGGCGACCTTTGTTTGTGTAAAATTACGTGGAATTTGTAGGAAAGCCTCCCCTGTGTAAGGGGAGGGGGACCGCTTTAGCGGTGGAGGGGTTGTGACACATTATCATTCCAAAACAATCCCTCAGTCACTGCGTGACAGCTCCCTTTACACAAGGGAGCCTTTTTGTGTCCGCTCGCTGCCGTAACGCAAAACCATGCGGGGCAATCACGAATGCCCCCTACAAAAACCCGCAAAACCATCCGGGCGGGAAACATCTCGAACCCCCTCCCGTTGTCAAAAAACCTCTGTTTTTCATAGAATAAACCGAGGAGGTGAAATCATGGCGACCAAAATTTTTGTAGATGCGGGACATGGCGGGTTTGACCCCGGTGCCGTAGGCAACGGGGTAACCGAACAGGCGGTCAACCTAAATGTAGCAAGAGAGCTTGCCCGGCTTCTGTACGAGGGCGGGTACGAGGTCATGCAGTATCGTACCACCCGTGACGAGAATGTTCTTTCCAACAAAAATGCGGATTTGAGCAATCGAGCCAATATGGCAAACAACTGGGGTGCGGACTACTTTGTCAGCATTCATACCAACAGCTCGCTCAATCCATCGGCAAACGGCTTTGAGGCGTATGTCTACCGCCTTGGCGGAAGAGCCGAGGCATTGGCGCAGTCCATTGTCTCTCAAGTGGTCAGTCAGCTTGGCTCCAAGGACAACGGAGTAAGGCAGGCAAACTTTGCCGTTCTCCGGCGGACACGAATGCCGGCAACCCTGCTGGAATTAGGATATCTAACCAACCCCACCGAGGCGCTCAATCTAAACAGCCCTGCCTGGCAGAGGGCGGTAGCGAAGGCGATCTATGATGGAATTTATGACTTCGTAAAACCGTAGTGCTTGAAAATTGGCGACCTTTGCCCGCTACTGCAAAGAGAAATGACAGTCATGTACAGCTAGTACACTCCTGCCATTTCTCTTTTTGTATCGAACAAATTTCATCCAATTTATCTGGCGCACTTAGCGTGCTTGAAAATCAGGCAAACTTTGCTCGTGGCTTC
>JAZURN010000006.1:0-28469 GCA_045606185.1 Ructibacterium sp.
CTTAAACTTATACGGATAGATGCTATAGTAATCCTTAAAGGTTTCCTGCTTCAAAATCTCGGTATGAAGTGCTGCCACGCCGTTGACACTGTGGCAAGCGGTCAAGCAGAGGTTTGCCATACTAACCTGACCATGGGCAATGACTGCCATGTACTCAATCTTGCCATGGTCGCCGGGGAACCGTTCCCAGAGAGCTTCTCTTTGACGACGGTCAATCTCACGGATAATCATAGCCAGTCTGGGGAGCAGCTTTTCCACCATCTCAAAGGGCCACTTTTCCAGTGCCTCACACAAAATGGTATGGTTGGTGTAAGCAAAGGTTCTGCCCACAATGTTCCATGCATCATCCCAGCCCATGCCCTCTTCGTCCATCAGAATCCGCATCAATTCGGGGATGGCAATGGTGGGATGGGTGTCGTTAATATGAATTTGGATATACTCCGGAATCTCGTAGATGCTTAATCCCTTTTTCTTATGCTTGGCAAGAATCCACTGAATCGTTGCAGACACAAAGAAATACTGCTGCTTCAATCGGAGCATCTTGCCCTCATAATGGTTATCTTCTGGGTAAAGAATCTTGGAGATGACCTCCGCAAGTTCCTTATTCTCGGTTGCCTTTACATAATCGCCACGATTAAACTCGCTCATATCCATCACTTCGGGAGACCGTGCCTGCCAGAGACGCAAGGTGTTCACGGTTTCACTCTCAAAGCCGGTAATGGGCATATCATAAGGCTCTGCAATCACGGTGTTGTAGTCGGTATGACGGAACTTTAACTGTCCGTCTTCCATATATTCTTCAATCCGTCCGTTAAAATGTACTTCTTTGATGTCCTCGGGTCTGGCAATGTCCCAAACGTTACCACTCTGGAGCCAGGGGTCCGGCATCTCAATCTGGTAGCCATCCACAATTTTCTGGCGGAAGAGACCGAACTCATACCGAATACCGCAGCCATAAGCCGGCATTTCCAGATTGGTTAAAGAGTCCAGAAAACATGCAGCAAGTCTGCCAAGACCGCCATTACCTAAGCCGGCATCGGTTTCATATTCCTCCACCTCGGCGAGGGATACACCCATCTCCTCCAAGACCTCACGATACAGCTTGGTCTCGGTCAGGTTCATCAGGTTGTTTCCCATGGCTCTGCCCATCAAAAATTCAAAGGACAGATAATAAAGCTCCTTCTGGGGCTTCTGTTCTGTCTTTTCGTTATACGCCATCCACTTTTCCATGATTTCATCCCGAATGGTAAAGGACACCGCCGTATAAATCTCATGGAGCGTGGCTTTTTCTACGGTTTTTCCGAAATACCGCTTGATTTTGCCTGTAATCTCTTCCTTAACAAAGGCTTTTTTCTCTTTGTATGCGTCAATTTTTGTCGTACTCTTCTTCACTTATGATCCTCCTAAATGATACACTTTTCCAGCATAGCTGAAAACACATCCTCTATTCTATCACAAATTCCCCAATTTAGCAAACCTTTTTTTTCATAATTTTTTCAAAGTCCGGCATTTCCAAAATCTATTTGACAAACACCCCTGTTTCCCGTATAATTTTAGTATCCAAAAAGAGAGGAAGGGAATTGCCGTGAAGCTGTATCCGGACAGGAGTGAAATCCTGCGTTATCTGGGGTATCGGGGTCAAAAAATTGACCTGCAGACTCAGGAACTTTTGGACGCTTGTATCAAAACCATGGTAGCTTCCGTCAAACCCCGATTCTGCTATCGTGTCTTTGACATTGAACAGGGAGAACCCCTCGTTCTACCGGAGTGCGAGCTTTCTCTTCCCGGAAACGCCATCAAGGAGCACCTGACAGATTGCAAAAAATGCGTTCTTCTTGCCGCAACCTTGGGTATTGAAGCGGACAACCTGATTCGGGTTGCCGAATCCGATTCCATGGCCCGGGCTGTTATGCTGGACGCCGTTGCCACCGAGCTGACAGAACAGCTCTGTGATTATGCCGGGTCAGAAATCGAAGCAGTTGCTGCCAAAGAGGATTGCACCATATCCACCCGATTTAGCCCCGGTTACGGGGATTTGCCCATTACCTTACAAAGCCGAATTTCTGAAATTCTGGATGCCCCCAGAAAAATTGGGCTTACGGTAACCGACCAATCTTTGATGATACCCAGAAAGTCGGTAACCGCTATTCTGGGGTTTACCAAAGCACCAAGCGTCAACAAGAAACTTCATGACTGTTCCCGCTGCTTTATGAGCGGTCATTGTCAATTTCAAAAGGAGGGTTCCGCCTGTGGACATTAGAAGCGAATTAAAAGACAACTTTTTACTCTTTGACGGGGCGATGGGAACCATGCTTCAGGCAGCCGGTCTGCCGGCGGGGGGACTGCCCGAAATCTATAACATTGAGCACCCTGAGGTTATCAAAGGTATTCATCAGCAGTATCTTGCCGCCGGGTCTCAGGTTATTACCACCAACACCTTTCAGGCAAATGCCTATAAATTGAAGAATTGCCCCTACACTCCCGAGGAGCTGATTACTGCCGGAGTCAAGCTTGCCAAGGAAAGCGGCGCCCCCTATGTTGCATTGGATATCGGTCCCTTGGGACAACTGATGAAGCCTATGGGAACCCTGACCTTTGAGGATGCTTATGCCTTATTTCTGCAGCAAATCAAAGCAGGAGTTGCCGCCGGAGCAGATGCAATTCTCTTTGAAACCATGTCCGACCTTTTGGAGGTTAAGGCAGGCGTTCTTGCAGCAAAGGAATCCTGCAATCTTCCGATTTTTGTAACCATGACCTATCAAGCAGACGGCAGAACCTTTGTCGGCGTTGACCCCCAAAGTGCCGCCATTACCCTTTCAGGTCTGGGCGTAGATGCCCTTGGCGTCAACTGCTCTTTGGGTCCCAAAGAATTAGAACCCATCATTGATACCCTGTTGACCTGTTCCCGGGTTCCCGTGATGGCACAACCCAATGCGGGTCTGCCTGAAATCCAAGACGGCAAAACAGTCTATCGGGTAACCCCGGAAGAATACGGCAGCTTTATGGCTCGCCTTGGCAAAAAAGGCGTCCGCATCTTGGGCGGTTGCTGCGGCACTAGCCCTGACTTCATCCTCTCCATGGCGAAAAATTTAAAGGGACTCTCTCCCCAAAAGGCAGAATCCCAAAAAATTACTGCCATCAGCTCCGGCTGCCGGAGCGTGGTCTTTGATGACGGGATTACCGTCATTGGGGAACGCATTAACCCTACCGGCAAGAAATTACTAAAGGAAAAACTCCGAGAGCAAGATTTCGGCTATCTGGCAGGAGAGGCAATTGCTCAGGAAAAAGCCGGTGCCGACGTTCTGGATGTGAACTGCGGTCTACCTGACATTAACGAACCGGAAACCCTGCAAAGGGCGGTTCAGGAGGTACAAGCGGTTACCAATCTGCCCTTGCAGATTGACAGTTCCAATCCTGTCGCCATCGAAAAAGCGGTACGGATTTACAACGGGAAACCTCTCATCAATTCTGTCAACGGAAAGCAAGAAAGCATGGATAGCATCTTCCCCATTGCCAAGAAATATGGTGCCGCCGTCATCGGCTTGACTCTGGACGAATCGGGAATTCCCGAAACCGCCGAAGAACGTCTTGCTATTGCAGAAAAAATCGTGGCAGAGGCATCAAAATACGGGATTCCCAAAGAGGATATTATCATCGACTGTCTGGTTTTGACCGCATCAGCACAGCAGGCACTGGTTTTGGAAACCCTAAAGGCAGTACAACTGGTAAAGACCAAGCTACATCTTCATACGGTTTTGGGGGTCAGCAACGTTTCCTTTGGCTTGCCTGCACGCCCGGTTTTGAACAGCACCTTTTTGGCAGCCGGCTTTGGGGCAGGTCTTTCCGGAGCCATTATCAATCCTTTGTCAAAACCCATCATGCAGATTATTCGAAGTTTTCGTGTTCTCAATGCTCAAGACAGGGATGCTGCAAACTACATTGCTCATTTCAGCGAAGTTGCCACGCCCCCTCCATCGGCTACTGCTGAACGGGCTTTGAAAGACTACATCATGGAGGGTCGTCAAACGGAAACCCTTCGAAAAACCCAAGAACTCTTGAAATCTCAAGATGCTCTTTCTATCATTGACGAGGAATTCATCCCGGCTCTCGACATGGTTGGAGAACGCTATGAAAAAAGCGAGCTGTTTCTCCCCCAGTTGATTCAGGCGGCAGAGGCGGTCAAGAGCGGCTTTGATGTCTTAAAATCCTCGGTTCCCCAAGGGAGTATGGACAAAGGCACCGTTCTTCTTGCCACGGTGGCAGGAGATATCCACGATATTGGTAAAAACATTGCCAAAATGCTTTTGGAGAACTACGGCTATCGGGTCATTGATTTGGGAAAGGATGTACCCATTGACACCGTGGTCAAGGAAGCCTTAAAGCATCAGGTGCGGCTGATTGGTCTTTCCGCACTTATGACCACCACCGTTACCGCTATGAAAGACACCATTACTGCCCTAAAAGAGGCTGGCAGCGAGGCTAAAATCATGGTAGGCGGCGCTGTTCTCAACGAGGAATATGTGGAGTTTGTAGGTGCTGACTACTATGCCAAGGACGCCAGAGCCGATGTGCTGATTGCCAACCGGATTTTTGGAGGCGGGGAGTAGCTCATGAAAGAATTTACCATTGGAAAAAACGACCAGGGGATGCGGTTGGATAAATTTTTATCCAAAATAATGCCGGATGCAGGTCAGGGAATTATCTACAAATCCCTGCGGAAAAAGCGAATTAAGGTAAACGGCAAGCGGATTACCGACGGAAGCCTGCGACTCTGTGAGGGAGACTATCTGGAAATCTACTGCAATGATGAATTCTTTGCCGAGAAGAAACAAGGGGATGCCACACCTATTTTCCGGCATGTCTTGCAGGTTGTTTACGAAGACGAGCATATTATTATTATGAATAAGCCCTCCGGACTCCCCTCCCAGGCAGAGCCGGGAGAGGATTCTTTAGAGGCGGAAATGCGTGCCTACTTAATAGAAAAGGGGGAATACAGTCCCCAAACCGAAAACACCTTTCTCCCCTCTCTCTGCCATCGGATTGACCGGAACACTGCCGGTCTGGTCATTGGCGCCAAGGACGCCGAGAGCCTACGGATTATGAACGAAAAAATCAAAAATCGGGAAGTCCGGAAGTTCTACCTCTGTGAGACCGAAGGAACACCGATTCCGGAATCAGGGGAAATCATTGGCTATCTCAAAAAGGACGAGAAACGGAGGCGAATGGTCTTTTTTGACACCAAAGTTCCCGGTTCCACCTCCTGTTATACCCGATACCGGGTATTGAAACCCGGAAAAACTGCCACAGTAGAGGCAGAACTCCTGACGGGACGAACCCACCAGATTCGGGCGGGGTTTTCCCATCTGGGACATCCTCTGGTAGGAGATATAAAATACGGAGCCAGAAAAGATGGAAAGAGTTCTTTTCAGCATTTGAATTCCTACCGACTTTTGTTTGACTTTACCACCGAAAGCGGTTGTCTTTCCTACCTTACAGGCAAGGAAATTAAATTATAAAGGAGCAACAGTATGAATACTGTCATTTTTGATATGGATGGCGTTTTGATTGACTCCGAGCCGGTTATCATTAAGGCTGCAACCCGTGCTCTTTCAGAAGTCGGCATTACTGCCAACCGGACGTTCTTTGAGCCTTTCCTTGGTGCCGGAGAGGAATTCTTTATCATTGGGCCTTGCAAGGATGCCGGGATTCCGGAGAAAACCGATGCAACCATGAAAAAAATGTACCAATACTATAACGGCACCGTCTATCAGGAGCTGATGGTCTATCCTCACGCCGCCGAAACCATCAAGGCTCTTCACGCTACAGGAATTACCGTGGCTCTGGTCAGTAGCGCCTCCCGGGAAAAGCTTCTTATCTCTTTGGATGCTGCAAAGATACCGGTAGAATGTTTCTCCCTAATTCTTTCAGGGAGCGATGTGACAAAAAAGAAGCCCGACCCGGAGCCATACCAAATGGCGGCGGAGAAATTAAAAAAAGACCCCAAGGATTGTCTGGTCATCGAGGATGCCTTAAACGGCATCAAAGCGGCCAAGTCAGCCGGAATGTGTTGTGCCGCTGTGACAACCTCTTTTTTGGAGGAGGCACTTCTGGATGCCGGGGCGGATATGATTTTATCCGGACTGGATGAAGTATTAAACCTCCTATCCTGATAATACCTTGCGGGGCGATTTACAAATCGCCCGAAATTACGGACCGTCGAGGCCGCCGGTCCCTACAACCCTGACACACAAAATTGTAAGGTAGGTGAACCCATGCTACAGCTGATTCTTGGTCCCACCCATTCGGGAAAGACCCAACATCTCTATCAGGAACTAAAAAAACGTCTGGATACAGGAGAAACCTCCTGGATTCTGGTTCCCGAACAGTTCTCTTTGTTTACTGAAAAGGAAATTATTACTCATTTTGGACTCCCTGCCCAGAAACAGATTAAGGTGTTGAGCTTTGCCCGGCTTTGCAATCTGGTTCTTCATGAGCTTGGTCCCTTGCGAATGCAATACATTGACGGTGCCGGCAAGCATATTGTTGCAGCCCGTGCCATGGAGCTTGCTGAAGATAAACTGACCTACCTGAAGCGAAATCTCCACCAGAAAGGGTTCTCCAAGGTACTGGCAGATACCCTGTCCGAATGTAAGCGATACGGCGTTTCCCCCCAGGCCTTACAATTTGCAGCAGAGCACACTCAACTCCCTGAGCTCTCTCAAAAACTGGACGAACTGTCCATTCTTTTTGAAACCTACAATGCCCTGATTGAGGAACAGTATGCCGATAGCGAGGATAACCTGACCTTGATTTGTCCCCGCCTGAAACAATGCACCTTCTTAAAGGGCAAGCTTTTTATCCGGCATTTCCGTTCCTTTACGCCGGTGGAACACCAGGTTCTGGGAGAGCTGATACAAAAACTACATGTTTCTGTCCTGCTTGATACCAGTGACAAAAATCAGTACGGCGGCATCTTTGCTCCGGTGGAGGGGACCCTTCGAAAGCTCCGTGAAACTGCGGCAAAACTGGGTGTTGAAGAAACCCCTCCCATTCATCTGACGCCGAAGGAGCCCAAAGATGCGCTTTCCTATCTGCAACAGAATTATTTTGATTTTCGTGCCAAACCCTTTCTGGGCAAGGCGGATTCTGTCTGTCTTTATGAGGCACAAAACCGATATCGGGAAGTGGAGGCGGCAGCAGATCTGATTGTCCGCCTCTGCCGCACAGAAAACTACCGATTCCGGGATTTTTTGATTCTTGCACGAAACACCCAAAGTTATGCACGGATTCTTCCGTCAATCTTTCGAACCCGGGACATTCCTGTCTTTTGGGATGCCAAGGAAAAGCTTTCTTCCCAACCCCTTCTGCGGCTGCTGTTTGGCACTTTGGATATTCTGGCATATGGTCATTCCTATGAGCGAATCATGACCATTGCCCGGAGTGAGATTTTTCCCTTAACCCGGAGTCAGGTCGACCGATTGGAAAACTATATTTTGGCAACGGCACCCACTCATGCTATGTGGCAGGCTTCCGTCTGGGATTATCTTCCCTCTCAAGGAGACTATGATTTGGAAGAAATCAATACCACCAGAACCTTACTCCTATCCGGAGTACAAGGGATGCAAAAATTCATCTCCGGCAGGAAAACCGGCGGAGAGATTGCTGCCGCTCTCTTAACATGGTTGAAAGATAGTGGGCTTTCCCAAAGAATTGCCGACCTTGCTCAGGAGGCATTGGATGCCGGAGACACCAACCTTTCGGAAACCTACCAACAAAGCTGGAACGCCACCCTCGCCATTCTCTCCCAGCTTGCTAGCATGATGCAAGATACTCCCATGACCTACCAACAATTTGCCGAACTCTTTGAGGAAACCTGTCTGGACACTGAAATCGGTCGAACCCCACAAGCTTTGGATTGCGTTGTCTTTAGCCAGATTGACCGATTCCGTAGCAGCGGTGCCAAAGTCGTTTTGGTTTTGGATTTGACCGAGGGGGTCTTCCCCAAAAGCTATAGCACCGAAGGTTTCCTCTCGGACAACGAACGCCATGTGCTAAAAGAACTGGGACTGGAACTGGCACCGGGACTTGAGAGCAAGCAACGGGAAGAACAGCTTTTACTATACGCCGTTCTCTCGGCATCCACCGAAAAGCTCTACCTTTTCCGTCCCCTCTTTGATCATGACGGGGCCGCCTATCAGGCATCCGGTATAATCAAACGAACCAAGGAGCTTTTGCCCTATATTGATACCATCAATCCGGATACCTCTGCCGACCCCCTCGGGGGGACAGAGGGTGCCATCGGTGCCTTTTCTCTCCTTGCAACAACCTTGGCAGACTGTGGCGGCAATCCGGAACTTCTTCCACTGCCTATTCAGGAGCTTTATACTTGGTTTCAGCAAAATCCGGACTACAAAAACAAGCTTATACAACTGGAAAAATCCATGCTGGCAACACCCCCTTCTGCTATTTCCAAAGAGATGGCAGAAAGGCTTTACGGAGCACCTTTGCGCTTAAGTGCTTCACAACTGGAAACCTACAACGCCTGTGCTTTTCGCTATTTTCTGACCTATGGCCTTCTGGTTCGGGAACGGGAACTGGCAGGTATTGAACCCCGAAGCATGGGGAATATCCAGCATGCAGCACTTTATCAATACTTTACCGAGCTAAAAACTGCCGGCATTGACTTTGGAGAGATACAAAAAGAGGATTGCTTCCGCAGAATTGGTACTATGGTGGAACAGGAAGCCAAAGAGAGCAGCGGTTTGCTCTATGAAGCATCCTCCTACTACCAATACATTGTTCTTCGCATGAAAGAAATTGCTGCAAGAACCGCCTGGGAAGTGGTTAAATTCTACCGGACAACCCAGTTCCGTCCTTATGGTTTTGAAGTTACCATTGGAACCAAAGGTCCTATCCCTGCGCTTTCTGTAAAAGGTCCTGATGGCACCGAGCTTGCCAAAATCCGTGGTATCATCGACCGGGCGGATACTGCTACTCTTGAGGATAAAACTCTGGTAAGCATTGTGGACTATAAATCTTCTGCCAAGGATTTGGATATTACCCTTGCCAAAGAAGGCATCACACTACAGCCTCTTCTCTATGCCAATGCCCTATGTAACAGCATGGAGAACGCAACTCCTGCCGCCATGTTCTACCTCCAGATGAATGACCCCATCATCCCCGAATCGGAAGTCCGGGGCGATTTGGAGCTGGCAATTGATAAAAAGATGAAACCAAAAGGGTGGATTGTAGACGACCCGGAGATTGTTGCCGCATATACCCAAAACGGAGAAGATACCTTTATTCCCAAGGAGAAGACAACCCTTGTTCCGCAAAAGGATTTAGCCGAACGAATTGCTGCTGCCAACCAAAAGATTCAAGAATCTGCTGCCAACATTACACTTGGTGTCATTGGCGCCAACCCCTACCGAAGCTATAAGCATGATGCCTGTGAATACTGTATGTATCACGGCATCTGCCAGAAGCACGGATAAAAAGAAATAGAGCGTTTTGTTGAAGACATAGGAAAATACCTTTCACAAATTGTCAAGGACACCACCCCTTATACTAGCAAACGCATAAAAAAGAAAGCTTTCAAAACATGAAAGCTTTCTTTTTACATTCTGGACTTTCTCTTAATCTAAAAAGGGATAGAAAAAAAGAATCAGAATGGACAAACCAAGCCCGCAAGGGGCTACCCGAAGCTGTACAATGGTACAGCGAGTGGCGAAGTTTGCTCCATTCTGGACTTTCTCTTACCCGATAAAGGGATAGGAAAAAAAGAATCAGAATGGACAAACTGAGCCCGCAAGGGGCTACCCGAAGCTGTACAACGGTACAGCGAGTGGCGAAGTTTGCTCCATTCTGGACTTTTTTTACATCCCGACTTTAGTTGCAGCAGCTCATGTGCTTAACCCGATCACGCTCTTCGGCACGCTTTGCATTGTTGAATCGGTCAACTGTACCAACCAGATATCCGGTAATCCGGCGAATCCGTTCAAAAGGAATCGGGTTCAACTGGTAATCCACATCCACATAATTGTCTTCGCCTATGGTAAGAGTCATGGATTCAACCTCCATGCCCGGGTTGTTTTTTCGAATTTGCTGCGCATAATATGAAACCTCTCTCGGGTTCATATTTCCACCTATAACATTCACTGTCATTTTCATTTTCCTCCTCTCAATTTCTGGCTTTGTCCCATTGAACACAGTATAACAGATAACATTTGTTTTGTCAATAGATATTGTGTTACATTTTTGTTACAGACACAACATCTTGTGATTTTCCCGATTTTTAGAGAAAAAAAGAAATCCTGGTCATCGGCAAAAATTATCGCCGATGACCATTTTTCCTACTCTTGTTCAAACTGGTCCTTACCTACGCCACAAAGGGGACAAACATAATCTTCAGGAACATCCTCCCACTTGGTGCCGGCTGCGATACCGTTATCGGGATCCCCTGCCGCCTCATCGTAGACATAACCACAAACACTGCAAACATACTTTTCCATAAATATTCCTCCTATCAACTTCTGTTCTTTCATTTTACAATAACTGTTTTTTATTGTAAAGAGAATTTTTTGATTTTTACAAACTTTTTTTAGCTTGTATAATCCTCCTCAAAGGATGCCAACTCCTGACGGTTTTTCAGAACAACTCCCTTCTTTAAACGAATCAGCTCTGCTGCAGGAAAATTACCAGTGTACACATCTAATGTATAGAGAAAAGAAACATCCTCCTCCGACACCATATAAACAGCAATGTTATCATTTTCGAGCTTTGCCAGATAATAATCTACCCACAGGGCCTCTCCCTCCGCCCTTGGAGTTGCCTCCCCGTATGCAGGCGCGGCAGAAACAAAGTCCCCCGGCATCATGGCATCACGGAGCTTTTGGGTTTGATAATGATACGTTACTGTATACGCAAAATATCCTACCAAAACTGCCGCCGAAAAGACAATAACACCTAAGGTAAGACTTTTAAAAAGCTTTTTCGCCATAAAGATACCCCCTACATCTTGTGTTTCCAGAATCTCTGTAACACTAATTTAACCTATTATTAACAGGGAAATAGCTTTTTATACCAAAAAATATGGTATACTATAGTATGATATACTATATGAAAAAATGGAGTATCTTTAGATAGGAGAGATTTCAGCATGAATAATACGGTAAAAAGATTTCTGCTTATCTTCAGCACAACCCTCGGCGTCGGAATTCTCATCATTGGTATTCTGTTTGCCGGTGTGATTTTTGGTTTTTGGGGAGGCAGCGATATTGACGTAGAAAGCCTTACCATGCACCAGAACACCACTCTGATCTATCTGGACAGAGAAACCGGCGAGGAACGCCAATTTGATTCCGTTAATGCGGAACAGGACCGAATTTGGGTGGATCTGGAGGATACACCGGAGCATCTTCAAAACGCCTTTGTCGCCATCGAGGACGAACGTTTCTACGAGCATAAGGGTTATGATTTAAGGAGAACCACCAAGGCAACCTTGACCTGGATAGGGAAAAAACTAATTGGCAAGGGCGGTTCCGCATCCTTGGGAGGCAGTACCATTACCCAGCAGCTAATTAAAAACATTACCGGAAATACCCAACAAACTGCTGCCAGAAAAATTCAGGAAATTTCTCGTGCGGCAGCATTGGAAAAGAAGTTGGAAAAGGATGAGATTCTGGAACTGTATCTCAACTGCATCTACCTTTCCCAAGGCATTAACGGTGTTCAGACAGCCTCTAACCTTTACTTCGATAAGGATGTCAAGGATCTCTCTTTAGCAGAATGTGCCTCTCTCGCAGGTATTACCCAATATCCCTCTTTGTATGACCCCTTTGTGAATCCGGATAAGAATAAGCAACGGCAAGAAATTGTTCTTGGCAAGATGTTGGAGCTGGGATACATTACTCAGAAAGAATATGAACAAGCAAAAGCGGAGCCTTTGAACTTTGTAAACCCCGACGAAAAAGAGGCAGAAACCACAACGGCTCCCGGCACCAATTCCTATTTCGTAGATCAGGTTATTCGGGATGTTCTTCGAGATCTCCAAGCAAAAGGCTACTCGGAGAGCCTCGCCAATAAGATGTTATACTCCGGTGGCTTGAAAATCTATACCACCTATCAGCCGGAGGTGCAAAAAGCACTGGAAAGCTACTACGCCAACACCGACAACTTCCCCAACGATGGCATTCAGTCCGCCATGGCAGTTACCGATGTACAAACCGGTGCGGTGGTGGGTATTGTAGGCGGTATCGGCGAAAAGCCAGGAAGTCTGACCCTGAACCGTGCCACCAGTCCCCGGCAGCCAGGCTCTACCATCAAACCAATCGGCGTCTACGCACCTGCGATTGAAAAAGGATTGATTACCCCGGCTTCTATCTATGTAGATAAGGCAACCTCTTATGGGGACTGGATTCCCCGGAACTATGATCACAGCTACCGGGGTAGTGTCAATGTCCGCAGTGCACTGCGTTCTTCCTTAAACACCATTCCTGTTGAGATTCTTAACAAAATGGGCGCTCAGGAAAGTTACGATTTTCTAACCAAAAAGCTCGGAATTACCACTTTGGTTAAATCCAGAAAGATTGACGGAAAAATCTATAGCGATATTGGTCTTTCCCAGTTGGCATTGGGCGGATTAACCGACGGCGTAACCGCAGTTGAAATGGCAGCGGCCTTTTCTGCCTTTGCCAACAACGGCGTGTATCACACCCCCTACACCTACACCGAGGTCAAGGACAAAGAGGGGAACGTAATTCTAACCTCCGACCGAGAATCCTGGCAGGCGATGAAATCCTCAACTGCCTTTGTGATGCATAAGATGCTGCAGGAGGTTGTAACCTCCGGTACCGGTGGCGGTGCCGGAATCTCCGGCTACCAGACAGCAGGTAAAACGGGTACCACTTCGGATAACAACGACCGCTGGTTCATCGGATACACTCCCCACTATGCGGCAGCAGTTTGGTATGGTTATGACATCCCCAAGGAAATCTCTGTATCCGGCAACCCCTGTATTACCGTGTTCCGGAATGTAATGAACACCATTCATCAGAAGATTGATCCCCCCTACCGGGAAATCAAACGCCCCTCGGATGTGCTTTCCATTGAATACTGTCCCCTAAGCGGACGGCAGCACACCGAGGAATGTCCCACCGAACCGGAAAGCTTTTACTTTATCAAAGGGAATGTCCCCGGTGCTTGCACCTCGGACCATTCCGGGTATGTTCCGCCGGAGGGCGAGGAAAATGAAGAAGGAACAGTACCAGATTCCCCCACTGCAAGCGGAACCCCCACTACATCCAAACCGTCTGCCCCATCGGTAACGACACCCGCCAGCCAGCCGACTCTGGAAGAATAACAATCTATGAATAATAAAAAAGCAGAAACGAGTTTCGTTTCTGCTTTTTTAGATGCCCGTCCGGCTTTGGGTAGAGCGTCACGCTCCTCTTAATACCCTCCGCTGTAACCGCCGTTGCCTACCGGCTTCTCCGGCTGACTGGGTTTTTGTTCCCCACTTTTCTTTTCGCCCGAGGGTTTCTTCCGGTTTCGGTTACGCCGTCTATAATTGTTATTTCTATTTGGCTTCTTTTCCTGTTTGACCTCGTCTTGACTTACTACTTCGGCATCCTCCACCGCCACCGAAGCAACAGGTTCCGTAGGGTCTTCCTCCACATCAGTGGGTTCATAACAACTTGTATCGTCTTCTACGGCATCCGGCGGGATGCTGTCCCATTTCTTTCCGGTAAGGGAACGGAGTTGGTCTACCGAATAGGTTTCAAACCGAACTGCGTCCTCTCCCTCCTGGAATTTAACCCGAACATTTCCTTTTAGAGTTGCCACATCGGCAACGATGCCATCTCCGTCTGGAGTTGCAACCTTTTCGCCCTTTTTGGGAAGTCGTTTAATCATATCCTCATAGGCGTTCTGTTCATATTGCAAGCAACACATAAGCCGCCCACAAACCCCGGAAATCTTGGTGGGGTTTAAGGACAATCCCTGTTCTTTCGCCATTTTAATAGACACGGGATGAAAGTCGTTTAAAAAACCACTGCAACAGAGATATCTACCACAGATACCGTAGCTTCCCAGCTGCCTTGCCTCATCCCGGACACCAATCTGCCGAAGCTCAATCCGGGTTCTGAAAACACTCGCTAAAGATTTAACCAGTTCCCGAAAGTCCACCCGACCATCCGCAGTAAAATAAAACAAAATTTTGCTTCGATCAAAGGTATACTCCGCATCAACCAGCTTCATATCAAGCCTATGCTCCGCAATCTTCTCCACTGCCAAATCAAAGGCTTCTTTTTCCTTTTTCTTGTTGTCCTCTACCTGTTTAAAATCCGCCTCGGTAGCAAGGCGCTGAATTGGCTTTAAAGGAGCAACTATCTCGGTTTCCTCCACCATTTGATTGGCAATAACAACCTTGCCCATCTCCAAACCATGGGCAGTTTCCGCCAGAACATGCTCCCCAATCTTTGCCTGAATACCCTTGGGGTCAAAATAATACGCTTTTCCGGCGTTATTGAATTTAACTCCGATAATTTCTACCATGGATTTCCTCCCAAAATTCTGTCGCCATACAAAGTACTGCTACAGAATAGTTTACATTTTGCTCTATCATCTTCTGATACTTCACAACAATTTCAGAAAGCTGCAAGGCTGTACCTTTAGGAAGCCTGTTGCAAAAATCGACCAGCTCCTGTTTTTTATCGCTGTTGGTAACCGGAACCTCCTGCAGCTGTAATTTCCGGTACATCACATCCCGACTCCAACTAAGCAGAACCTCCAAAATTAAGGAAATGTCCTTTTTGTTCTGCTTCAAAAAGTTCACAAAGTCATACATATCCCGATAGGTTCCCCCTACCATAGTAAGGAATCGGGTTAAGGTTTCCTCCCGTAAGGCAATGGTCGCTTCATCCTCCAAAAGCTCCAGCGCCCTACCAATGGCACCACTACTTAAAATCGCCAACTGTTCTGCTTTTTCCTTGGGCACCTGCTTCTGTCGGATTAAAAAGTCCTCCACCTGTTCTGTCGTCAAGGACTGCATCCGCAAAACCGATGCCCTGGACAAAATGGTAGGCAAAAAGGCGTTGGCATTCTCTGCCAGCAATATCATGGTACAATATGCCGGCGGTTCCTCAAAGACCTTGAGCAGGCTGTTCTGTGCCGGTGCCTGCATGGTGTCCGCAAGAGGAATCACATAGACCTTTTTCCCATCCATATAGGGTTTGATATATACATCCCGTTTCATGCCCCGGATGGTATCCACCAGAACATTTTCCTGCTTTTTAGATGGGTCGTAAAGCTGATTGGTTACCACCGTAAAGTCGGGATGGTTTTCCGGATTATCCGTCTTTAGAATCTGTGCAGCAAAGGCCTTTGCCAAAGTCATCCGACCGCTGCCCCGTTTTCCCTCAATGATATAGGCATGCCCAATCCGTTCGGATTCCAATACCTTTTTGAGCAATGCTTTTAGTGAATCATTGCCAATGACAGCATCCAGGGACATACCTATCACCTCTTTCCAAATCAGGACAATACTGTAATTTCCTCCGGCATGCCCACGCTTTCTAAATATGCCAGAGTTTCTTCGTCAATATACTGTCCAGGGAGCAGCAATTCAGCACCTGGCGGGCAAACCGCCACTGTATCGGCAGCAATTCTGCCCAATGCCTTTTGAAATGGAATCTGCTCTTTCCCGGACATCCATGCATCTCTTGGCGGCATCGCCATTTTGGGCATGGGCAAAGGCATCAGGGGTTCTTCCCCCACACCCGGAGTAGCAAGCTCCAAGAGTGCCTGTCCCAATATCTGCAATTCCTCCACTGTATTCGCCGTGGTTACAATCAAAACCACGTGGCAGAAATCTGCCATCTCCGGATAGATGCCGTAAGCCTCCTTCAGCAGTTCTGCTGCCGCAAGCCCACTCAATCCACTTTTGCGAAAGTCCACTACAATCCGCATTCCATCCTGGGGACAAGCCATGGTTTCCGAATCCACAAAATCCAGAATCCCTTGTTCCCGAACAGTTTTCTTCAAATTTCCAATCTCCCGGAGGAGAATCTCCAGAAAAACCTGTCCGTCCCGCTCCATACTGCTGACCGCCTCGTCCAAGGCACTCAGCAAAAGATAGGAAGGACTGGTTGTCATCAAAAGCCGTAATGCCGACGCAACTGCCTCTTTCGAAATCAGGGAATTTCGCCGAAGATGCAAGAGAGAGGACTGCCCCAACGCAGACAAGGTTTTGTGGGCACTTTGGATGACTGCATCAGCACCTTGAGAAAGTGCCTTATCCGGCAAAGACGGATGAAATCCAAAATGAGCACCATGTGCCTCATCCACAATCAGGAATTTTCCCTTTTCATGAA
The DNA here is from genome assembly GCA_045606185.1 of Ructibacterium sp. Classification (GTDB taxonomy): domain Bacteria; phylum Bacillota; class Clostridia; order Monoglobales; family Monoglobaceae; genus Ructibacterium. Next base: position 16,371 of record JAZURN010000006.1, read on the forward strand.
GAAGTTCTGCAATCTCCCTCACGGGAGAGCAAATACCATAATAGGTGGGACTGGTCAGCACCATTCCTCTAATATCCGGTTCTTGTTCCAGCATCTCCGCCACTCTTTTCGGCAAAACGCCGGTGTAAATTCCCCGTTCTTTATCAAATTCAGGGGAAAGGAACTCCGGAACGCATCCCGTCAGCACCAATGCCGACGCTACCGCCTTATGACAGGTGCGATCCACCAAAAGCTTCTCGCCTGGTTTACAAGCAGCAAGAATTGCCGCCTGCAATCCCAAACTGGACCCACCTGTCAGGAAAAAGCTTTCTCCCGCCCCAAATACCCTGGCGGCATTTTCCTGGGCGGTTTTTAGAATTCCCGTAGGACATTGCAGGTCGTCGGTTTCGGAGAACTCGGTTACATCCAGGGAAAAGGCGTCCAAAATCCAATTAGGGTTTAGCCCAGCGCCACCTTTATGCCCGGGGATGTGAAAGCTAATCCGGTCTTTTTGCCGGAATCGTTTTAGTTCCTCATACAGTGACATGGAACTAGAACTTAACCGCCTCACGGATGTAGTCTACCAATTTGTCAATGGCTATCCGTTCCTGCTCCATGCTGTCACGATGACGGATGGTAACACTGTTATCCTCTTGGGAATCAAAATCGTATGTGATACAGAACGGAGTACCAATTTCGTCCTGACGGCGATACCGCTTACCGATGCTTCCTGCATCGTCAAATTCACAGTTGAACTCTGCAGCAATCTTAGCAAAGACTTCTCTTGCCGGTTCGGACAGTTTCTTGGAAAGGGGCAGGACTGCCGCCTTAACCGGTGCCAATGCCGGATGGAAATGGAGCACGGTACGAACGTCATTCTTCTCCGCATCAATCACTTCTTCGTCATAGGCTTCTACCAAGAATGCCAAAGTTACACGGTCTGCACCCAAAGAAGGCTCTACGCAGTAAGGGATATACTTCTCTCCGGTTTCCGGGTCATTGTATTCCATCTTCTCGCCGCTGTGGTTACCGTGCTGTTTTAAGTCAAAGTCGGTTCTGTCCGCAATACCCCAGAGCTCGCCCCAGCCAAAGGGGAACATGAACTCGATATCGGTGGTTGCATTACTGTAGTGAGAAAGCTCTTCCTGTTCATGGTCTCGAAGTTTCAGATTCTCTTCTGCGATGCCTAAAGAAAGCAGGAAGTTCTTGCAGTAGTCTTTCCAGTAGCTGAACCATTCAAGGTCAGTGCCCGGCTTACAGAAGAACTCCAGTTCCATCTGCTCAAACTCACGGGTACGGAAAGTAAAGTTACCGGGGGTAATCTCGTTCCGGAAGGACTTACCAATCTGACCAATACCAAAAGGAACCTTCTTTCTGGCAGTTCTCTGTACATTCTTAAAGTTGACAAAGATACCCTGGGCGGTTTCGGGGCGAAGGAAGATTTCATTCTTACTGTCCTCGGTAACACCCTGGAACGTCTTGAACATCAAATTAAACTTCCGGATATCGGTAAAGTTATGCTTGCCGCAGTTGGGACAGGGAAGTTCCTTCTCCTTGATGAATTCCATCATCTTCTCATCGGACCAACCATCTGCCGAAATTCCTGCCGCATCCTCAATCAGCTTATCGGCACGGAACCGGGTCTTACATTCCTTACAGTCCATCAACGGGTCAGCAAAACCGCCTACGTGGCCGGAAGCAACCCAGGTTTCCGGGTTCATCAGAATTGCAGCATCCAGACCTACATTGTAGGGACTTTCTTGGACAAACTTCTTCCACCATGCCTTTTTCACATTATTCTTGAACTCTACGCCCAAGGGACCATAGTCCCAAGTATTTGCCAGACCGCCGTAGATTTCGGAACCGGCATAGACAAAGCCGCGCCCTTTACAAAGCGCAACAATTTTCTCCATTGTTTTATCGGTGTTCTTCATCTCTATCAACCTTTCTTTGCTATGTTATCTTTTGCAAATACGCAGAAATAACCATGATATCTTATTATACTATACCTTCCTGAGAAATTCAAGTATTATTTCGTCTAAACAGGGTTATTTGTCCTCCTTTTTGCATAAAGATGAATAGAACTTTCTAAGCAGGAGGTGGTCCTCATGCTGAACTTGATTTGGGGCGGCATGATTTTGCTATCACTGGCAGTTTCTCTCTTTACCGGTCAGTTGGAACAAACTGCCGCCGCTGCAGTGACCGGTGCCGGCAGCGGCGTAGAAACCTGTTTTTCTCTTCTGGGTATTCTCTGTCTTTGGTCCGGTCTTTCCAAAATTGGAGAACGAGCAGGACTTATCCAATTTATGTCACGGCTCCTTCAACCTGTTTTAAAGATTTTATTCCCCAAATTAGAACAAACCAATCCTGCCCGCGGTAGTATCGTTATGAATATGGTAGCAAATTTTCTGGGGATGGGGAATGCAGCAACACCTCTTGGCATCAAGGCCATGCAGGACTTATCCCGACTGAACCGGAATCGTTCTGCCGCCTCCAACGAAATGTGTATGTTGGTGGTAATCAACACTGCCTCCATTCAACTCCTGCCAACCACCCTGATTTCCCTCCGTCAGGCGTATGGGTCATCCGCCCCGGGGGAAATCATTGTTCCTGTCTGGATTGTCAGCATCTGTGCGTTGCTTGTTGGCGTTTCCGTGGCGAAACTTTTGGAAAGGAGAACCCGCCTATGACGGCTATTTCGGTTCTTTCGGTCCCTCTCTTGATTGCTCTGTTTATTGGATTAGGATTATTTCGTAAAGTAGAGGTTTACGATTGTTTTGTTGAGGGTGCCAAGGACGGTCTTCAAAGCATGGTAGGCATCATCGCTCCCCTGATTGGCTTAACGGTTGCAATCAATATGTTTCGTGCCAGCGGTGCTTTGGAGCTTTTGGGAAACTTTCTTGCCCCGGCTCTAGCGTTTCTCAAGCTCCCTACCGACGTCCTGCCTTTGGCACTTTTACGCCCCATTTCGGGAAGCGCCTCCACCGCCATTGTAACCGACATCTTTCGAAATCTCGGCCCTGATTCCCCCGCCGGAAAAATTGCATCTGTTATGATGGGTTCAACCGAAACCACTTTTTATACGGTAGCTGTTTACTTTGGAGCTGTCGGCATCAAAAACAATCGGCATACGCTCCCTGCAGCTCTGGCAGCTGACGCTACTGGAATTCTACTCTCGATTCTTTTGGCACATTGGTTGTTGATTTAAAAAATTTCTCCGTATGTGGTGTACTCTTGAGGACATATGGGGCTATTTTTTAGATATCATGAAAGGATTCATAGATTATTCCATACAAAAAAGGGCAGAAACACTCCCGTTTCTGCCCTTTGACTGTTCTTAAGAACACCACACATATGACGCCTCTTTATTCTACCTTTTCCCGCATCGCTTCAATACAAGTCTTGCAAACTTTTTTATCTCCAAAATCGGTTAGCTCCTCTGCACTACCGCAGAAAATACAGACCGGCTGATATTTTCTCAAAATAACACGGTCTTCCTCCACATAAATCTCTACCGGATCTCCACTTTGAATCTGCAAAGTTTTCCGTAGCTCCTTAGGGAGAACCAATCTGCCCAGCTCATCCAGTTTTCTAACGATTCCGGTTGCTTTCATCGCCATATTCTCACAGCCTTTCAAAAAATGATTCTGTTTTTTCTTTTATGACAATATTGTACCGCAAATTCCAGAAAAGTCAACCAATTTTTTCCTAAAATTGTAAAATTTTTATATTTTTACCCTAGTTTGGCTAAATATGTCAAATTTTGTCAGTTCCTCTCTCCAGTTACCATTCTCCCATTCTTCCTCCCAAAGCATACCGTAACGCATCCATGCTCCAACGCCCAAGACGTCGGCTTTCATTCGAAAGGTCTCTCTCAAAAATGCTGTCATTTCGTCTTCTAATTGTGCGGTAAGAATGGGGGCATCCTCCTTACTTCCGGAAATCAATTCTGCAGTTAGATAGGTTTTGACTCCAATCCTCATGGGGTTGGTATTTCGGTCAACAAGAAATTCAGGGGCTTTCCTGCTGCTAACCAAAAACGAAGAGTTGCCCGCCCGCACAGCAATTTCTGTTGCGTCCCCTGTCAAAAAACGATAAATCATAGCGGCTTTGCCATCCATGGTAGCTACCAAATTCCCCTCTTGAAAGACGCCCAATCCGGTCAACTTTTCGGCGGTAGCCACAGGAAGTACTGGGTCCCATCCGCCGTCGGTTCCACGGGATACAAACTCCCGCAGCTCCACCACCGGAGCATAAGGAGTATTTCTGTTCTGAAAAAGCAGTTCATAGTACCTTGCAGTACTCTGTTCCAAGGTAGGCTTGACTTTTTTCAAAAATTCCCCAGCGGATTCTGCCAGACAGACATTGGTACTTGGCCGCACCTCCTGCTCCCAAAAAAGCAGGGAGGCATGCTCCAAAACCCCCTCTTTGGCAGTTTCGTTAGAAAAGACAATCAGCTTCAAATGAGAGAAGTCCGGCTCCTTGCTCAAATGACTTTTCAGTTGATTGACTGCCAGATAAAAGTCCTCTGCTTCAATGCTGATATTGCTGACAGTTTTGTTTTCCTGGGTAGATTCCTCCTCCCCTTGGGCGGCGGCTTTGGTATTCTCCGTTTCCATACTACCACCCAATTCCAGCGGATTGGAAAGCTGAAACGTAAACCGATACCGCTGGGTTTCTCCCTGGTCAATGCCGAGAGCGATGGTATATGCAGCCGCCTCTACTTCCCTGCTGTCGTAGCAGCCGGTCAGGGAAACACAAAGGATTCCGGCGAGGCAGAGTGCGGCTATTCCCCTTCCTTTATAGGAAACAGGTTTTATCTTTTTGATGGCTAAAAAGAACAAATGGAGTGCCATAGAAAGATACAAAAACGCTGAAGTCATGAGGGCTAGGAGGTAAATAGCGTCCATTCTGGACCAGAACTTCCCAAAATATGCCGACTTGGTCAGCGGATAAATCAAATTGGCGGACACCATACTCAAGGCAGGGGAATGGGACATGGAAGACACCAATACCAATGCTACATTTAAAAATACTGCCAGAACAGCACCCAAAATCCCGGTTTTGAAAACCTTAACCTCACTACGACATCGGGATGCCAGCTGAAAAACCAAAATACTGTCAGTGTACAAAAACAGAGTGGAAAGTCCTCTGCCAAGAATTTGAGAACTCCCCTTTCCAAGCCAAGGGGTCAGGTAGGCAGGCTCCGCATATTTGAGTCCCAAAACCGCCACAATCGCCATAGCAATTCCTACGCCAAGCACCGTCAAAGAATGCATTCGATAAACCGCTTTTCCGCCGCAAAGCACGGTAACTGCCACTCCTAACAGCAGTATTCCGCCCAAAAACCATCCCGGGGACCGTGTGAATGCCACTGTCTGCAAGACACCAACAAACTCCCGCAAGGCATAACCGGCAGAGAAAATCCAGTAGGCTGCCAGCAGAAGGTTTCCCACTGCCAAAATACCTGTGGGAAGACAGGGTTTGTATCGCTCCAGAAAGAACAGGATTGCACCGAAAATACCCAGAAAAATCACTCCGGTATAAAGAGCGGTTAACCATGCGGCAGTACCGCCAATGGCAAAAAAGTTCTGGGGATATCGGGTAAAAATTTTATAAAAGCAGGCATGGAAAACCAGACATCCAAACTCCCACTTTCCCAAGTAACGCCGCTTTTCTCTCATTTAGCGTTTCCCCCTTTCTCTTGCTTCATCCATTTTCTGCTGATATGGGGTTGCTTGATAGGGTCTTGTGTCCGAAGGTTTCGGGGACGCATTTCCTTTTTCCAGATGGGTTTGATGAACAAGGTTCCAAAGACTGAATCTCCATTTTTGGGGGTCAAAGGGGACAGGAAGGGCACTCCAAAGGTCTCGGATGCCGCCAGAACACTGCCACAAACAAAAACACCACAAACAATTCCCAAAAGCCCCGCCACTGCACCAAACAGAATAAAACCCATCTGCAAAAGGGCAACAGACCGGGACAAGCTGACTGATGGCATTGCAAAGGAACCAAGTCCTGCCATGGATACCACAATAATCAGAAGCGGGCTGACAATCCCCGCCTCCACCGCAGCCTGTCCCAAAATCAAACCACCGATAATACCCAAGGTAGACCCCACCGGACTGGGGACACGGATGGAGGCTTCCTTAATAAGTTCAAAGGCGAGAACCATCAAAATCAGTTCCGCTACCAACGGAAAGGGCACCGGCTCCCGACTCGCCTCAATGGCAAGGAGCAAATCGGTGGGGAGCATCTCCTGATGGAAAAGCAGCACCGCAACAAAAATACCCGGGAGGAATAGTGCCAGAAACATTCCTCCCAGTCGTACCAGCCGCATGAAATTTGCCTCCGAAACTCGGACATAATTATCCTCGGATACCTCAATCAAATCCGTTGCTGTGGTGGGAAGCACCAAGGCAAAAGGACTTCCCTGTACCAAAAGCACCACCTTTCCCTCTGCCAGCATGGCAGCTGCCCGGTCGGGGCGCTCGGTTCGCAGGGTATGGGTCATGGGGAAGAAGCTTTTCTCTTCCAGCAACATCTCCACATCTCCGGTGGAGAAGATATAAGAAACATCAATCTCCTGAAGCCGCCGCCGAACTTCGTCCACCAGCTCCTGATTGGTTACCCCGTCAATGTACAAAAGCCCGCAGGGCGTCTTACTCTCGCTCCCAATGGGAATATTTTCAGCAATCAAGGAGGGGGTCTTTAAAATCTTTCGTACCAGTGCAAGGTCGGTAATGATAACTTCGTTGAATGCCTCCTGGGGACCCGACAAACTTGCCTCCTGGAGAGGCTGCCCTACACTTCTGCCCCGCCAGTTTTTCACATCTGCTGCAAAGGCACAGGCACACCCGTCCACAAAAATCACACAGTGTCCAAAGGAGGTATTCTCCTCCACCGTGTCAAAGTCCCGGACAATGGATAAAGGACCCAGCGGGGTCATTTTCTCAAAGACAGTCTGCTCTCTGGACATCCCGGATTCTTCTACCCCGCCTTGTAAAAGTCCCCGCATCAAGTCCCGATTGATAAAGGTTTTGTCCACCATCCCGTCAAAGAAGATTAAAAATCCGTCTGCCCAACCGTCCTGAAACTTAATCTTAAAATCCCGCAGAATAAAGTCAAAGTTCTTCCCCAGTTGAAACCGAGCAGCGATGTAGTCCCGGCTTTCCTGAATCTTTGCCGTAATTCTGATTCGCTCTGTCATATTCCCCACCCTTTCTTTTGGATAGGATTCCCATTACGAACCAATTTATACTTTTTCAAAAGAGAAGAAATTTCTCACTTTCGACAAATATCGACAGTTGTTTTCTTTTCCTTTCGGTATACTATCGTTAGTATAGCAAAGGAGTTCTACTATGAAAGAACAATACACCACCATCGCCAAAGAGGCAAGTGCCGAAATCATTGAGAAGCGTTCCCGTTTCATTGCCACCGTCCGTCCGGTCAATACCGAGGAGGAGGCTTTGGCGTTTTTGAACCAGCTCCGGCAGGAGTATTGGGACGCCACTCACAATGTCTATGCCTACATCATCGAGGAAAACCAACTGGCACGCTACAGCGACGACGGGGAACCTGGTGGCACTGCCGGAATGCCGGTTCTGGATATCTTACGAAAAGAGGGGCTATCCAACTTAATTGTGGTGGTAACCCGCTACTTCGGTGGGACTCTTTTAGGTACCGGCGGGTTGGTTCATGCCTATTCCAAATCTGCCAAAGCAGGGGTGGAAGCGGCAGGACTTCTGGATATGATTTTGTGTAAAGAACTTACCTTAACCTGCGAATACACCCTTTGGGGTTCTCTGCAGAACTACCTCTCCAAGCGGGAGCAGATTTTACAAGGGGATGCGGAATATACCGAAAAGGTTTGTCTCCCCTTATATCTCCCTGTTGCCATGGTGGATGATTTTTGCAAGGATCTTGTGAACCACCTAAACGGGCAAATTGAAATTACGCAAGGGGATACCCGTTACTGCAGCCGACCCAGAGTTTAATTTTTACAAGAAAACTGTTGACATTTCCCGCAAAATATGCTAGAATAGCCTTTGTGCTGGTGTAGCTCAATTGGCAGAGCAGCTGATTTGTAATCAGCAGGTTGCGGGTTCGAGTCCCATCACCAGCTCCAGAAAAAGACACACTCTGTTGAGTGTGTCTTTTTCTGTATCGCATCCATTTTCTCCATCCATTGACTTTTCGTCATGAATTGTATATAATAATGCTATTGGGAAACGTATCCATTGGAGGTGAGGGAATTGACCTTTTACAATCTTCTGTCGTCCATCTTGAGTTATGCCTTTACCGTAATTATTTATCTATTCATTTTCGGCGTGATTCGTTTGATTTATCTGGACGTAAAAAAGATGAGCCGTTTCGAGAACAACAGTGTCAATGTCAGCGGTGTAGCCACAGCTAGTCTTCGGACACTTCCCACCAAAAAAGCGTTGGAGAATCCTCTCAAAAAACGGTATATGATTTACGGAGAAGCCCTCATCGGCAGGAACAAGTCCTGCGATGTTTCTATCAGAGAAAAGTTTATTTCTGCCCAACACGTCCGTATCTGGTACGAGGACGGAGAATGGTTTCTGGAGGATTTAGGGAGCCGAAACGGCACCACCATCAACGGGCAACGAATTGCCCATCGGGTTATGCTGGACCCCCAGGACGAAATCTCGGTAGGCGGAATCCGGTTCGTCTTTGAGCTATAAGGCAGAAAGGAATCGAGTATGAGCAAATTTAAGGGTCTCAATTACCGCCGTCCTGCCTATCTCTTGATGCTGATGAATCTTTTGGGATTCTTTCTGCTTTTTATGGCAAACGGCTATAACCTCAACATCCTCTATATCGGGGCGGGGTTGCTTGGTCTTTTTATTTTGATTTATACCATTATTGTTCTCTGTAAAATGGGGGACAAGTTTATTGTGCTGATGGCATGTATGCTGATTACCATCGGTGTTCTTTTGTTGTGTCGCATTAACATCCAGTTTGGCATCCGACAGATTGTCTGGGTGGCTCTGGGTGGTGCGGCTTTTTTTGCTTCCTATGCCATCTACTATAATATTCGGTTCTGGAACAAGCTCTGGATTTTCTATCTCCTGTCCGGCATCGGTCTTTTTCTCGCTACCCTGATTTTCGGCGATACCATCAACGGTTCCCGGAACTGGATTAGCTTTGGCAGTTTCTCCTTTCAGCCGGCGGAGATTACCAAGATTCTCTTTGTTATGTTTCTTGCCTGCTATTACTCCAAAAGCTGGACGGAACCCTTTTACAAAATTACCCCAAAATGGATGACATGGCTGGGGACCTACCTCTTTATTGGCTTTCTGGTTCTTCAGCGGGACTGGGGTACCATTTTGGTCTTTTTCTTCATCTATATTTTTATGATTTATGTCTACGAGAAAAACTTTCGGTTCCTTGCCCTCAATGTGGGTGCGGCAGCCATTGTGGCAATTCTTGGCTACAGGTTCTTATACCATATTCAGGTTCGGGTCAGCAGCTGGTTGGACCCCTGGGCGGATATTTCCAACAAGGGATACCAGATTACTCAATCCCTCTTCGCCATTGCCTCCGGTGGGTATTTTGGCAGAGGCTTGGGGAACGGCTCCCCCTCCTACATTCCCGAGGTTCATTCTGACTTTATCTTTGCGGCGGTTTGTGAAGAAATGGGGGTCTTTGGTGGTGCTGCCATCATTCTTCTCTTCTTCCTGATTGCCTATCGTTGTTTCAAGATTGCCATTACCGCCCAGAACCCCTTTGACAAGGCGGTCTGTCTGGGTCTGACCCTGATGTTTGCCGTCCAGACCTTTATCATTGTGGGCGGCGTGATTAAGATGATTCCTCTAACAGGAATTACCCTCCCCTTTGTCAGTTACGGAGGAACCTCCATCGTGGTCAACTTTATCTCCCTTGGCATCATTCAAGCAATTTCCGCCAAGGAGGAACGGAGAACAGGAGGGGATAGCCATGAATCCAAATAAACGAATCATTCATGTTCTGGTTGTGGTCTGTGTCATGTTCCTCTCTCTTGTTACCTACCTATTGTACTTTAATATGTTTCAGGCAGAGGAGGTTGCCACCAACCCTTACAACAAGCGGCAATGGGAAGACGAAAAGTTTGTCAAGCGGGGCAATATCTATGACGCAAACGGCGTTCTTCTTGCTGAAACAGAAGTAGACGGAGATACCCGAATCCGTCGCTATCCCAAAGGTCGGCTTTACAGCCATGTGATTGGCTACTACTCCCGTACTTATGGAAAAAGTCAGTTGGAAATGCTCTATGACAAGGAGCTTTTAGGACATGGAGATATTACCATTAGCTTTGATGAGCTTCGCTCCGGCTATGATTTGAACCTGACCATTGACCATTCCCTGCAGCAGTACGCTTACGACCAGTTGGGGAATCGCCAGGGTGCGGTAGTAGCATTGGAGCCATCCACAGGACGGATTCTTGCCCTAGTCAGCCGCCCCGACTTTGACCCGGCAGCAGAGAGTCTGGAACAGAACTGGAACGCCATTGTGGAGCAGGAAAACTCGCCACTTATGGCACGAGCAACCCAAGGCTTATACCCGCCCGGCTCTACCTATAAAATTGCCACCACAGCAGCCGCATACGAAAAGGGATTGATTGAGAAAACCTTTGAGGATACGGGGGTTTTTGAAAAAGATGGCCTAAAAGTCAGCAACTACGGCGAAAAGGCATACGGTGAGATTGATTTAAAGCAAGCTTTTGCAGTTTCCAGCAACTTTGTCTTCTGCTCTCTGGGGTATGACATGGGGGTTGAAACGGTGCAAGAAACTGCAGAGCGTTTCGGCATCGGTAAGCCGTTTGATTTTGATTTGGCTATGAGCCAGAGTCAGATTCAGTATAAAAAGATGTATCAGGGAGATGCTGCCCTGGTTTCCATTGGTCAGGGGCAGCTATTGATGACGCCTCTCCATGTTGCCATGATGGGAGCTGCCGTTGCCAACGACGGCAAAATGATGAATCCCTATTTGGTGGATTCCATTACCACTGCATCGGGACTTACCCTATCTTCCACCAAGCCGTCTTTATTTACACAAGCCATGAGCAGAGGCTGTGCTGATTATTTGGACGAGCTGATGCAGAATGCCGTGGAAACCGGAACCGGACGGAATGCCCGGATATCCGGCGTTGCCGTTGCCGGAAAAACGGGAACTGCAGAGAATGAAACCGAAAAAGACCACGCCTGGTTCGTAGGATACGCCCCGGCAGATGACCCCAAAATTGCTGTAGCGGTTCTGCTGGAATACGATGGCGGTGCCGGTGGCACCAACGCCGGCCCCATCGCAAGAAACGTAATACGAAAATATCTGGGAATGTAAAAAAAGAAGACAAAAAACGGGCGATTCGTGAATCGCCCCTACGATATTGATTCCATCTGCCCGGCACGACTGCCCGCCAGAGATTTTGCAATGCTTGCGGGTCGTGGAAAACCGCTAACCCCTACGATATATTATCCTGTGTCTCCGTTGTCATAACCACCGGCCGTGCCGGTGGCTTGCACTGCCCCCTTAGGGCAATATGCTGGCCGAGCCTATAGGCTCGTCGAAAGGTCTGCCAACCGCAACCATTTCACCGGCTTGCCCCTAAAGGGGCTTTTTTATTTGCTTCCTTCTACTGGCTCACCCGTAAACGGGTCTATGTATTCCTTCATGCTCATTTGGTCGGAAGATATATCTTCTTGCAGTTGATTTCGTATATACTGTTCTATTGCCTTTTTATTTCTTCCTACTGTATCCACATAATATCCTCTACACCAAAAATGTCTGTTCCCATATTTATACTTCATATTTGCATACTTCTCAAATATCATCAATGAACTTTTCCCTTTTAAATATCCCATAATTTGAGATACACTATACTTGGGCGGTATACTTACTAACATATGAATATGGTCTTTGCATGCTTCTGCTTCCAATATTTCTACTTGCTTATATTCACATAGTTTTCTTAACATAATTCCTATGTCCTTCTTAATCTTTCCATATATCACTTGTCTGCGATATTTGGGCGCAAATACTATGTGATACTTGCAATTCCATCGTGTGTGTGATAAACTTTCTGTGTCAAGTTTCATTACTTGATTCCTCCTTTGAATA
>JAZURN010000007.1:0-41351 GCA_045606185.1 Ructibacterium sp.
TAAACCGACAACCTATACAAAACTACAACTTTTTTCTTTTCTCCAAATAGAAAAAGCCACCCGATTGGGTGGCTTATCTGTTTTTTAGCCCGGAATCTGCTCCGCCAGGGTAACCTGTATCGTTTCGGTTCTTCCGGTTGCATACTTATAGACCTCAAGTTTCAGGGTATCTCCCGGTTTATGCTGATCCTTAATTTGGTTCAACTCCTCGCCGGTAGAAATCTTTTCCCCATTGACCGAGAGAATGATATCTCCCTGCTGAAGCCCCGCCTCTCTGGCAGAATCGCCGGTAACATTCATAACCTGCGCTCCCATGGGCCAGGAATAGGTCTGTGCCATATAGGCATTCACATCCCGTGTTGCAATCCCGATGATGGGACGGCCCTTTACATAGCCGTATTCTAACAAATCAGAAATGATGGGACTTGCCTCCGAAATGGGAATGGCAAAACTCATCCCCTCGATTCCGGAAGAGGCAACCTTAACCGAATTGATACCGATAACCTCGCCATAAGCATTGATTAAGGCACCGCCTGAATTTCCCGAGTTAACTGCCGCATCAGTCTGGATTAAATTCATGGTGCGATTGTCAATACTGATGGTACGGTTAACCGCACTGACAATTCCCTGGGTTACGCTGCCGAAGAACTCCAATCCCATGGGGTTGCCGATGGCAACAACCCGCTCTCCTACCTCTAGCGCCGTAGAATCGCCCAAGGTTGCAACCGTCAATTCCTCTTTGGGGTCAATTTTAATCACAGCAAGGTCGGTCTGTTCGTCCACACCAATAACCTTGGCTTCGTACTCGCTACCGGTGTTTAAGGTTACCAGCACCGAGGTAGAATTTTCCACTACATGATTATTGGTTACAATGTATCCGTCCTGGCTCAAGATAATTCCCGACCCATCGGCACTGGATTGGGAGAACCCGCCAAAAATGCTCATCTGTCCCTGCACCACACTGGTAATACCAACCACGGCAGGTCCCACCTTTTTCGCAATCTCGGTGGTTTCCAGTTCGGCTTCCTTATGAGCAGTTTCTGTCGTTTTATCCCCGCCGCCACGAAGATTTTCCACCAGCTCCTGCTTGGATGCCACATTGCGTCCTCTCGAGCCATATTGACTTCCCAGAACAAAAGCTCCCGCAAACAAAGCAAGGTTCAGCACCGTCAAAGCAAGCATTGCCGCAAGGTACCGCCTTCCTTGGTTTTTCTTCTTTTTGGTTTTCTTCACGACCTCGGTGTAGAGGGCATTTCCTTCCCTTTCCTCAGATTCAATCCGAGGTTCTGCGCCGCCGGACAAATCAATCCGAATAGGTTCCGGTTCCTGCTCCGGTTCCGGCACCTCATGGTATTCCGCATCTATCGGAGTCGGTTCCATGACCTCCTCCTCTTCAAAGCGTTCTCTTTTATCATCAAAAAAGTCCTGCATTCTCAGTTCCTCCTTACTTTTCTTTGACAATTAAAGTATATCTTCCGGATATGAAAAAAATGTGAATAAACTGTAAAAGAACCGTGAAACTTTTTAATCCTCTTCCGAATGGCTCTCCTCCCGCTTTCCGGAAAACCTTCCCTTATCAAGAGAGAATGTAAACTCTGCATACTCATGTTCCACACTCTTTACAGAAATATGCTTCCCGTGTGCCTGAATGATATTCTTAACCAAGTATAGCCCAATGCCGGTTCCCTCCCGATTGATGCTTCGGGACTGGTCTACCTTGTAGAGCCGTTCAAAAATCATCTTCTGTTGTTCTTCAGGAATACCGCATCCGGTGTTATAAACAGAAACAAAAACCTCGTGCTGTTTCTGAGTTACGGTAACAGAAATCTCCCCGTCCTCGTTGGTAAATTTTATGGCATTGTCCAAAAGATTGGTCAGGACTCGTTTGATGCTGTCTGCATCTGCCAGAACATAACAATTCTCGTGTTCAAAATTCAGGGAAACCCGGATTCGTTTCTCGTCCAGCCGTTGCCCCAAACCAATAATGGTCAGCCGAATTGCCTCGTTGATGTCAAAATTGGTCTTCTGCATCACAATTTTCCCAGACTGTATTCTACTAATATCCAAAAAGGTATTAACCAAGCGGGAAAGCCGATGAATCTCATCTCCTACAATCTGAAGATATTCTTTTTGTTTTTCCGGTGGAATGGTATCGTCCAGAACACCATTGACAAAACCACTGATGGTGGTCATGGGAGTCCGAAGCTCATGGGATACATCCGAAATAAAGGCTTTGCGGGTATCCTCCGCCTTTTCGAGTTCTGCTGCCATATCATTAAAGGTGCAAGCAAGCTCGGAGATTTCGCTGATACCAGAACGGGTAGCATCCTCTCCCACTCGAGAATCCAGTTCTCCCCGAGCAAAGGCTTTCGCACTGGTACGAATACTTTTAATCGGCATGGAAATCAGCTTTGACAGCATGTAAGAAAGAAGTACCGAAATGACCAAAACCAGCAGAGCAGAGGAAATCAGAATCCGTGTAAACTCCCGTGTCATTCTCTCCTTTTCCGGAATGGGAATGCTAATCAGCACCGCTCCCAAGGTTTTTCCGCCGGATTGTCTGACCGGCACCTGAAGGGTAAACATGGTTTCCCGAAAAAGCCCTCCCATGGTTCCTATAACGGAGGTTCTCTTTCCATCTAGCACCGTTCGTCTTTGTTCCTTGGGAAGAAAGGTTGGATTCTCCTTGCAATATCCGCTTTTGATGGTATTGATAATCATATTGCCACGATGGTCAATAACCATAATGTGACCTTGATTATTCCGGGCAAAACCGTCCGAAATCGCCTGAAGATTTTCAATATTGATATTACTCTCGATTAACCCTACAATGGAATCTGCAGTCCTCCCCAACATCTCCTCGCTCTTTTGGGAAATGTACTTGGTAACCTGAAGCAGCTGCACCGAACCTAGAAGGGAAATACAGACCATAACAACAGCAATATTGATTAAAAGAATTCTGGAAAAAACCGTTTTTCCAAGAACGGAACGCATTGCTCTCACTCCCTACTTCTCCAAAACCTCAAACTTATAGCCTACACCCCAAACGGTCTTTAGGTGCCAACCTTGTTCCTCGTTTTCAATCTTCTCCCGGATGCGTTTCATATGCACATCCACAGTACGAGAATCCCCAAAAAACTCATAACCCCAGATTTCATCCAGAAGTTGGTCCCGAGTAAAGACCTTATTGGCATTCTTGGCAAGGAAGTACAAGAGTTCAAACTCCTTGGGAGGCATCTCAATTTTTCGTTCTCCCAAATATACCTCATAGGTGGTCTGATTGATTTTAAGACCGTCAAACTGAATCTCCTTGTCCTCCTCTTCCTCTTCGGTTCTGCCGGCGGTTCTGCGGAGTACCGCCTTCATTCTGGCAAGGAGCTCTTTTGGCTCAAAGGGTTTGACCATATAGTCATCTGCTCCCAGTTCCAGCCCCAGTACCTTGTCAAAGGTTTCTCCTTTGGCAGTTAGCATAATAATCGGAGTAGTGTCAATGGCACGAATCTCACGGCAAACCTGCCAGCCATCCTTAATAGGAAGCATCACATCGAGCAAAACCAAGTCTGGTTTTTCCACCCGGAATTTGTCCATGGCTTCTTGACCATTGTTGGCAATGACAGCACGGTATCCTTCCTTTTCTACATAAAGCCGCAAAAGTTCGCAAATATTCACTTCGTCATCAACAATCAGGACTGTCTGGTTGTTTTCCATAACCCTTCCTCCTTCTTAAAGTACCGAGTTTTTCCTCACTTAAAACAAGTATAACACAAATCTTTCTGAAAAGAT
This sequence comes from Ructibacterium sp., assembly GCA_045606185.1. Lineage (GTDB taxonomy): Bacteria > Bacillota > Clostridia > Monoglobales > Monoglobaceae > Ructibacterium. Next base: position 3,784 of record JAZURN010000007.1, read on the forward strand.
ATGAAGAATCTGTAAAATTTTTATTTTTTTGCAATTTTTCTATCAAGGTATACTTAAAATCAATATTGCGTATACTAAAACCAAAGAATTTCCTCTGTATTTTGGGGTATTGGGAGGGTTTTTATGCAGACACAAACCGTTGTATCTCCGGCAGAACTTCTGCCCATCAAGCAAAAAAACGCAACAAGAGCAGAACGCCACGCAGCAGAGCATCTCCAGGATGACTACCACAAGCTCTTCACGGAGGCAGGGCAGATTCGCAGTGAACTCCAGACGGCACAAAATAACTTCAACTACCTTTTCGAAACCAAAGAAATTGATGCCTGTATCTATCAAATCCGCACCGACCAATGTCGGTACGAATCCACTCTTGCCAAAATGCAGGAATTGAAAACACGAATGCAGAATTTGATGGAAAATTGAAAAACGGCTGAGCGAATGATCTCGTTCAGCCGTTTTTCATCCATTTCTTTATATCAAAGAATTCACTGCACCAATTAGGTTTTCAAACAGGGAGCCGAAGAAGTCCTCCTTGTCCCCGCCGGGAACCCAGGTATCCTCCTCTTTTACCATGGTAATCGAAACCGTCTTTTCCTCGGTTCCAAGCTCGCCGGAGGTAATAATCTCTGTCATCTGGTCTGCCATCCGCATCTGATAGTCCTCCTGACTCATCCCGCCAACCTGTGCCTGATAGTCCGGGTCTTCCACCATAGTCAAAAGCTTTTCGATGTAGAGATTGATGACCTGGGAAAAATCCAACGTAGTAACCTTGGCGGTAATCTTCACATTCGCACCGTCAATCTTTTCCACCGACTCCACATGATACTTCATATCCTTCATGGTACCCAATACCACCTGAAGCATTTCACTGGACGCATCAGGGTTGACAAACTTGCTTTCCTGATTGAAGTTATAATAAGGTAAAATAGCTTCTGCATCTCCGGTCTGGAGCACCTTCATCATGGTATCAAAGGCTGTTTCTGCATCGCCTTTGGCGCCGCATCCAGTCAAGAATACCAACATAAGTACCAACAAAATGCTTAAAACTCTTTTTCTCATCATTCTGCCCCTTTCTAGTTCCACTTGATAAAACGGTAGCTTTCCAGAATTTGAACATACTTTGCTAATCTTTCATACAAAGGTTCCGCCGCATCCCCAAACTCCGTCTTGACCTCCTCGCCAAGCTCGATGAGGTTCTTCTCTCCGGTAAGCTTTGGCCAAAGAAAGCTCCCCATCTCATCCAGATGAACATAAGTGACGGGTGGTTTTTTGAAAAGCTTCTGGCAGAGTCGGTTCATGATACCTTTATTATCAATTTCCAGCGTGACAATTCCTTCGCCATCCGCCGTCCAACGGAATTCCTCGGCACGGATTGGCTTTCTTTCCAGATAGTTCTCCAACTTTGTTGTTTTCTTCATCTTATTTACTCCGCTTCTTCCAGAGGGAGAACTTCAGCACCGTCAGGATAGTAATGGCAAAGAGCACCAGCCCGCCAATGTTGGCGACAGTAGGAGTGATGCCAAAACTTACAGACAGGTCGACAATCTTATCCCAACCAAAAATCGCAAAGACTGCCAAAAGAATACCTACAAGACCTTCGCCGGCAATCATACCAGAGCAGAATAGAATTCCGTCGTTAGTAATCTTTTCCTTTTCTTCCTTGCTCTTCTTCAGCTTGTCCATCACAAGACGAACCAAACCGCCTACCATGATGCAGGCATTCAACTGAACCGGCAGGTATACACCAATCGCAAAGGGCAGAACCGGAATGCCTACAACCTCAGCAACAACTGCAATGAAGACACCCACAAAGACCAGTGCCCAGGGTAGGTTACCTTCCATAACACCCTCAATAATCAGCTTCATCAAGGTAGCCTGAGGTGCTGCCAACTGGTCGGAGCCAAATCCCCACGCACTATCCAACAGATACAAGGTTCCGCCAATGGCAAATGCTGCTGCAATAACCCCGATTACCTCGCCAATCTGTTGCTTTTTCGGGGTTGCGCCAAGCAGATAACCCGTCTTCAAATCCTGAGAGGTATCCCCCGCAATAGCAGAAACAATACAGATAATCGAACCAATAGAGATGGCACTGATCATTCCTGCAATTCCAGCGGTACCGGTAGCCTTTAAAAGCAAAGTAGTAACCAGCAACGTTGCAATTGCCATACCGGAAACAGGGTTGTTACTACTACCTACCAGACCAACCATCCGGGAGGAAACCGTTGCAAAGAAGAAGCCAAAGACGACCACGATGCAAGCACCCAGGAAAGAAACCGGAATGGCAGGAACTAACCATACCAGAACGGTAAGAATCAAGATGGACAGCAGAACAAACTTGATGTTTATATCCTGCTCGGTTCGCAGATTAGAACCTGTTCCTGCGCCCTTCATGCTCTTCATGGCACCGCCAAAAGTCTTGACAATCAAAGGCAAAGACTTAATCAAACTGATGATACCACCAGCTGCCAGAGCACCGGCACCGATGTACCGAATATAAGAGCTCCAGATGGCGCCAGCACCACCGGCTGCAAAAATCTCGCCAATGGGAGTAGTGCCGGGATACAAAACAATATTCTCCCCAAAGAGAACAATCATAGGAATCAGAACCAGCCAGCTCAAAACACCGCCGGCAAACATATACGAAGAAATTCTGGCACCGCAGATATAGCCCACGCTCATAACCGCAGGATAAATCTGTGTTCCAATTTCGCCCGCAAAGCCTTTTACATGAAAAGAAATCTCGCCGGCTACCAACTTGAGTCCATCAATGATGAACTTAAAGAGTGCAGCAAATCCCATACCCGCAAAGACGGTAGAGGCATTGGCGCCACCCTCTTCTCCCGCCAGAAGCACCTCCGCACAGGCAGTGCCCTCCGGATAGGGAAGAACACCGTGCTCTTTCACAATCAGGGCGTTCCGCAGGGGCACCATAAAGAAGACACCCAAAAGTCCACCCAGAAGCGCGATCAGGGTAATGGAGAGGATGTCAGGCTTATCCATCTTTCCTTCAGCAGCCCACAAAAACAGTGCCGGTAATGTAAAAATAGCACCCGCAGCAAGAGATTCGCCCGCTGAGCCTACCGTCTGAACAATGTTGCTTTCCAAAATCGAATTCTTCCGCATAATGACACGAATCACGCCCATGGCGATGACTGCCGCCGGAATGGATGCCGAAACCGTCATGCCCACCCGAAGTCCTAAGTAAGCATTGGCTGCACCAAAGACGACCGCCAGGATAACTCCCATGATAATGGAAGTGATGGTAATTTCCGGGGTAATCTTATCCGCCGGTACATAGGGTTTAAAGTTGTTGTTCTCGCTCATACATAACTCCGTTCTTTCGTCCTATCGACAAATTTTATAATATACTTTGGCATTGTACCATAATTCTTTCAAAACTGCAAGAAAAAGATATTTTATTTACAGGCTTTCAGTACGTCCAGAATCACATCATAGATTCGCTCCACTGAGGAGATGCTCATTCTTTCGTCTGTGGTATGGACATCATACAAATTGGGCCCCACCGAAATGCAATCCATGCCCGAGAGCGCCGCTGAAAACACACCGCATTCCAAGCCTGCATGAATCGCCTCCACCTTGGGTTCTTTACCAAACCGCTTTTGATAGGCTTTCCGGTAAAGACTCTGCATGGCAGAATCTCTCTTGAATTCCCAGGGCGGATACTGCCCATAAAGATTGGTTTTGCACTCCACACAGGAAGCAAAGGCCAGCAGCTTCTCTTCCAATGCATTCAATGCTGATTGCTTATTGCTCCGGAGAGCAAAGCAAAGGGTGGTGGTTTCTGCTTCGGTTTTCAAGACTCCCAGATTCAACGAGGTTTCTACCAGATTCGGGATTTCGACGCTCATTTCCATAATGCCGTTTGGTGCACATAAAAGAAGATAAAGCAACTTGTCCGTCAGTTCCGGCAGAATCGTCTTACCGGAAACCTCCGGAAGAACTTCGGTTTCCAACAGGAACTCCGGCTCCCGGGCAGCAATCTCCTGTTTCACAATTGCTCCATAGCTACAGACCTCCTGCAAAAAAGCATCTGCATCTTCTACCACCAGCGTTGCAGTTGCACTCCGAGGAATGGCGTTGGATTTATCTCCGCCGTCAATACCGAGCATGGAGAAAGGCATCATATTCTTAGTATGTTGCAAAATTCTCGCAAGCAAGCCGTTGGCATTGACTCTGCCTTTATCAATTTCCACCCCGGAGTGACCGCCCTTAAGCCCTTTAACCGAAACCCGTACCGCCGTCCCGTTTTTCTCTTCCCTGTAAAGGGGAATTTCCACGGAAATCTCACTGCCTCCGGCACAAGACACCGTCAGGACATCCTCTTCCTCCGAATCCATGTTAATCATTTTTCTTCCTTTGAGCTTGGTCATATCCAACTCCATAGCCCCCAGCATTCCCACCTCTTCATCGGTGGTAAAGACCGCTTCAAGGGGAGGATGAGAAACGGTATTGCTTGCCAGAATTGCCAGCATCATCGCAACGGCAATGCCATTATCTCCACCCAAGGTGGTTCCTTTTGCTCTGATGAAGTCGCCATCCCGATAAAGGTCCAGACCATCTTTCTCAAAATCAATGGGGCAGTTTTCCTCTTTCTGGCATACCATATCTAGATGTCCCTGAAGAATGACAGGTTCTGCCGTTTCATAGCCGACAGTTCCGTCTTTGTAAATGATAATATTAAACGCACTATCCCGCTCCGCCTTGAGTCCATGCTCTCTGGCAAACGCCAGACAGTAATCGCTAATTTTTTCTCGGTCTCCCGACCCTCTTGGAATCGCAGAAAGTTCCTCAAAATATCGGAATACCTCCCGTGGTTGTATCTCTCCAAACTTCATTATTCTTCCTCCATTTTATTAAGTTCTATCGGTACAAATCCCTGAATCTCCAGAGTCTCCCGCGTTACAATACAATTGACGCAATGAACCTGTACCCCATGCTCTCTGGCAACTGTCAAAGCATCCGCAAAGGCGGCATGTGTTTCCCTGTTTGGGGTAAAGTATCGACAATTCTCCATTTGTGCCACAAAAAAGATATGTCCGCCATAGCCGTCCTTGACCGCATCCATCAATTCCCGGATATGCTTGACACCACGCTGGGTAGGTGCATCCGGAAACATAAGGACACCATCCTTTTCCAGAGTAACCCCTTTGACCTCAATAAAGTGTCCTTTTCCCTCCGCCTCTAAATAAAAATCAAACCGGGAATTTTTGTACTTACACTCCGGCTTAATCAGGGTAATCCCATGGAAACATCCCCTGTTTTCCACCCATTCACGGAACACATGATTGGGCGCCTGGCTATCCATGTTAATCAATATATCATTTTTGATTACTGAAATCAAATCAAACTTGGTTTTTCTGGCAGGATTGTCCGATTTTTGCAAAAACACCGTTGCCCCTTCGATCAGGAGCTCCTTGCATCTGCCGGTGTTTTTCACATGACAGACTTCGGTCTTCCCGCCAACTTCCACCATGGCAATAAACCGGTTAGGACGGGAGAGAAATCTGCCCTCAACAATGGATTCATAACGCACCGCCTCTCCTCCTTTCGTGTCATGTTAGGTAAACAGCGAATCATAGACCCTACTGTTTTCTGTCCTATTATTCGGGTTAATGTGAGCATCAAGCCCTACACTTTTCCGCAGAACTCATTCCATTAGAACCAGCAAAGAGACGAGATTTTGTATTTCGCCTTTTTCCTGGTAATATTATTTCATTGCAAGTTATATTGATTTTGATGATATAAATGCTTCGCATTCCTCAATCGGAAGCGCTTTTGAATAATACCATCCTTGAACAAAATCACAATCAGATTCTGACACAAGTGCGTTCTGCTCTTCTGTTTCCACGCCTTCGCAAATAACTTTTATATCCATATTATGAGCAAGAGCGATGATTCCGGCAAATAAGTTTTTGCCATTTTCGGACTCGGTTTTAAGCAAAATATCACGGTCAATTTTAACCACATCAATCGGATAGTCACAAAGATTCGCAAGGGATGTATAACCACTTCCGAGGTCATCAAGGTAAATTTTAAAGCCGAGTTCTTTACATAATCTTACATTCTTGGTTGCAGTTTCTCTGTCCTTTTCGATAGCATCCTCTGTAATTTCTATGACTACTTTTGATTGATCAAAATGGTATCCGTTGGAAATCAGCTTGAGCTTATCTACAAAGTTTTCTTCGGAAAGAGTTATTCTTGTAAAGTTACAGGAAACCGTAATGTGGCTGTATTTCGTGTCCTTCCACTTTTCAAGCTGACGGCAAGCTAGCTCAAACATATGAAAATCGTGCCTTGAGATTAGTCCTGAATTTTCCATATTTTCAATATATTTACCAGGACCTATCAGTCCTTTTTCACGGCTGTCCCATCTGGAAAGTGCTTCTGCTGACACAATTTTTTTTGTTTTGTTATCAACAATGAACTGCAGATACATCTTAAATTCATTATTTTCAAAACCCTTTAAGATACTTTCTGTGATTTTCTTTTCCTCCTGAACCATATTCATAGAATGGATGTCACAATACATAATCTGCTTATCAGTTCCAAAAATCCTGTTACAGTTCTTTCTCAGATTAAATAACAATATTTCGCAGTTTCTGTCTGTTGATGCTAAATGATAAGCTGCTGCGTGGAAAACAAGCTTGTTGCTTTTTTCCTTCATTCCCTCAAAGCTGTTAAGTTTATCTACAATTTCTTTCAGTCTTATTTTGGCGTCTTCGTCATTGACAGCTTGATACGCAAGGGCAAAGCCGTTTTCTGTAATCCGTGCAGCTATTTCTCTGTCTCCTGTGTTTTCCGACAGAACCGATGCTGTGTACTTTAAAACCTCATCAAACGAGCTGTCGCCATAATAGGAACGGAGATAACTGCTGTCTAAGATGATATATGCAATGTGATACAGATTTCGTGAAATATCTCCTATGGTGTACCTGAAATGGTATTTGAAAAACTGCAGATTTCCCATCCCGGTTTCTGCATCTGTCATTTTGTCAACATCGTTTTCTTTTCGTATTCTCCTGATTCGTAAAATTAAAAACGCAACAAAAACCAGAAGACTAAAGGACAACACCAGTGTCCCTATGAGCCATTGATTGATTGCTTTTGAAGTCTTGGATGCGTAGGACAAATATATGCCGCTTTTCTGTGCCTCGGGTATTTTCGTTGCTGCAGCTTTCATTGCGGCAATTTCGGCATCGTCTGCAATGGTTGTAAAAACAAGACCCGATTTTATGGTTTTTCCATTTTTTTCATAAGAAATCAGCTCCAGATAATCCTTGCCGTAGGAAGTATTTGCCTCTAGCGATGAAATAATATCTGCCTGAAGATTTTCGCCCATTTTATATCTTTCGTTTTTATTTCCGTTGATATAAACGAAATTTAGTCCTGTGTGCTCAGAAATTTCGCTTAGTAAATCAGGGATAACACCCTTATATGCTTTTGCGTCTTCGTCATAATATTCTATAGGGTAATTATTCGGATTTCCTGCGATATAAAGATAATCTGCATAACCCTCTGTGCTGTGTGTGGTTACAATCTCAGCAAGGACAGGCTGCGCAAAAAAAGCGAGCACTGTTAATAAGAGCAATATAAACTTTTTCACTTTCTGCAGAGCCTCCTTAAATATTCATTTTCTTTCGCTCAATTCGTCCCCAATCCAGCTTTTTCTTTTTGTATCCTTTAAATGCTGTAAGACGAACAAAAGCCATAATGAATCTTAATGTCGTAACTTCGAAGAAGCAAAGCATGATTGCTTTAAGACACTCTTTTGGTTTTACTGTTAAGTCAATGGTCTGTATTCTTGAAAAGAACGCCGTAAGTGTTAAAATCGAGTTATATGACGCATAAATCAGCATAAAAAGCAACATAAACGGCAAGTTCAAAAGGTCAATTAGGTATGCCGCAATCATTGTAAACACGCCAAAAACCTCAATAAACGGCGAGAGCAGTTCATAGAAAAGAAAATACATATAGGATATAAAACCAACTGCTCCGTATTTCGGATTTGCCATCATCTTTTTATGCTTCCACATTGTCTGGAAAAGCCCCAAGTGCCAGCGTTTTCTCTGTTTTTTAAGATCGCCAAGCTTTTCAGGCACCTGCGTCCAACAAACCGCATCGGTTGCGTATTTGATGGAATAAGGAATTTTATTTGTAAGGCAGTAGGAATGAAGCTTTACCACAAGTTCCATATCCTCGCCCATTGTGCCATGATCATATCCGCCTGCTGCAATAACCGTTTCTTTTTTGAACATTCCAAACGCTCCTGAGATAATCAAAGAGCCATTGAATCTGTCAAACAATATTCTTGATGCTAAAAATGAACGGTCATATTCCAGTAGCTGCATGCAAGCCAAAATATTTTTAGGAAGTCTGTATTTTACAACCTTGCCCTCATAAAGCTCCACATCGTTAGATGGTCTTACGGTTCCGCCGACCGCCACAACATTTTCTTCTTCCAAAACAGGGACAACCAACTTTTTGAGGGAGTCGTACTGCAAAATAGAATCTGCATCCATACAGATAAAATACGGATACTGGGAGGCATTGATACCCATATTAAGTGCGTCTGCCTTTCCGCCGTTTTTCTTACGAATAAGCGTTAGAGGCACTTTTTGTTCGTGAGATTCATAGATAAATTCCTCCGGCTGACAGGCGATAGACCTATGGAGCGGGCGTCTTACGGGGTGCATATGATACGCATCAATCAGTTGCTGCGAAGTGGTATCCTTCGACCCGTCATCTACCACAACAATTTCGTAAAGCTTATAGTCAAGAGTCAAAAGCGATTTTACCGTTTGAACAACCGTTACTTCTTCATTATATGCAGGAACTACAATAGTGATAGGAACAAAGTAATTCTCGGTAAACTTATTCATAAGCCTGTCCTGCATTTTTCTTTTATAAAGAGTGGTTGCACCAACCACCACCGATAAAAACAAAAACGTGGAATAGCCAATTAAATAAACGATAAAAAGAACCCCGATAATATCAAAAATCTGCTTAATTAGTTCCATCTCCATTACGCTTTCACCGCCTCTTTTTCTGCATTTCTTCTGTCAAGACGATATCGCATAATCTCTCTTGCATATCGGTCATTTCCGTCAAACACATTGATTAAGTCCTGATATGTATATCCAAGCTTTTCACAGGAAATGGCACTGTTTTGTCTGACAAACCAATTTGAACTGGAGAGATTTTTTACTAAAATTCTGAAAGTCGTATCTCCCGGATAGGATTTTAGTGCCGAAGTTGCAATTGCCTGATATTCCCACGGGCGATTTTCCAAATTCTCTGCCAAATTTAATATGACAGGTTTTGCAGCGTCTGATGGAAATTTTTCAAAATACCGAATAGCAGAAAATCTGATTTCATTGTTTCCTTTTTCGTTTTTTAATATCTCAAGCATTTCGCCGTCACATTTTATGCCTGCAAATCTAAAGTAATTTAAGATATTAACCCTCATCGGCACAGAATATTCTTTAAAGTATGCAAAAAGTGTTTTTTTAAGCTCCTCCTTGTCTCCCTTATAAAACATAAGACCATCGCTTATCAGCTTGGGATGATGAAATGAAAGATTGGTATCGATAACTTTAAGTGCTCTTCCGACAACATCAGGGCTTTGCATACTGTAAAGAGCCTTTAGCGTGTTTTCTCTGCAATATACATTGACCGAACGCAAAAGGTCAAAAAGCGCCGATGTAAGCCTTTCTCCTTCGTGATGTTTTAAAATACTGTACTTATACAGTATGTAGGGGAAGTATGCGATTTTAAGGGTATCCTTGCTGATATATCTATGGGTAAGAGTTTCAAAAACAGAGAAAGTGTCCACAAGGTATTTTTCGGCAAATTCCGGTTCTGTTGCAAACACTCCTTCAAGTGCTTTGTCAAAAGCGGTAATTCCCGAGGTTTTATCAAGCTCACGGCAAAGAAAAATTTTATGCTTTTCGGATATCTCTTCGCCGTTTTTCAGTATGTCAATTTGTTCAGTTAATACTTTCTTTAATTTTTCGGAATCAGAAACAAGGGCACGTTCTCGGTGCTTTAAAATGAAAACATAGATGATATTATACAAAATCATACTAACGCAAATTGCAATATAAGTATAAATCATTATCTCGATTTTCATTTCCTTGCACCCTCCTTCCATAAATCCTGCATGATATAGTACGAGCTTTTTAATCTTTCGTGATAGGTTACCTTGTTGCCCCACCCTTTTAGCTGGATTTTGTCAAGGGAAATCCTTTCGTTTCCCATACCGATGCCTGCATACATCTTATTGATAGCAATATACTCAATGCCATAATTTCCGTCATAATAATCATCATGAACAAGCATTTTAGATGGGTCTGCAAAGTTTAAAAGCTGCCAAGGAAGCTTGATTTCAATATAATCTCCGCTCGCACAAAAATCTGCAAGAGAATTAAACTCTGCACTTTCGGGATTTGCATTGCCGTACAAAAGCTTTCCTGTTTCGTAACTTTCTGCAACCGTCTCCTTTGTTTCTGGCGAAAGGGCGATAGCGGTACGAAGTATCAAGTCAATATTCACAAACCTTGATGAATTTTTATCGGGAACATTCTCTTTAAAATATGTATCAAACTCATAGATATCTTTCGAATAGGTTGAGCGAAGCGCATCGTAGCGTTCCTGCACCATAATACGGCTGTTATCTTTTCCGTCAAGTACAATAACAAAATCAGCATCTCTATCAAATTTCACACCAAAATTTTTGCAATAGTTACTGCCTGTTTTAGGTGTGACATCAAGAGGAATATATAAAACCTCATTTTCAAAATCAAGGCCATCTTTCTTTACAAGAAAATATATAAACTTTTCGTCATACTTAACCGAAAGTTCTGCATTTCCACTTTGGATTTTATCGCTTTCTGTCCACTCAGAAACATCGCCGTCCACATAGCAGACAGATTTTTCGTTTCCGGGGTCAAATGACAAAAGTCCGAAATACTGCTCATTCGTCTGATAGTCAGACCAATAAGCAGTTCTTGTAAGATTTACTGCATGCATTGTGTTCCATGTACGCTTAAACCACTCGTCCTGCCAGGTAAAGACACATCCGCCATTGCAGCCCGTAATCTTAATATCTTCCCAGCAATCAATAAGCGCCTGCCCCTGTGCCTGTTCCGATGTATTCCCCTGATTTCTGCCAGTATCTTTGTCAACCTGAGCCATACCTCTGCCGGTAGACACACCGAATTCCGATATTACAACAGGCATTGTATGGTGGTTGTTGAGCATTGCAAGATATGCACGGTATGCATTGACATTGCCTTGTTCATTACGGAATGCTTCCTTCGACTCAATACCAAATACAGACCAGTCTTCTGCAAAGCTTAAGTAATAAGGATAGTAAGGATAAACGTGGTACGATGCGAACTGACCGGGAATAAACGCATCCGTCGTCTTAATATGCTCCATATCGACACGGGCACATTTCATAAAGAATTCCTTGATAATTTTAGGATACTCAAACGGGTCTGTTGTGGGCCAGTTGGAAAAGGCTAACATTCTTTGCTCGCCATAACGCTCGGTTTCATATTCTATAACCTTGTCTCCAACCATGGTAAGCATCGTTTCAAAAGGAGAGGCCTCCTCTGAGGTATACATATACTTACCCTTGTACGACGAAAACCCGTCTTTTCCTTTATACAAATCGTCGGTATAGCTAACGGTAGAGTCGTCCCATTCCACACCTAGAATATAACCGATAACCCAATCAGATATGTCATTTTTGTATGTACCGTGACCGGCACTGGCAACTCTGCCGAGGTTTAGTTTCCTTTCGCCGTGAATGACATCTACCATTATTTTGCTGTTTTCTAAAAATGTGTCGTAAAAATCCTTGCTGTACGCATCTCTGTGAGAGTTTAAAACATAGTCATTTACCCATACGCCGTGGAGCATATAAAGCGGATTTTCGTTATCTTTGTTGTATTTGTAAAAGGCATTATAGAAGGTGTCACTCTGAATGGTATAAACACGAATGGTATTTGCGCCCATATCCTGAATATATTGAAACCATCTCAAATAAGTCTCTTCGTCAATAGCAAAAGATGTTGCCCACTCGCCGGGAAGTCCTGAACCAAGATTTACGCCTCTAATCTCAAATTGTTCAAAGGAATCACCCTTTTTCATATAAATTTCTTCGCCTTCCACCTTCGTAAAGTATTCTGCAGGCTTTTCGTTTCCGAAATCAAAATACAAGCCATTATAAAAATAAAGCCAATCCAAGCAAAGGAGTACAAGTATAATAAGCGATATTATGATAATAAATTTTTTCAAAACCTGTACCTCCTTTTCATTTAATCTGAAACTTCATTATATTTTTTCGTTTTTGATTCTGCACTGCATTGCTTTAACGACTCTATATTTTCATCCATAAAGGCAAGTCGTTTGGTAAGAAAGCTTTTCAGTTGCTTGATACTTTCTTCATAATTTCTCGGGTTTCTCTCGGTTGGATGAAGTAAATCGTATCCGTTGCCGAAGGTGTGACCCCATCTACCAAAATTCCTGTCAACTGCAGCACCTAAATAACCTACGGTATCGTCAATAAATCCGAACAGATATTCTTCACTGAAAACCGTTTCCCGAAGCTCTGCGTATCTTTCAACGACTCTGTCGGTAAACTCATCATCCATAAAAAGCATCTGAAACCACAAAACTGTATGAAGCCTGAATTCATCTGTGGGCATTGCCTGCTCCTGATATGCATCGCAGGCGGAATTAAAGTCCCACACACACATTTTGTATTTGCCCGAGGTGTCTTTGTAGATATAAGTTGAAAGTGAGCCTGCGTCATAGTTACAGGTAAGCTCGTTTATCAAAAAATAGTCTACAAATGAATCTATATCAATATAATTTTTGTACCCGTATTTTTCATTGTTGTAGTCGTAGGAATAAAGCGTTTTCTCGAATAATGAAAACTCATCCTTTATGGCTTCTTTAAGCTCAGGTGTCATATTTTTTGTTCCAGGATATACAAGTTCGTGCTGAGTTTTCGCCCTTGTGGTGTAGTTTGTAAAAGGATAGAGTTTGTTTTCTTCATCAGTATCGCCCCAGTCAAGACGGAGGGCGTAGCCTGAAAAAGTATTGTCCTTTTTGCTAACGGAAAGCGCTAGTCTTGCACCTTCTTTTCCCGCTGTAATCATTTCCGTTGCAAGATAAAGTCCTCTGTATTCGCCGTTTAATATAAGCTCAAAGAATCTCACATTAGGGCTATAGTCCATAATCTCACCGGCTATGTTATACCACATATAATTGCGGATCAGTGTTTTGTCAAGGAACGGCCCGTGAAGAGCCCATTCATGATGAGAATCCATACCGAGAAAGCTTTGTGGATGATTTGTTCCGTCCGAATTCACAAACCTTATAAAATAATTTGCCTTTTCAAATCTTCTTGAGGAGTGACCTCTGACTCTTATCATCGCATCGCCCATATCAATTTTTGAGTCGGCCAAATGATTATATGCTTTTTCATTGTTTATCACATTTAAAGAAGCTTTTATGGTAGTTGTACCATCAACTGCAAGAGTATAATCTATGACATCCAAATTTTCATCATAGATAGGTTTTCCGGGAATTTCTAGTCCATTTGTATTGATATTCACAATAGGCAGATGCGTGCAAATGGTATCATCTTCATGTGTTCCGCAAACCGCTTTCTCTTCTGCCATAATATGCTCTATGTATCTCTTCCCGTTATCTTCCGGCATAGATTTGCTGATAAAGATTACCGCAATCAGCGTAAGGGCTACTACAGATAATCCTATTAACTTATATTTCAACCCTTACACCTCCCAAAAAATCAGTTAGAAATTTCGTCGTTTTGCATTACGGTATTGACATAGTCAATATTACCTATTTTGTAAATTTCGTCATTGATTGCAATATTATTTTTTCTTTCTGCCTGCAAAAGCAGTTTCTGTGTAATTTCATAGATGAATTCAATGGACGTATCTGTTGAGTTTTTCACTCTTAGCACCGCTTTTGCTCCAAAAAACTTATACATCACTGCCTGAATTTGTGCTTCCTTTGTTCTTCCTCCCCGGACAATCACAAGCATCCGGTTGTTATTCTTAATTGCACCAAAGATGAGGAGAAGAATAAACACAAAGCCGCTTCCAATACCTGCAACGATAAAGTCGCCCACACCGCAGCAAATGCCTACAATAATTGTCCAGAATATGTAAACCGTATCCCTTGAGTCTTTGATGGCAGTCCTGAAACGAACAATAGACAGTGCACCGACCATACCAAGCGAAAGGGCCACATTGTTACCGATAACCGTCATAACCATTGAGGTAAGTACCGTAAGCACAACCAATGAAACATTAAACTTTTTACTATAAATCGTTCCTCTGTGGGAAATCATATAAGATATAAAAATTAAAAATCCTAAAATCCCCGAAACGATAATATTTGCGGCAATCTGCTCCCATGTAAGGGTTGACTGGTCTTTAATTAAATTAAATATCTGACTTCTCATTTTTACTCTCCTTTGCTGAGCCAATTTCTAAGCACCATAGACATTTCCGCTCTTGTTACATTACCTGCTGGGTTAAAAGTTCCATCAGCGTTTCCTTTAAAAATTCCATTTGCTACAGCCCAGACAACTGCATCTCTATTTTCTTCAGTTATACTTGCATAATCGGCAAATTTAGTAATATCTGCTTTTTTGGACATATCAAGCTTTAAATACCTTCCGCAGTTATACATTGCCTTTGCAAGCAATTCACGACTGATTGGTTCATCAGGCTTAAAGCTTTTATCCTCAAAGGCATTAAGTATTCCGTTTTTATCTGCCCATTTAGCTGAATTATACCACCACTCTGCGCCTTCTGCATCGCCGAATTCTACATTGGTTTTAGCCGCATCATTTCCTGCAAGTCTGTTTAATAGCGTTGCAGCCATTGCTCTGTTTATGCTATCGCTGGGTGCAAACTCTTTGTCGCCTACTCCTTTCATTAACCCATTTAAATATGAATAATACACACTTCCCGCAAACCACGCATCTGTCTTAACATCATCAAATATCTGATAATCCGATGCAATTTCATCGGTGTTTTGCACCTTAAGGAAATCTATGCTTTTATTGATTCCGTTTTGACCATCTTTTTTATCTATTCTTTCAAGATAATTTCCAATTGGAGTGCCTTCCATTCTGCAAGGTCGGCTTAAAAGCATAAGCTGGTTTGTGATGTCACAGTCTCTAACAAAATAATTTGCAGCAGTACCTCTTGCGCCCTCTCCTGCCATAAGAATCTTATATCCTGTATTCCCAAGAACGAGTTTATCACTCTCTGCACTTCTTTTTGAATACGGATAAGCTACTGTTTCCGGCTTTTTACCCGTCCAGCCTTCTATGCAACTAACGGAAAGGTTGTAATCCTTTTTTACAATATCTGCAAAATCCTCTGCCGTCTCACTTTCCATCATACTCATGCCGATTCGCTTTTCTTTGTTGTAAACATGAAGCCCGTATGTATGTGAACATATGTTGATTTTTCCGCTTTCGGACATTTGGGCAAGCTCTTTCCATGTGCAATATGGAGCGCTTTCGCCGTCTCTTGTTCCACCCGAATCTAAGTTCTCCCAGGTTGAATCAATATTTGCTCCGATTATGTTAAAATCGGCTTTCATATTATATTTTTTCAAAAGCGGATATGCGTTTGTATATACTCCCCACGAGCCGTCATCTATAGAAATTATAACAGCCTTTTGCGGCAGTGTTTTTTTCCCTTCGAGGTGTCTTAACAAATCATCGGATGTGATTGTTACATACCCATTGCTTTTTAGCCAGAGCAAATCTTCCTCAAAATCTTCAGGTTTAATGGAATACTCATCAAATTCCACTCCCGCCTTAACGTCTTCTTCGTTCACAAAATTATGATACATTATCACACTGACCTTTGAAATCTCTTCCGGATAAATATCCGCCTTTATCGGGCCGAATTCGTAAGCCTTTTTATCTGATGCATCATTTTTTTGCACTTTATAATAATATGTGTCGGGATAACTTACCTTGTCATCACGAAATGTTCCTGTGCCTGATTGACCGATATATTCATAATGCCCGTCTATGCTCTCGGCTCTGAAGAACTTATACTCCGCATCTTCTTCGCCACAAATCACCACAATATTTCCTGGATCCTGCCAGATTGCTTTGCCTTGAGAAGTTGCACTCACACTAAAAGTTGTTGTAAGTATTATCACTACGAGAAATAAACAAAAATGTTTTTTCATAATTCAATTACACCTCCGTATAGCTCTGCTGCCGAGCCAGTGCATATTTACTTACCGATAACTCGCTTTTGTTAATACTATTGATAAACTGTCTGATGTAATCAAGCAAAAAGCCATTGAATTTCACTTCCAAAACAACATTGAATTTATCCAAAACAGGGTACATTACAAGGTTTTCGGAAAACAAATCAAAATTGGTTTCTGTGGCTACAATGTTGTTATCAAAGGTAATTCTGATTTTATTTTCCTTTGCTATGTACGCCTTTCGGTTATACTGAACAATCGTTTTCGGTCGGTAGCATTTATAATGCATAAGACCGTAGCACTCTTTTGCAAAGTCCTCCTCATAGTTTAGCAAGACTTCATATTTGCCTTTGATTAAATCCTCGGCGTCGGCTTTTTTCATTCTAAGGGACCGCTTTTTCTGTGCCGCACCCTGCTTTTGCTTCATTTCAAGCATTGCAAAGTCGTGTTTGGGGTCATAAATTCTTAAGCGTATTTTTCGCCTTGTTTCTGTTCCTTCAAGCTTTTCAAAAAAATCGTCATCGTAGACGGTATCAAAATACAATGACCTTATTATGTATCCGTCAATCCCGTTATGTTCGTCTTGTATCATAAGGCTGTCGAGATAATGAGATTTATTTCGAAATTCTTCAAGACTTATTAAAAATTTCTTTTCCTCTCGTGTTACTACATTCATAAAAATCCTCCGCTTAAAACAAAAAGCTGCAACAACAGAAAGCCCTGAAAGACTCTTATCATTGCAGCTGGACTGGCATAGTTTAAAACTTTAGCCTCTTTGCTTTGCGTCACCGGCTTTCGCCGATTTTGCTAAATATTCACTTGCTGTTAATTTTAACACAATGAACCGTCTTTGTCAAACAAATTTTAATCTTTTGCAAAAACCCAAAGCGTTTCGCTGGCAGAATCTTCTCTATCACTTAACTTGTAAACGCTAAGCATTACCGTTTCTCCATTGGTCTTTTTATATGTGATTTTGGGAATCTTGCCATCTAAAAGCTGACGCCTTAATGCGTCATAGTTGAGAAAACTCATAATTGCCCTGTGAAAATCAGAATCAACTGTTTCCTCTATGTATTTTGTGAGAAGTTTTGAAAAATGTTCTTCATCCTCGTTGTAGCCTAAATAGGAAGGCATTAAGATTCGGTGTGCTTTATCAGTTTTGAGGGAAACACGATAGATGCCGTTATAGTGCTCTTTCATAATGGAAATCATAGCATCAATTTCGCGAATACCCGTTTTAATTTGAACATATCCCTTATCTTCTGCTTTCGAGGCGCTTTGTTGTTCCTTGTTTTGATAATACTGAGCTTTTGCCTCATACATTCGAATTTCGGCTTCCTTTACCATTTCCTCAGTATCTGAATTTTGAGTTCTGTAAGACATACCGATAGCAACATGATAATCCATCGGTTTTAATTGCCCAATCAGTATCTCTATATTTTTCTTTACAACTTCTTGCTCAGAATTTTGGATAAACACCAAAAATTCATCGCCGCCCATTCGGTAAATATGATGCCCGAAGAACACCTCTTTTAAGGTGTTTGCAATGTACAAAAGCATTTCATCCCCTGCAGCATGACCATACTTATTATTGCGAAGATGAAGTTCATTAACATCAATATAAATGCAGGAGAACTTTTCCGGCTTCATCTCGTCAAATACCAAAAGGTCTTTTTTGTATGTAACTCGATTAGACACTCCGGTTAAAGAATCTGTGGTTGCAGCAATCTCTGTTTTGTTCAAATGCTTTTTATTGTAAATTGCAATGGAAAAACAAACTGCGATTTCCTCCAAAAGTATTCTTGTAGCCTTGCTTTTTTTAGGATTGATAGACCCCAAAACCGTTGCATGATTATCTTTATTTGTTACAGCAGCAAAAGAAACCTCGTGGATATTTTGATTTTTTAGAAAATCATAAAACTCCGGGTTTGTTTTTGATAGATGTTCGTTTGGTTTTATGCACATAACCCCAACGGTTGCCTTAGTTACTTTGTGAAGTTCGGCAGCATAATGTAATATTTCGGATATAAAATATTTTCTTTTTTCGCCGCAAAGAATGCTATTCTCAAACTCCGGCATAGAATAATTATAATCTTCGCCATCCGTATCAAAGAATATTGCCGATCTTGCCCTTGCAAAAAGGCAAACCCGTTTTAAAGCCTCTGAAATATTATTCTTTTGCTGATTTATTTCCAAAAGAAGCTTTCTTATGTTGGAAGCACATACCATGGCATAATTTCTGCGTCTCTCGTTTGCCATAAGAATCAGTGTGTACAAAACCATAATGGTAACCATAATCAAAAATGCAGTAAGCAAAATCTGTGATATCGTGTGAGTATTGGCAAACACCTGAGATTCATATCTCGCAAGGGTTATCATCCACCCAAGTTCTTCAAGAGCAGAGTAATGCACATACAAATCTTCGCCTGTATATGCAGATACAAATGATGTGTAGCCCTTATCACTTTCCATCATTTTTTCGTATGAGTACCCTTTGTTATATTCACGGTCTTTTAAAAATGAGATATTACCAAGTTTGTCATGGATGGTATCTATAACAAGATTTCCACTTTCTTTATCATAAACAAAAAGCTGAGCATCCAGTTCCTTTGCCATTTTGTTATATTTTTCGCCTATAACATCAAGCTTGATAACGCCATATAAAATTCCTACAACATCATCGCCATTTTTTATCGGAACTGCACTTCTTATAATTTCATAATTATCTTTTGTAAGGTCAGAAACTCTTCCGCTTATGTATTCGCCTTTTATCTTTTCTTCTTCAAAGGAAATTTGTCCGTCAAGGTTTATAGAGCCCGCCTTTGTTACAAAGGTGTTATCAGGGTTTAATATGCCTATATTTTCAATCAAGCCGATAGGCTTGAAGGATTCAAACATAAGATTGTAGCTTTCGCCATCTGAGTAAAGCTTTGCGGCAAAGTTTGCCATAGTTGCGAGGTTCTCACGGTCAGATAAAAGCTGAAGCTCCATATCATCCTTAATCTGCTTTGTCTGCACATGAAGATTTTCATATGCTTCATTCTCCGCACTCTTGTAAAAATACCTAACCATAGTCAGAAATACTATACATAATAAAACTACAGTAATAACTGTTTGTATAATATTTGTTTGTTTATGTTTTTTCCGTTCGTATGTTATTGCCATTTATCTACAATCTTCTTTCGTACTATAATTTTATAAAACTATTTATTGTATTATATCACTATATTACATAGATTTCAAGTGCTACATCATTTTAATTCAAGGTTCGTTCAAGTCATGCAAAAAAAGAGTCTCCGAGGCTTGGTCCCCTGAGGCTCTCTATTTTAATGCTGCAGCGTATAATTGTATCTGGAGTAAGGGTGTTATATTTTCAATATCCTTTGACAAAGCTGGGTTAACATTAAAGCATATTGATAGGATTGATGTCAATAACCAGACGGCTATCCAGACGGGCAGCATTGTGTTCCCGGCTGATTTCCCGCAATGTTGGGAGGAACATCTCGGCGTCTTCCACCTTGCAAAGAATCCGATACCGGAACTTATTCTTAATTTTGGCAATGGGCGCCGGAGCAGGTCCAATACACTTAAAGATAGGAATCCCCGCATTCTTCAGGATTCCGTCAATGTTTCCTATCTCCTGTTCCGCCAGCTCTGCATCCTCGCCTGACACAAGAATATAAATAAAATCGCAGAACGGCGGGTATTGCATCCGCTTTCTGTACTGAATTTCGTTCTCGTAAAATGCGTCGTAATTCTGCTCCTTGGCAAAAAGAATGGTACTGTTCTTTGGTTGATAGGTCTGAATGACCGCTCTCCCTGCCAAATCGCCTCTGCCGGCTCTGCCACAGACCTGGGTAATCAGGGAGAAACACCGCTCCCCGCTGCGGTAATCATCCACATTCAAGGAACTGTCTGCCGCCAGAACGCCCACCAAAGTTACATCAGGAAAGTCCAGCCCCTTGGTTACCATTTGCGTTCCCAGCAAAATATCCCCTTCGCCATTTTTGAATCGTTTCAAAATCGCCTCATGACCGCCCTTTTGAGAGGTGGTATCAAAGTCCATCCGCAGGATTTTCGCCTCGGGAAACAACTGATTTAATTCTGTTTCAATCTTTTGAGTTCCTGTCCCAAAGAACTTCACATATTTCGAGCCGCAGGCAGGACAACTTGTTACATTATCCTGTGTATGTCCACAATAATGGCAAATCAGCTTATCGGTATTTCGATGATAGGTCATAGCGATACTGCAATGGGGACATTCAAGAACCTGACCGCATTCCCGACAAGAAACAAAGGTATTATACCCCCGCCGGTTCAAAAAGAGGATGGTTTTCTCCTTTCGTTCCAGATTCCGCCGGATTTCATCCTGAAGCCGAATGCTGATGGGGGACATATTATGATAGTCAAACAACTCGCTCCGCATATCTACAATTCGGGTTGCTGGCAGGTCGTTTTCGTTGTATCGTTTCTCCATCCGGAACAGCTTGTACCGCCCGGTCTCCGCCCGATGGAAGGACTCCACCGATGGTGTCGCCGATGCCAAAAGCACCGGTGCGCCATGCTTTCTGCCTCGGTAAAGCGCAACCTCTCTGGCATGGTACCGGGGTGCAATTTCAGACTTATAACTGCTTTCATGTTCCTCATCCAAGATGATAATGCCAATGTTATCAAAGGGTGCAAAAACTGCACTTCTGGCACCTACCACCACATTGACCTCGCCTCGACGCATTTTGTGCCATTGGTCAAAGCGCTCTCCTTGGGAAAGACCGCTGTGCATCACCGCCACATCGGTGCCAAACCGACTGACAAACCGTTCCACCATCTGAGGGGTCAGCGAGATTTCAGGCACCAACATAATGGCCTGTTTTCCCTGCTTGATACAGGTTTCAATCGCTTGCAAAAAGACCTCGGTTTTTCCGCTTCCGGTCACACCATGGAGCAGAATTTCTTCATGGAACTGATGGGTAATGTCCCGGTTCAAATGCTCGATGATGGGTTTCTGTTCCGCCGTTGGGATATACGCCTTGGAACGGCCATACTTTTCCGAATCAAAAACCTCCCGTTCTACCTGTTCCCGATAGACGGAAACAATTCCCTTTTCACAAAGGGTTTTGAGCGAGGTATAGTTTCCATCCGCCATCATAACCAAGTCCGCCGTGGATAAATCCCCGCTGTCGCAAAGGGTCAAAATCAAATTGGCTTGGACGGTTGCTCGTCTTGCCATCAACTCGTCCGCAAGGGCATATCCCTCCTCGACACTACAATTCAAATGTGCCTTACGAACAAACTTGACCGACACGGTTTCGTCAATGGTTTCCCGAAACTCCAGAATTCCCATTTCTGCCAAGGCGTTGGCTGCTGCTCGCAAGCTCCGTTTGTTCAGGGCAGCCTCCAACTCCTTCAGTTCTGCCAGACCGTCGTGGTCCTTCAACGCCTTGTAAAGCTCCAACCGGGACGGCGTCAAAATATCCTCCGGCTCCTTTCGCAAAACCAGCCATTCCCGAACGTGGGCGCCCAAAAATGGCGGTTTGACCAACTTATAGCTTTGTTGGAAGGAGCAAAGATACTTTTCCTGCATCCAAAAGGCAAGCTCTAGGAGTTCTTCGCTACAAACCGGAGCCTCATCCAGACACTGCTGTATGGCCTTAAGGCGGGGAAAGCTGCTGGTTTCCGCCAAAGAAAGTACCAGTCCCTCGGCGGGGGTGTTGTGGACACCAAAGGGAACCAACACCCGCATTCCGGAAAGAATCTTCCCTTGGAGCTCATCCGGGATTTTATAATCAAACGGCTGCGCCAGGGCATGCCTTTTGTCAGTGAGCATAACAACTGCTATCATATCCTACGCAGTCCTTTCTTCTAAATAATTCTGTAGTTTACAAAAAGGGTTGCCATTGGCAACCCTTTTGTTCATTACTCGTTTTCTTCCGCTACAAAGCTTGTTGCCTCATCGGTAATCAATTCCGGGCGAACAAAGATTTCCAACTTGTCTTCATAAATCTCGCTGGTTGCAATGGAAACCTCCTTGTTGGAATCGCACTGCGCCAGAGCCTCACTTCCGGTGGAAAGCTGTCTTGCCCGCTTTGCCGCCTCAATTACCAAGGTGTATCGGCTACCAGTTTTCTCTACCAACTTTGCGATGGGTGGGTAAATCATCATATTTTTTCACTCCTTGCTTTAATAATCTCTTTCACTTCTTCTACCGCCGTTTCCAGCACATCATTGATGACAATATAGTCGTACTCATTCTGCTTGGAAAGCTCAAGCGTCGCAGCGTCCACCCGGCGTGCAATTTCCTCCGGGTTTTCGGTACCACGTCCTGTCAGGCGGGCATATAACGTTTCCACATCCGGCGGTGCAATAAAAATATAAATGCCCTCCGGAAAATTCTTTTTCACATTTAAGGCACCCTGAACATCAATCTCCAAAAGAACATTCACGCCCTGATTCAGCTTTTCCTCTACCGGTCTGCAGGGAGTGCCGTAATAATTATTATTATAGATTGCCCACTCCAAAAAATCCCCATGCGTTATCATAGCTTCAAATTCGTTCCGGCTTTTGAAGTAGTAAGTTTCCCCCTCTTTATCTTCACTGCGAGGGTTTCGGGTGGTAGCAGAAACCGAAAGCACCAAATCCTCACACTCTGCAAGGAGCTGTCTGCAAATCGTTCCCTTTCCAACACCGGACGGACCGGAAATGACAATCAAATTTCCTTTATTCTTCATCTTCCTCAACCAGTTCCTCTCTTACATCGTCATCCTTAGGCTCTGCACGTCCGGCAATGGTTTCGGTCTGAATTGCCGAAAGAATCACATGGTCACTGTCGGTAATGATAACGGAACGGGTTCTTCGTCCACAGGTGGCATCAATCAAAAGTCCCTTCTCCTTGGATTCCTGCACAATTCGTTTGATGGGTGCCGAATCCGGACTCACAATGGCAATGACTCGATCCCCCGAAACAATGTTACTAAATCCTACGTTAATTAACTTCATACTACGACCTCCGGAATTTCTCTTATTCGATGTTCTGTATCTGTTCCCGAATCTTTTCAATAATGGACTTCAATTCCACTACATGCTCGGCAACAGCAATATCGTTGCATTTAGAACCAATGGTATTGGATTCCCGGTTCATTTCCTGAACGATAAAATCCAACTTCTTTCCAATCGGCTGATCTGTTTCCATGGCAGCCGCAAAGGCTTTCACATGGCTCCGGAGCCGGACGGTTTCCTCATCAACCGAAACCTTGTCAGCAAAAATTGCCGCCTCGGTCAGGATACGACCTTCGTCAATCTGTTTATCAGTAAGGACCTCCTGAATCCTAGTCCGCAAGCGTTCCCGATAAGCTTCCACCGATGCAGGAGAAAGTTCCTCAATGGCAGCGACCTCTTGGAGAAGAGCTGCCAAATGCTGTTTCAGATTTTCTTCCAAACGGGCACCCTCGGCTTTTCGCATCTCAATAAATTCCGCAAGCGCCTTTTGAAACGCCTCATTCACAATACGAAGAAGCATCGCCTCGTCCATATCCTCCTGCTTTACACGGAAGATATCATGCAGTCCAATCATGGACGACATGGTCAAATCGTCTTTTAAGCCATAGGCATTCAGTTCCCGCAAAGCGCTCAAATATCCCTCTGCCACAGGCTTGTCCAGAGAGATAGCAGTATCCCCCGCATCCTCTCTTTCCAAAGTCAAACCAACCTCCACCTTGCCTCTGGCAATGGATGCCACCGCAAGAGCACGAAGAGGTTCTTCTAAAAAGCTGTATCTTCTCGGTGTTTTGATGGTAAAGTCGCCATACCGATGGTTTACAGACTTAATTTGCAGCTGAACCGAAAACCCCTCGATGACTTCCTCACACCGACCGAAACCGGTCATACTCTTTAACATGGATAATCCCTCTTTATCATCATTTGGTTGAATCAATTTATTGTAGCATAAAGTTACCAAAAATGCAAACCTTTTTTATATTTTTCTGTATTATTTGAAAAAGGGCGGACAAAACTGTCCGCCCCTATCTGGCAACACGCAGGTCGTTCTTACACATCATACTCCACTTCCATCAGCATCAATCCCTTTGCAGGCATGGTTTCCCCTGCCATACTGCGATTTCTTGCCGCAAGAAGATGTTCCATGCTTTCCAGCTTTCTCTTTCCGCATCCAACTTCGCAAAGCGTACCTACCAAAATCCGCACCATATGATGCAGAAATCCGCTTCCGCAAACAACAAAGCGCAGTTCATCCGGATATTCTTCAATATCCAGCCGATGCAGCGTCCGGACGGTGGACTTCTTCATTCTGGGATTGGCGCAAAAGCTGGCAAAATCATGCCGCCCCAGGAGCATTTTTGCTGCTTTTCGCATAAGTTCCACATCCAGTTCCTTCGGATACTCTGCCAGAAACCGTCGTTCCAGCACCTTGGGTATATTTCCTGTTTTCAACCGATACTGATAGGTCTTTCGCACCGCATTGAGCCGACTGTGAAACCGGATTGGAACCTCAACAACCGAAGTAACACCAATATCCTCCGGCAGATAAGTATTTAGATAATTCAGCACCTCATGGGCATCCGGCTCGGTCTGCAAATAAAAATTTGCAACCTGTCCTGCCGCATGGGTTCCCGCATCAGTTCTTCCGGCACCGTGAACCTCCACCGTTTTTCCATCCAGCCGAGACAGAACCCCCTCCAGTTTTGCTTGAACAGTATCCTGGGTATTTCCCTGCTTTTGCCAGCCGTGATAACGGGTTCCCTCGTATTGCAGAATCATTTTATAGTTCTTCATTGGATTTCACTCCTATTCCATGTAGCCGGGAAGCACCTCTTCCAAATACACCTGATATTCCGCAGTTGTCATAACACATAGAAAATCAAATTCCCGCTCCAGCCTTTGTAAAATTTCTCTCGTTTCGTCTGTAGAACCCAAGTCCAGGACAATCAAATTTTCCCGGATATCCTCCCAAGCTATGGAACGAATCAATCCCTCCACAGTATCCTCACAATCCTTGAGAGCAAGTACCCGATAGGTTAGAACATCCTCACGGCTTTCCCGCAACCTCAACGAGAGCATCCCCTTGACCACCAACTGAACAATTCCATAGGCTGCAAAAAAAGAGAGTACAACAATTACAACAGCTTCCACACAAACACCCCTTTGCATCATTTCGATACTATCATATTACGCAAAAGGGCATCAAAGAGTTACAACAATTAAATTTTGAAATAGTCAAACAAGGACCCAAAATCAATGCCACCAATACAGCTATTCTTATACTTGGCAAGAAGCCCTCGATTTGCTTCCTGTAGGGTGTGAGTGGTAACACCGCAGGTATGGGACACGTAGGTTTCCATGCAAGCCGCCAAATGGTCGCAACCACGTATAATCTTGCCATCCACCGGCATAAACTCATCGCTATTGTATAAGGCATTGACCTCCTCACAGGTCACAAAATGCACCTTGTCATCTATGACCACCTTGGTTTCAAATTCGTCTTGTGTATAATAGGAAATCTCCCTCTGCCATTCCTCAGGAATCAAAGGATAGAGAACCCCCTCCATCTGTTCCTGTTCAATCTCCTTAATCAATTCGTCCAAACCTTCTACCGAGTTCTTTACAGGAGAAACAATATCCCGTGTCAGCACCTCGGGGATATCATGGAATAGCCCTGCCAAAAAGTTATTGATTGCCCGTGTCTTACAAGCACCTACTTCACAAGAACAAAGATAGGAAAGCACCCCCACAATCAGCATATGTCCAATTACCGAGGTACTGGGAATCCGGGGGGAGCGGGACCATCGTTGCTGGAACCGAAGTTCTCCCAGCAAATCAGCGAATCCTTGATAGTTCTTATTCCGCAGAAACGCCTTAAAACATGGTTGCTTCTCCAATTCCCGCAGCTTACTGTCAATCTCAAACTTGGTTTTCTCGATGCCATAGTAGTTCCGACACATATCATAGATGATGTCAAACTCCCACTTGGTAGCGAGGTAATGTGCCGCCTCCAGCACCCTCTTTTCGGTGGCGCTATATTCCGCCTCGGTAAAGTATCGCCGGAACCGCTCCGCAAACCCACCAGGAATCGACTGTAGCTCGGGAAGCATTTCCTGTACCGCCCAGGCATTCAGCTCCGCCCCCTTTTCCTCCATCAACCGATGGAAAATCGGAGGTTTGATATCCGTCAGCACCAATCGATGCAGAAATTCAAAAATACCACCCTCTATTAATCGAAGCCAATCCACCTTTGGCTCTAGCTTCCCCAAAACATAGGCACAAATCATCTTATGGGACTGTTTATCCAGCTCACTGAATCCCCGAGAAGGGCGGATATGGTCATTCCACCGCTCAATGGATGCGGCTTCAAAAATCAACTCCATCAAAGATTTCCGTATCATATCACAACGCTTCCTTTCCGACAGTAAATTCTTTTCTTTATTTTACCACATTTCCCCCAAAAAAGAAAGCATCTTTTTTCCGGTTCTTTTTTCCCTTTTCTTGCCATAGAATAAACCAAGTCTTTCTTTGACAGAATTTGACTCCTTTTTGTTACCTCTTGTTTATAATTTATTTATAAATTATTTATTTATTTTTTATATATGCAATATATAACGATAATAAGTGGTTCTGTGTAGATTTTTGATATGATTTGTTGAAGAATAGGTGTTGCTGACTTAGCAACCGTTTTTTTGACTATAGCGAAAACAAGGGGACGCCTATGAAAGCGATCATTTATTTGAATTTTATCATTTCGGTTATCTTTACCCTCTGTTATGCATACCAATTTTTTTACATCTTTGTAGGGCTTTTGAAGAAACCAACGGTATTTGAGACCGAAAAGCTTCATCGCTTTGCCGTGATTATTTCTGCACGAAACGAGGAAGCGGTTATTGGTCAGCTGATTGAGAGCATCAAAAAGCAAACGTATCCAGCTGAATTGATTGATACCTTTGTCATTGCGGACAACTGTACCGACAGCACCGCCGCAGTGGCACGCAGTGCCGGTGCTATTGTTCACGAACGCTTTAACACCGAGCAGGTAGGAAAGGGCTATGCTCTTGACTGGATGTTCGACATTATCCGCAGAGATTATGCCGAACGGAACTATGATGCCTATATGGTGTTTGATGCGGACAATCTTTTAGACCCTCATTTTGTGGCAGAAATGAACAAGACCTTCTCCCAAGGATACCGGATTCTGACCAGTTATCGGAATTCTAAAAACTTTGACAGCAACTGGATTTCCGCCGGGTCTTCTCTTTGGTTTCTGCGAGAGGCAAAGTTTTTGAACAATGCCAGAATGGAGCTTGGTACCAGTTGTGCCATTTCTGGGACGGGATTTTTAATCAGTGCCGACATCATTCAAAAAAACGGCGGATGGATTCATCATCTGCTGACCGAGGATATTGAGTTCACGGTAGACAGTGTCATTCACGGGGAAACCATTGGATATTGTGCCAATGCCATTCTCTACGACGAACAACCTACCCTCTTCCACCAGTTTTATGTCCAAAGACTCCGTTGGGCAAAAGGCTTTTATCAGGTTTTTGCCAAGTATGGCGGTAAATTATTCAAAGGAGCTTTCAAGGGAAGCTTTTCTTGCTTTGATATGTTGATGACGGTCATGCCTGCCATGCTTCTAACACTATTGAGTGCAATTCTCAATGCCATAGCAATTCCAATCTCCATTGTTACCGGCTCGGCAGAAACCATTAGTTTGGTTCTTTCCCTGCTCCAGACCTTTGCCAACTTCTACGGTTTGTTTTTTATCTTAGGTGCCATTACCACCATTACCGAATGGAAACAGATTCATTGTAAGAACCGGTGGAAAATTATTCTCAATCTGTTTACCTTTCCGGTGGTTATGCTTTCCTATGTACCGATTGCAGTGGTGGCTTTGTTCAAGAAGGTAGAGTGGAAGCCCATTCATCATTCGGTTTCCCGCACGGTAGAAGACGTTTGCAATGATGAAATTCCCGTTTAATACACAAAATGCAACAAGGACATCCAAAAGGCATGGAAAAACTCCATGCCTTTTTTCTTATCTGTTAAATTTGTCCTACAAAGACAAAGAATAGGTTGTTTTTCCCTGGAAGTTGTAATATAATTGGCATAGACAGGTTTTTGCCTCTTTTATTTATTCGTCCATGTATGCATATACGAAATTTTTACATTATTTTCAACAAGGAGTGAAAACAGTGGAAGAAAAGAAAACAAAAAGCTTCGTGCAAGGAGCTTTGATTCTTGGTATTGCCAATCTGATTGTCAAGGTAATTGGTGCCTTTTTCAAGATTCCTTTGAATCATTTAATCGGCGATGACGGTATGGGATATTTCAATATTGCCTATCAAATTTATACCTTTATGTTTATCATTGCCACTGCCGGATTCCCCATCGCCATTTCCAAGATGGTGGCGGAAAGTACCGCAAGGGGGAACGAGCAGGATGCGCAGCGGATTTTCAAAACTGCCCTGCGTTTTCTTGCCGTCATTGGTCTGGTTGGCACCGCTCTCCTTTATTTTTTCCCCAATCAATTGGAGGCGTTGGTTTCGGTACCGGGGTCTTCGTTGGGAATTTGGGCAGTTTCCCCTGCTATTTTCTTTGTTTCCATTTCCTCGGTTTACCGTGGGTATTTTCAGGGCCGGCAAAACATGTATCCCACTGCTGCCTCCGAAGTCATTGAGGCAGCTGCAAAATTATTTGTAGGAATTGCCGCCGCATCCTTCTTTATGAACCTGGCGGTGGACAACAACCTTGCCACTAGCATTGATATTGCCGCCGGAAAGGTAGGTTCCACCCATGTCCGAACAGTATTTGCATCGGCGGGTGCGATTTCCGGTGTAACCATTGGCACCTTCCTTTGTGCCGTGCTTTTAACCATAATTTATCTTTTTTCCAAAAAGAAAAAATCTTCTCTCTCCCAAAGCGTTCCGCTTCGTTCTACCCGAAGTATCTTAAAGGAACTGATTGTCATTGCCATCCCCATTACCATTGGAGCATCGGTTTCCTCTTTGACCTCCTTGATTGATATGGCAACCATTACCCGTCGGTTGGTTACCCGTCCCGAGGTTCTGGACTACTACAGCTTTATGTTTCAGGAAGGCACCAAGTTTGCCCAACAGGCGTTGGAAGAAGGCTGGCAGGGCATTGATCTCTACAGGCACCAAGCGTCCACCCTTTACGGCATGTATACCGGGAAAGCGTTGACCATCTTTAATCTTCCTTTAACTCTGGTTGTGGCACTTGGAATGAGTGTGGTTCCCGCCATTTCGGCCTCCCTGACCAAGAAGAACCCGCTAGAGGCAAGAACCATGACCGAAAGCGCCATTCGAATTGCCATTCTTTTTGCGGCACCCTGTGCCTTGGGAATTGCCGCCCTATCTAAAGAGGTTCTTTTCATTCTCTTTAGCGAAACCAATGCCCAATCTGTTCTGGCAATTCTGGCAATTGCCATTATTCCGGTTGCGGTGGTATCGGTTACCAACTCCATTTTGCAAGCCTACGGAAAGGTCTATCTGCCGGTTATCAACATGCTCATTGGTGGTACCGCCAAGGTGCTGGTTAACTTGTTCTGCATCCCATACTTAGGCATTGACGGGGCACCGGTCGGCACCTTTGTCTGCTATCTCTTGATTGCTATTTTAAATGTTATCCAGATTATCAAATATGCAAAGATTCAGTTCCGCTTTAGCACCTTTGTAGCAAAGCCGCTCCTTGCAGCCCTGATTATGGGGGCGGTGGGGTTTGTTCTTGGCACCTTTGTTACCGGCAACGGCTTTTTGCTAAATGAAGGAATCAGCGTATGGCTTCGCCGGATTACCATTGTAATCGAAATCGGCATCTGTGCCATTGTTTACATTTTTGCCGCATTCGGGGTAGGTGCCATTCAAAAGGAGGATATTCTCCACCTGCCCAAGGGCGAAAAACTAACGAAAATTTTATTGAGATTGAAACTGTTGAAGTAGGAAGTTACTATGGAAGAAAAATATACCTTTACCGATTTGCTTGATATTATGAGAAAACTCCGCCGTCCGGACGGTTGCCTCTGGGATGGTGCCCAGACACATCAAAGCATCAAAAAGCACGTTGTGGAGGAGGCTTACGAGCTGGTGGAGGCTATCGACGCCCAAAATCCGGAAAAAATAGCCGACGAAAGCGGAGATTTACTTTTGCAGGTAGTTTTTTCCATGCTGCAATTGCCGAAGAAGAAGGAGCGTATCATATTGACGATGTTACTGATGCTATCTGCCGGAAGATGATGCATCGGCATCCCCATCTTTTTGGCGGCGGCCCTAAGGCTGACTGGGACGAAATCAAGCGCCAGGATCGGAAACAACAAACCATTACAGAGGAATTGGAAGGAATTTCTTCCTACCTTCCCGCCTTGATGCGGGCAGAAAAAATTGACCGCAAAACAGAAAAACAAGGCTTCTGCCCGGAGTCAGTTTCTGTTTTGGAGAACGACGAACTTCGTCTTGGCGCAGAACTCTTCTCTCTGGTCAAAAAATGCAGAAAGAAAGGTCTTGACCCAGAGCTTGCGCTCTCTCGGTATTTAAGGCATTATATCAACACTTTTCGGGAATATGAAGAAACAAAGGAGAACTCAAAATGCGACTAGACAAATATTTAAAGGTATCAAGACTCATCAAACGAAGAACGGTTGCCAACGAAGCTTGTGACGGTGGACGGGTTAGCGTCAATGGAAAAGTTGCCCGTGCCTCCTACGATGTGAAAGAAGGCGATATTTTGACCATTGATTTTGGTTCCCGCCCGGTAACTGTCCGGGTTTTGGAAGTCAAGGACACTGCCTATAAGGATGTTGCCAAAACCATGTACGAGGCTATTGACGAATAAAAAGGTCATTCTGAAAGTCTTGTTCAAAATGCAAAGGGAAGAAAACACATATGTTTCTTCCCTTTTTCACGCAATCATAATTTTACTGTTGTATATTTACTTCAAATACTGATTCAACAAGCCGGCTTTTTTCGCACTTTTTTCACTGCTATAACTGCTCCGAATCTGTGAAACTACCGAAGTGTCCCCACCGGTTCGTTCCAGTTCCGCCTTAATCTCTGCAAGAAGTGCCTCCATCTGTCCGTCGCACTCTTTCTCCAGTGCCAGCCCTTTACCGATGTACTTGGAGCCAATGGAAATCTTGTCCGCTTTTCCGTTGGCTTTTTTTTGAGCAAAATACTCACTCTTTGCCTGCCCAATCAACCCATCCAATCTTCCGGCAAAGCTGGACCGCAATAAGTAGACCCGAGCCAAAAGTTCCTGAAGCTTTTGCTTTTCCTCTTTTGGATTTGACGGGACAGATGTTGCAGGTTTCCCTGTCGGCGTGCTATCATTACCAACCAAAGTTCCCATCATCATCTGCAATGCTTCGTCTTCCATAATTTCTCCCCGTTGTAACATTTCCTCCTGTTCTTCCGTCAACGGTGTTATAGGCTCTATCGGCAAAGCTTCCATGATAGCTTGTTCGTTTTGTTGCAAAAGAGATTCTCTTTCCTCCTGGCTATAGCGGGAAAGCCGTAACGCTTCCAGATTATTCATCTGAAAATAGACAAGGGCACCAATCCCTGCAAAAAAAACAATCGCAAGGATAAGAACAATCGCTATCACTCTTCCCTTTTTTCTTGCTTTTTTACTCATTTTTGTCGGCTCCTTTTCCTGTCTTAAACCATCTCTTTCTCTTTCCCAGAAAAATCTACATCCTTAATCTCGGTAAAGGATGCTTCAGGATAAATGACAGGCTTCTGATAGGTTGGAACAGCCTTAGCAACCGCCCTCTTTACCACTTCATTATCCTGGGTCTTAACAGCAGTCCGTAAAATGTCCAGTTTTTCCTGAAGCTCGTCCATACTGTCAAAAAACGGCTTACCAATGTAAATTTTATTATGTGCAGTTTTCTGCAAACCCTCTTCGTCCATCAAAAGCTCCTCGTAGAGCTTCTCTCCGGGACGGAGTCCGGTAAATACAATATCCATATCCTTACCCAACCGCAAACCAGAAAGACGAATTAAATTCTTTGCCAAATCATAAATCCGAATCGGCTTACCCATATCCAAAACGAAAATTTCTCCACCCTTTGCAAAAGTAGCCGCCTGCAGCACAAGCTGTGCAGCCTCGGGGATGGTCATAAAGAATCGAGTAATCTCGGGATGGGTTACCGTAAGCGGCCCCCCCTGTGCCATCTGTTTTTTAAAGCGAGGCAATACCGAGCCGTTGGAATCCAGCACGTTTCCAAACCGCACGGCAGCAAATTCTGTCTTGCTGACAACCTGCATTACCTGAACAATCATCTCGCAAATCCGCTTGGTAGCACCCATAATATTCGTTGGGTTTACTGCCTTGTCAGTAGAAATTAAAATAAACTTTTTAACACCGGAACGGCTGGCGCACTGCGCTGTATTCCATGTTCCAAACACATTATTCTTTACCGCCTCCATGGCATTAAACTCCATCATGGGGACATGTTTATGCGCTGCCGCATGGAAAACAATGGATGGTTTGAATTCCTCAAACACTTTTTCAAGCCGCGCCTCATCCCGGACTGACGCAATCACAACGCTGACGTCCGCATCCGGAAACCGATCTGCCAAATCATTCTGCAAATCAAAGGCATTGTTTTCATAAATATCAAGAATAATTAGTTTTTTGGGCGAATACGCCATAATCTGCCGGCAAAGTTCAGAACCAATCGAACCACCGCCACCAGTAACCATAACAACCTTATCCCGCAAATCTTTTTCAATTGCGCTGTTATCAAGGGAAACCATTTCCCGACCAAGAAGGTCTTCCACCTCGACCTTACGAAGATACTCGGTACTCTTTTTCCCTTCCAGCGTGTCTGCAAAACCGGAAACAATCTTCAAGGTACAGTTGGTTTCGGCACAGAGATTTAGAATTCTCTGTTTTTCTTCTGCCTCTGCAGTATAGATTGCAAAAATAATCTCATCGGGACGGTGCTTCTCACACAAAGCAGGAATCGATGCTGTTCCGCCAAGAACCTCGGCACCAACAATCAAGGTATTCCTTTTTACTTCATCATCATCCACAAAACCGATAATTTTATAATTTAATTCCTCATTGCTCAAAATATCTCTCGCCAGTGTAACCGCCAAATTTCCGGCACCAATAATCAAAACACGCTTGGGCTCCTCCTGAAAATCAGTTCCGTTCATGATGGAAAGTAACCGTCTAATTGCCCGGATTCCCATTCGTAATCCCAAAACCGCCATAGATGCAATCATGGCTGCAATCATGCTAACCAGAACCAGAACATTCCGGAAGATCGGCAAGCCACTCACCAAAACCAAAAGGAAGCTTGCGACAAAACATGCTCCCAGAACCCGGCAGTAATCCCTGGTTCCGGCATAAATCCAACAGATACGATACACACCAACCAAATGGAGAAATCCTTCAAAGAGCAGAAGGCTGACAGCGATATACCCCGCTCCCTGAGCAATGTCTATCCCAATATCTGCCATTCCCCAAAATAACGCAATCGCATATGTAATCGCAATTAACAAAATATCTGCAATCATCAAATAGCGATTACGACTCAAGCGCCATAACAGTTCCACAAATACTCCCCCCTATTTTAATTCCCCAGAAAGAATCCTTTCTGCATTCATCACTAACGTTTGTACACTCTTCTCATCGAGGTTATTTTGAATCAGCTCTACCGCATCAGCAAGATTCGGCTTTCGGTCTTCCAAATTGTGGCAATCCGAACCCAAAACCTGAATTTTTTCTTCTATTAACATTTTCAGTGCGGCACGGCGGGACCTTCTGCTGAGAAAAAATTCTGCATTGCTTTGCGCCATCACGCCCTCTAACTGTAAGGACGCAAGAAGCCTCCTGTTCATTCGATTATGTATTATCCGTTCCACATGCGCCAGAACCGGCGTAATGTTTTGCTCCATCATCAGCCTTACCATATCAAAGGCAAAGGACTCATTCCATTGTTGGTTTAAGCTTTCAACCAACAAGCATCTGCCACCACCGAGACATAGCTTTTCTATATCATCAATCCGGCTTAAACTAACGCCACAATAAAGCACTTCTGCCCCCAAAAGCAACTCCGGAAAAGTTCCGCTTCCCATGGCTGCCATCAGTTCTTGATATGACGCACTTCTTCTAACCAAAAATTCGTCAATGCCCTCTTTACGCATATCAAAATGGGGTGTTGCAACGACCGTTGTTACCCCCGATTTGTACATTTGTGTCAACATCTCAATTGATTCTTCTACACTTTTGCTCCCGTCATCCATTTTAGGAAGAACATGTGCATGAACATCAATCATCTTTTTTCATCTCCATAGGACGAATAATATCTATAATATTTTCCGTAATACCGATTGCGGTAATAACGGGATTTTCCTCCCTTTTCATTTCCCATTTCCATATTGTTTAATAAAAGTCCCAGAATCTTTGCCTTGACAAAGTTAAGCTGGTTAATCGCCTTTGCTAAATCACTTTTGGAGGTCTTTTGCTGATTGGTAACCAACAAAACCCCATTGGAAGACGGCACCAAAACAGATGCATCGGTTACCACATTAACCGGCGGAGTATCAATGAAAACATATTCGTACCGCTCTGCCAGAGTTTCCAACACTTTCTTCATGCCATCGGAAGCCAAAAGTTCGGACGGGTTGGGAGAAATCTCCCCTGAATAAAGAATATCTAAATTCTCAAACTTACTCTTCCGGATTGCCTCATCCAACGTATTCATCTTAATCAGCACATTGGTAAGTCCAGGGGTTCCTTTTTCTCCGCAAAGGCGGGCAATATTAGGACGCCGCAAATCGCAGTCCACCAAACAAACCTTCGCCCCTGTTGCTGCAAAGGAGATTGCCGTATTCAAGGAACTGGTACTTTTTCCTTCCCCCGCTCCGGCACTAGTAACCAAAATCACTCTTTTTTGGTCTACCGGCAGAGAAAACATCAAATTGGTGCGCAGGGTTTTATATGCTTCAACCACATAAAACGGGGTTTTCTCTCCCAGCACTCTCTCTTCGCTCCGCACTTCCTGCATTTCTTTTTGTTTTCTTTTATTCAATGCAAAACGCACCTTTTTCTCTTTCTTTGCCCCTGTTGTTCCCATTGCATCTATCTCCTTTTTCCATTCCCCTCATTCTTTTCCAAGGAGAATTTTATCTATATTTTCGGTTTTAAACTATTTTACTTAAGTATTATATCATTTTCATAATAACACGTCAAGTACCTCTCACGATTTATTTTATTGTTCTGCTTATGCCCTTTTCAGCATTTTTTGCGAAAAAAACACAGTATATCAGTTCTTCCGACATACTGTGCTTTTCAATTATACTATATCGTTATACATTTCCATGGCTTTGCAAATATCTTCAAAGCTGTTACACTTTCCGTTCTTTACATACAGATAAGAGGTGGTCATGCCACTAACCAGACA
Organism: Ructibacterium sp.; assembly: GCA_045606185.1. Taxonomy (GTDB): domain Bacteria; phylum Bacillota; class Clostridia; order Monoglobales; family Monoglobaceae; genus Ructibacterium. The sequence goes on from JAZURN010000007.1 coordinate 39,524, forward strand.
GCTCTTGATATCCAGCTCTCCCAAAAGCCCTGCGCAGAACCCCGAGTTAAAGTTATCTCCGCCGCCGGTAGTCTTTTTAGGACTTTCACAAAGGACGCCCTGAACCTCTACCTCGCCGCCGTCATATACCGCCGCCGAGCTATCCACCGGATGAACCACAACCGTACCGATACCGGAAAATTCCTTGATGGCTCTGGCAATGGGCAAAGAGCCCCGATATTCGCCTTCACAGAGAATCCCGTGCATTACCATCGCTTCGCTCTTGTTCAGTCCTAAATAAGTGGGAGCATATTCGCTATACTTACCGAACATTTTCAGTGCCGCTTTAATTTCCTCCGGCTGACGCTTTGCACAGTCAGCAATGTCAATATAAATCTTTCTCTCTTTTTTGGCAAGTCTAGGCATAACCAGTTCCAAAAACTTTTCGTATATCTCGTGGAAATGAACCAGATAGCTCCAGTTTACCAAAGTGATAATGTCTGCCTTTTCAAAGTATGCAACCATCTGGTCGATGCTGAACCGCTCAATCAAATCATCCCACCGGAGCCGGCTGATTTTATCCACATCGCTCATGATGATTTTGCCGTCGCCAAATTCAAAAACATAAGAATATCCCGGTTCACTGACAGTTATGGTTTCACAATTGGGGTTTAAATCAAAGACAGGATTCTTCTCAGGGTAACCCAAAGCGCCAATACAAGTACACTTAACACCCATATTAGCAAGACCGTTTGCATAGTGGGGACCGCAACCGCCGAAGTCGGTGTTGGTAATCATCAGTTCGATATTGCCGCTTCTGCCAGCCAGACTGGTAATTCTCTCCCCAAAGGTGTCAATGGTGGGGAAATAAGTACAATGGTCTTCGTCCTCTCTCGTCTTAACCGGGCGAATCATCAAATCCACAAAGCCGTCAAAACCGACACAGACGGTTTTATTCTGAATCATATCTTTTTTCGAAGCAAACTGCTGGGAGTAGTTCATAAAAATTCCTCTCAATTCTCTGGTATTGTTAGGATTATTTATAGCATAAAAAAAAGAAGATGTCAAGAAAATCAACTTGGCAACTAGAACGGCTTTGCTTTTTCCATTCCCAAATTTTTCATTGGATAAAATTCCTCTTTTTTCAAATAATAGCATTGTAAAATCAAAACGGACCGTCGAGGACGCCGGTCCCTACGGTTTACAATTTGATTTTAAAGGAGATTTTATCATATGAAAGCTACAGGAATAGTTCGTAGAATAAACGATTTGGGACGGATTGTGATTCCCAAGGAAATCCGCCGCACCTTGCGGATTCACGAGGGCGATCCTCTCGAGATTTACACGGAAAGCGACGGCACTGTCATCTTTAAAAAATATTCTCCCATTGGAGAATTGGGGGAATTTGCCTCCCAGTACGCCGACTCTCTTTCCAAGACCACCGGCATCCCCGCCTGTATTACCGACAAGGATAACATCATCGCCGTTGCCGGCATCCCCAAAAAAGAGTTACGGGAAAAGAAGGTTTCCGGAGATTTGGAACGGGTCATGAACGGGAAATCCGTATATCTGGCAAACCCCGGAGAGAAGACTGTCCGCATTTTAGAGGACAGCGACCGGTATGATGCGGGGGTTGTCGCCCCCATTGTGTTCGAAGGAGACAGTATCGGCTCGGTTATCTTTCTCGCAGATTCCAAAAATCCTCTGGGAGAATTGGAAAGCAAGCTTGCCGAAACCGCCGCCGGATTTCTGGGAAGGACTATGGAATAAGCATAAAAATCCCGATGGGTATGCCGAGTGTTCTTAAGGACATTTTGATACGGGTCGTCGAGGACGCCGACCCCTACAA
>JAZURN010000008.1:0-7388 GCA_045606185.1 Ructibacterium sp.
TTGTAGTTGGTACGCAGAGTCTTCATAACAGATGAGAGCATATCCGTTCTCATCACACTGTTTTCCTCGCCAAGGGGATTGGAAATCCGCACCATATTCCGGCGGCTGTCTTCTGCCGAAATCTTGACCATGTCATTTTCCTTGGGGTCAATGAAAGAGAAGGTTACCGCCTCGTAAAGTCCGGACGCTGCCAGATTTCTCCGTACTGCATCCTCCAAAAGCTGCTTTTCGGTCTTACCGCCTACAACCACAGCGCCCTCCATCATGGTAGAGGGAATCCGGTCATAGCCGTAGATTCTGGCAACCTCCTCTGCCACATCCGCCATACCCTCCACATCGTTCCGGAAGGTGGGGATGTAGACCTTGCCGTCTTCAACCTTAAATTCCAGGCTGGTTAGAATCTCAATCATTTCCTGTTCGCTGACAGAAATGCCCAGGAATCGGTTCATCTTCTCCGGTTCAAAGGGTAGTACCCGCTGCTCTTTTTTGCCGGGGTACAAATCAATCACACCGGAAACTACCTCGCCGGCACCGAATTCTGCCATCAGCTGGCAGGCTCGGTTGATGGCGGGCAGACAGTTCTCGGGGTCAAGGCCCTTTTCGAACAGGGCAGATGCCTCGGTTCTCATTCCCAGCGCCTTGGCACCACGACGAACCATAGACGGATGGAAGGTTGCCGCCTCAAAGAGGACCTCTGTCGTAGCCTCTGTTACCTCGGAGTTGGCACCACCCATAACACCAGCAACGCCGATGGCGCGCTTGGCATCCCCAATGGCAATCATAGAGGAGTTCAGGGTTCTGGGTTGGTCGTCCAAAGTCTCCAAAAGCTCGCCCTCTTTGGCGTTTCTTACAATAATTTTACTGCCCTCTACGTTCTTCAAATCATAGGCATGCATGGGCTGACCGTATTCTAGCATAATGTAGTTGGTAATATCCACCACGTTGTTAATGGCACGGATACCGCAAGCTTTCAGTCTTTTTTGCATCCACTCGGGAGAGGGGCCAATCTTCACATTCTTTACTACCCTGGCAACAAACCGGGAGCAAAGCTCGGGATTCTCAATCTCCACCGATGCCAACGCATTGATATCGCCGCCGCATTCGGGAACAACCACCTGGGGAATGGCAAAGGGTCTCCCGAAGGTTGCTGCAGTCTCCCTTGCCAGACCAATGATGCTCATACAATCAGGACGGTTAGAGGTAATTTCAAACTCGGCAACACTCTCGTTAAGCCCTAATACCTCGGTAATATCCGCACCAATGGGGGTGTCCTCCGGCAAAATCAATACGCCGGTGGCTCTTTCATCTGAGATTCCCAACTCGTCGGTAGAACACATCATACCACAGCTGGTTACCCCCCGAAGCTTACCCTTGGTAATCTTAACCCCGCCGGGCAGCGTACTTTTGTGCTTGGCAATGGGAAGAATCGCACCCTCAAACACGTTGGGCGCACCGGTTACAATCTGAACCGGCTCATCTTCGCCCAAGTCCACCTGACAAACCACCAGTTTGTCTGCATCCGGATGGGGAGCAATCTCTAGTATTTTTCCCGTCACTACATTTTTAATTTCTTTGGCAGGGTTTTCGATTCCCTCCACAATAGAACCGCTCATGGTCATTTTATGAGCATAAGTCGCCTCATCAATGCCATCGGTATTCATATAATCTTTCAGCCAAGATAATGGTAAATTCATGGTCAATACATCCTTTCTCTGCTAGAACTGTTCCAAAAACCGTACATCGTTCTCGTAGAACAAGCGAATATCGTCAATATCGTACCGGAACATTGCCACACGCTCCAGACCGATACCAAAGGCAAATCCCGAATACTCCTCCGGGTCGATGCCGCAATTCCGCAACACTCTGGGATGTACCATACCGCAACCTAAAATCTCAATCCAACCCTCTCCCTTACAAATCCGGCAACCCTCGCCGCCACAGTTGAAACAGGAAATATCCACTTCGGCACTGGGTTCGGTAAAGGGGAAGTGATGGGGACGGAACCGAAGTCTGGTATCCTCGCCGTACAGCTTCTTCACAAAGACTTCCAAGGTTCCTTTTAAGTCTGCCATTGTAATATTCTTATCAATAACCAAACCTTCTACCTGATGAAAAACAGGAGAATGGGTGGCATCCATAGCATCACTCCGGTATACCCGACCGGGAGAGATAATCCGGATGGGAGGCTTTTGCTGTTCCATGGTTCGTACCTGCACCGGCGAGGTCTGGGTACGCATGACCACAGTTTCGTCAATATAGAAAGTATCCTGGGTATCTCTTGCCGGATGGTCCTTGGGGATATTCAGTGCCTCAAAGTTATAATAATCCAGCTCCACCTCGGGACCTTCTGCGATAGAAAAGCCCATCCCGATAAAGATGTCTTTCAAATCGTCCAACACAGTAATCAGGGGATGCTTCTTTCCCTTTGTCGGTTTCTTGCCCGGCATGGTTACGTCGATTTTTTCCGCCGCAAGCTTGGCGTTTGCCGCCACCGATTCCAAAGCAGTTTTCTTTTCCTCCAGAGCAGTTTCAATCTCGCTCCGCACCTGATTGGCAAGCTGACCAATCACAGGCCGCTCCTCGGCAGAAAGACCGCCCATACCTTTCATAACGGCAGTCAATTCGCCCTTCTTTCCAAGATATTGAATCCGCAAATCTTCCAGTTCTGCCAACGTCGATGCACCCTCAAGTGCCGCCATGGCTCCATTGCGGATGTTGGTTAATTGCTCTTTCATTCCCGAAACCTCCATGATACTCTATTTCGTCTATCAGCTCATTTTACCACAAAAAATCCGTTATGGCAAGGAAATTTAACGAAAAATTTCAAGAAAAATCAGTTTTTTGAAAAAACGGAAAACCCTTGACTTGTTTTTTAGAATGTGGTTAGATAAAGATATCGAAAGACAAGGAGTATCCTGCATGAAAATCGGAACACTACAATTGGAAAATAATTTGTTTTTGGCACCCATGGCAGGGGTTACCGACAAGGCATTCCGTTTGATTACCAAACCTTTTGGTCCTGCACTCATGGTTACCGAAATGGTTTCGGGGAAAGGTCTTCATTACGGCAGTTCCCGCACCGAGTCTTTGCTTGCGGCAGAGGATGCAGAAAAGCCGGTGGCTGCCCAGATTTTCGGTCATGACCCGGAAATCATGGGAGAGATTGCCACAGACGCTTTGAAATACGGTGCTGCCATGATTGACATCAACATGGGCTGTCCCGCTCCCAAAATCGTCAATAACGGGGACGGCTCCGCCATGATGAAAGACCCCAAAAATGCCGGAGCGGTCATTGCCGCCGTCCGCAAGGCGGTTTCGGTGCCGGTTACGGTAAAATTCCGGATGGGTTGGGACGATGCCCATATCAACGCAGTGGAATTTGCCAGAATTGCCGAAGCAAACGGTGCCGACGCTGTAACCGTCCACGGCAGAACCCGAGAGGCATTCTATAGCGGAACTGCCAACTGGAGTATCATCGGGGAGGTAAAAAAGGCGGTTTCCATTCCCGTCATCGGCAATGGAGATATTACAGACGGACCTTCCGCCAAGGCAATGCTGGAGCAAACAGGCTGCGACGGCATAATGATTGGGCGTGCCGCCCAGGGAAACCCTTGGATTTTCCGGAACATTCTCCATTACTTTGAAACCGGAGAGATTCTACCTCCTCCCACCCTTTCCCAGCGAGTGGAGGTCGCTGCACGGCATCTGGAGCTTTTGGTAAAACACAAGGGCGAACACCGGGGAATTTTGGAGGGCAGAAAGCACATGTCCTGGTATTTTAAAGGGATTCCGGGAGGTGCTCCCTTGCGGGAGCGGTTCAACAAGGCCTGCACTTATCAGGAAATGGTCGAACTTTTGCAGAGTCTTTTGGGTTAGAAAAAACCACCTTTTTCTCCCGGAAAAAACACTTGACTTTTTTGCAAAAAAAATGTACAATAAAATGGTGCAATTTTATGCCTTTATGCTTTACGCTTTGATCTATATTTTATTCCTATGTATTTTTAACTTTAAGTCATACCCGAGCGTCCCAGACGCTACATTTATCAAAATCAGGAGGTGTTAACGATAAACACAACGAGTATTATAGTAATCATTGCGCTTGCTGTGGTTGCCATTGTAGGAGCCATTGTGGCTTTCAAATACGGCTATTCCTACCGGAAGAAGTTCGCCGAACTTAAGATTGGCAGCGCCGAAGAGGAAGCAAAGCGCATTGTTCAGACAGCCCATGAGAAAGCAGAAAAAGATGCAGAAAATGCAAAGAAAGAACAATTGTTAGAAGCCAAAGAAGAAATACATAGATTAAGAAGCGAATTCGACAAAGAAAGCAAAGAACGCCGTAACGATTTACAGCGTCAGGAGAGAAGAGTACAGCAGAAAGAAGATGCCATCGACAAGAAAACCCAGTCTTTGGAGGACAAGGAAGCACAGCTTCAGAAGAAGTTCAGCGAGGTAGAGGAACTCCAGGCAGAGGTTGCCCGCATCAAGGGATTGCAGCTGGCACAGCTGGAAAAGATTGCAGATTTCAGTGTTGACCAAGCAAAGGATTTCCTACTCAAGCAGGTAGAAGACGATATCAAGCACGAAAAGGCAATGCTGATTAAAAACATCGAGGAACAGACCAAGGACGAGGCAGAAACAAGAGCCCGTCAGATTATTACCGGCGCCATTCAGCGGTGTGCGGCAGACCAGGTTACCGAAACCACTGTTTCGGTGGTTCAGCTGCCCAGTGACGAAATGAAGGGGCGTATCATTGGTCGTGAGGGACGGAACATTCGTACCATTGAAACCCTGACCGGTGTGGATTTGATTATTGACGATACTCCGGAGGCAGTTATTCTTTCCGGATTCGACCCGGTTCGGCGTGAAATCGCCCGCCGGTCTTTGGAAAAGCTGATTGTAGACGGTCGGATTCATCCAGGTCGGATTGAAGAAACCGTGGAAAAAGCCACCAAAGAAGTGGATAACATCATCAAGCAGGAGGGCGAACGTGCCACCTTTGAAACCCATGTTCACGGGCTCCATCCCGAACTGGTTCGCCTGCTTGGCCGTTTGAAGTACAGAACCAGCTATGGGCAGAATGTGCTTCAGCACTCCATTGAGGTTTCCCATTTGGCAGGTTTGATGGCAGGGGAACTGGGTGCCGATGTTGCTCTGGCAAAGCGTGCCGGTCTTCTCCACGATATTGGTAAGGCAATCGACCACGAGGTCGGGGGCTCCCACGTTACCATTGGCGGCGATGTTGCCAAGAAGTACAAGGAAAACGACAAGGTTGTCCATGCTATTTTGGCACACCACGGCGATATCGAACCCAAGACCATTGAGGCATGTCTGGTTCAGGCGGCAGACGGTATTTCCGCTGCTCGTCCCGGTGCACGTCGGGAGAACCTAGAATCCTACATCAAGCGTCTGGAGCAGCTTGAGGAGATTGCAAACTCCTTTAAGGGTGTTGAACGTTCCTTTGCAATCCAGGCAGGGCGTGAGGTTCGTATTATGGTAAAATCTGACGCTGTCAGCGACGACGAAACCATCTTGATGGCAAAAGACATTGTGAAACAGATTGAGGATACTATGGAATATCCCGGTCAGATTAAGGTCAATGTCATTCGTGAGCTTCGTGCCATCGAATATGCGAAATAAGAAAATTTATCCACCGACGAAAGTTCGGTGGATATTTTTGTCCATGCACCAAATCATTATTCATGAATATAGTAAGAGTAGCAACCGGGATATTCCGGAGAACAGGTGGTGTCAGAATGGGCAGAAATCGCAGATGTTGTAAAAGAGGCGGAACCTGGGGGATTATATTGATTTCTCTTGGAATCGGTGTCTTTCTTGCCCGGCTTTTGCCCTATTATTTTCTGATTTTCCTCTTTGGTGCTGCTCTGGTCTATCTCGGCATCCGGTATCTTCTCAAAAAATGAGCTTGTCAACCAGAAAGGAGATTGTTATGCAAATTGTAGTCGTTAAAGCACCGAAACTGCTCAGGGGGATTTTGCGTGCCGTATTTAAAATGAAAAAGCCGGAGAGTACATCATTTTAGAAAAAATGGGAAACCTACTTTCGTATGGAAGTAGGTTTTTCTATTGCAAATAAACTTTCAAAGAAAATTTTTAAAAAAGTGCTTGACAAATCTTGCATCTCCTATTATAATATATTGGTCGGCTAGAGAAACTGATAAGTCCCTCGATGCCTACGATGCGAGCATGCTGGAATCGGCAGACAGGCACGTTTGAGGGGCGTGTGCTTATGGCGTGTGGGTTCAAGTCCCACTGCTCGCACCACTACATTGCCTGATTGTGTAAGGGTAGCACAAATGACTCTGACTCATTTTGTTCGGGTTCGAATCCTGATCAGGCAGCCAAAAAGAAACGACAATTTTCTTCACGAAAGTTGTGGTTTCTTTTTGTACTTTTATCTTTTCACTATTCTTTCTTCACTCTTCTCTACAAATTGTCGTTTCCAGATAAGAGATAAAGGAGAATAGAGAAGAGAAAAGGTAGTTTTGCTATGCAAAACATTGAATTTACATTCTTGCATTTATTATTTTGCTGAAAGCCATGAAAAAAGACATCCATTATGCAGCGAAGTCCGTCTTTTCTTCTCCTCTATCGATTCACTTCTGGATTATCCGTTCTGCACAAAATATAATCAATGCTGACATCATAAAACTCTGCCAATCGAAAGAGTGTTTCCGTTGGAGGTATCCTCTCTCCGTTCTCAAACTTGGATAATAAGGCTTGCTCAATTCCGGTTTGCATCTGCAGACCGATTTGGGTAAGCCTTTTTTCTTTTCTTAATATTTTTAAATTATTTTTCATACCATTCACCAATGACATTTTGTCATATAATGTAAAATGTTATTTATAATAAAAGGAGGTAAAAAAATGGCTCTTATTAAATGTCCCGGGTGTGGAAAGGATGTTTCATCCAATGCTTCTGCGTGTCCAAATTGTGGCGAACCCATTGATACAAGTATTAAATGTCCTAAATGTGGAAGTAAAAACACAAAAGTTATAAGCGGTGCAAGCAAAGCTGTCTCTGTTGCTCTTTGGGGAGCCTTTGCAGCAAACAAGGTTATGAGCAAGTATGTCTGCAATAACTGCGGACACAAATTTTAGAAATTCTAGGTGGTTTGTATGTGGTCCATTATCATCTTTGCTCTTGTGGGATTACTAATTGCTGGTCCCGTAGGTGCAATCGTTGGTGCAATTGTAGGCTTATTTATTGCACAAAAAAACTAGATTTATACATGCAAAAAGACAGATTTCCCTATGGAAATCTGTCTTTTGTTTTCCCCAGGTTCTCACGACATATCCCTGTGGGAAAGTGGGGAAAATGACATTTTCTTCCGTATTTACACAAGATATTCTGTGGAAAACCCTGTGGAT
>JAZURN010000009.1:0-13106 GCA_045606185.1 Ructibacterium sp.
GTAGGCGGTAAGGTAGCTGTGGATCTGGAGCAGGGGAAAAATTTAGTAGGCAGTTTTTATCAGCCCAAGGCAGTTTTTATTGACCCTACCGTTCTGGATACCCTTTCTGATCATTTTTATCGGGATGGTATGGCAGAGGTAATTAAATATGGTGCTATTGGGAACGAATCGCTGTTCTCTCTCCTTGAGGAAATCAAAAATAAAGAAGAACTATTTGCAAAAATCGATACCATCGTGTATACTTGTTGTGATATGAAACGACAGGTGGTTGAGAATGACGAATTGGACACCGGAGGACGTATGGTGTTAAATTTTGGGCATACCTTTGGCCATGCCATTGAAAAAGAATATAACTACCAGACCTATACCCATGGGGAAGCTGTTGCTATCGGTATGGTTATGGCGTGTGAATATGGAGAAAAACTGGGTCTTACAGAATTCGGCACCGGAAAGAGAATGGAGCAATTACTAAATGCGTTCCGATTACCCACCCGGGTGGAATTGTCCAACAAATCCCTGATGGATGCCATTTCTGTTGATAAAAAAGGAAGCGGCGATGAGATTAACCTGATTTTACTAAAGAAAATTGGGAAAGTAGAAATTGTAAAGACCAAGAAAGACGATGTATTACGATAACGGAGGATAAGAATGGATATCATCCAAATTGAGCCAACAATGCTTCAGGGAAGTGTTCAGATTCCGCCATCGAAAAGTGTTGCTCATCGGGCAATCATTGCGGCGGCATTATCGGGAGAACCCTGCCAGATTGAGAATATTGCCCTGTCCAAGGACATTCAGGCAACCCTCGGGTGTATGAAGAGTATTGGTGCGGATTTTTCTGTTGATGAAAAAGCCGGAGTTGTTGTTTTCTCCGGAAAACGAAAGAAATTACCCCAAACCCTGAAACTTAACTGCGAGGAAAGCGGTTCTACCCTCCGATTCCTGATTCCGGTTTCGTTGCTCTTTGGAAGGAAAGTTGTGTTATCCGGGAAAGGGCGGTTGATGAGCCGACCGCAAAAGCCCTATCTGGATATTTTTCAAGCGAGAAATATATCCTGTTCCATGGAAAAGGATATTATGAAACTTGAGGGAAAACTGGAGCCTGGAGTCTTTTCCCTGCCCGGGGATGTCAGCTCCCAGTTTGTAACGGGGCTTTTGTTTGCCCTACCCCTTTTGGACGGGGACAGCGAAATTATAATTACAACCGAGATGGAGTCCAAGGGGTATCTGGACCTGACCTTGTCGGTGCTTGCGGATTTTGGCATTCAGATTGTCAATGAAAATTATCGACGTTTTTTGGTGCCGGGCGGACAAAAATACCATGGGAAGAACTACCGTGTTGAGGGGGATTATTCCCAGGCGGCATTCTTTCTGGTTGCAGGTGCCATTGGTTGCAATATCCGTTGCCATGGGTTGCATGCGGGAAGCCTGCAGGGAGATAAAAAGATTTTGGAGATTTTGGAAAATGCCGGGGCAAAGGTAACCATATTTCCGGACGGGAGTATTCAGGCGAGCCGGACGGAGCTTATGCAGGGAATTGAGATTGATGCACGAGAGATTCCGGATTTGGTTCCAGTTTTGGCGGTTCTTTGCGGATTTTTGAATGGCGAGAGCAGAATTGTAAATGCCGGACGATTGCGAATGAAAGAGAGTGATCGTCTTGCTGCCATTTCCAGCGAGCTTACCAGGTTAGGACTAGAGATAGAAGAGGGCGTTGACTATTTAAGGATTCAGGGGACGCAGACTCTTTGTGGAGAAACGGTATCCGCCTGGAATGACCATCGAATTGCCATGGCACTTGCTATTGCAACTTGTAGGTGTGAGGGAGCCGTTACTATAACCGGGGCTAAAACTGCAGTCCAGAAGTCATATCCGGATTTTTTTGAGGTGTATCAAGATTTACAGGATGGCCCTAAAACCCTTTTACAGTTTGGAAAGGAAATTACAGAAGAAAAGAAAGGTTGAGTGTTGTATGAATATCTGGGGAGAGCAATTTCGTGTTACCATTTTTGGCGAGTCCCACGGCGAGGGAATCGGTGTTGTTATTGATGGAATTCCCGGAGGAATCCCTCTTGATTTAGAGGAAATCCGTCAGGAGATGGGACGTCGGGCACCAGGTAAGAATTCCATGTCCACTCCCCGAAATGAAAAAGACGAAGTAAAGATTCTCTCCGGATTCTTTGATGGAAAGACTACCGGAACACCCCTTGCCGGTGTGATTTACAATACCAACACCATTTCAAAGGACTATACACCGGAATTGATTCGCCCGGGTCATGCGGACTTTACCGGTTTCATGAAGTATGGCAAATTCCATGACTATCGTGGCGGCGGTCATTTTTCGGGACGGTTGACGGCACCCATTGTATTTGCAGGTGCCATTGCAAAGCAGATTTTAAAACAAGAGGGAATCTGTATTGGTGCACATATTTTACAGGTGGGAAGCATCGTGGATAGAGCATTTGACCCGATCAACGGTTCCCCGGAATTGTATGATTCCATCAGGAAACAGGCATTTCCTACCCTTGACGCTGAAGCAGGGGATACCATGCAGGCATATATTCTGGAAAAGAAGAATGAACTTGATTCTGTTGGCGGTATCATTGAATGCGGCGTGACCGGTCTCCCGGTTGGATTAGGAAATCCGTTTTTCGGGTCTGTTGAAAGCCGAATATCTTCTATGATGTTTTCTATTCCTGCTGTGAAAGGAATCGAGTTTGGCGACGGATTTGGTTTTGCCGAAATGACAGGCTCTTTGGCAAATGACGAATTCTGTGTTGAAGATGAAGTTATTAGAACCAGAACCAATCATAATGGCGGCATCAATGGCGGAATTACCAATGGAATGCCGATGCTTTTCAAGGTGGCAATTAAGCCAACGCCGTCCATAGCAAAACCGCAAAGGACGGTAAACTTAAAGACTATGGAAAACACAGAGCTTTCCGTTCATGGAAGACATGATCCCTGTATTGTCCATCGGGCGGTACCGGTGGTAGAGGCAGGATGTGCCATTGCTCTTTTGGATATGCTGAAAACAAAATAAAGGATGAAAACAATGAAAAGCTTAGAGGAATTAAGACAAGGAATTGACCAAATTGATAAGCAGCTTTTAAGGCTTTTTGTGGAGCGGATGGAGCTTTGCGGTCAAGTTGCAGATTATAAACGGAGCGTTGGGATGCCGGTTCTGGATGTGAAGCGGGAAAAGGAAGTCCTGGCGGCTAAAATGGAACTATTGCAGAATCCTGAACTGCAGGACGAGGTTTATTCCTTCTTTGATGGAATCATGTCAATCAGCCGTGGACTCCAGAAACAGAAGCTTGCAGATATTCAAAAAGTAGATATCATACAAGAAGTTTTGAATTGTTCCGGTTTACCCATGAGTAATCCCCGGGTTTGCTATTTTGGTGCAAGCGGCTCCTATAGCGAAAGGGCGACCATGCAGTATTTTGGAAAGGATGCGGAACGTTTTCCGGCGGACTCTTTCGCCGGTGTTTTGGATGCTTTGTCTGAAGGGACTGCAGACTATGCAGTATTACCCATTGAGAATTCCTCTACCGGTGCCATTGCGGCAGTTCTGGATTTGCTTGGAAAATACGGATATTACATCGTTGGGGAAGTAAACCTTGCAATCCATCATTGTCTGTTGGGAAAGAAAGGGACAAAGCTTTCGAAAATTTCCAAGGTCTATTCCCACGAACAAGGAATTTTACAATCTCAGAGTTATCTAACCTCCATTGGCAGTCCTGAAACCGAGGTCTGCCACAGTACAGCACAAAGTGCAAAGCTGGTTGCAGCGCTTGAGGATATGACGGTTGCTGCCATAGCAGGTGCGCAGAACGCTACAATTTATGGATTGGAAATTCTGGCAGAGAATATCAACAGTAACGACACCAATACCACTCGGTTTGCTGTAGTTGCAAAACGTCCGGAAATCACAGAGAGGTGTAACAAAATTAGCATTGCTTTTACTCTTCCTCATGAGAGTGGAGAGCTCCATCGTGTCATGTCCTGTTTTGCACGAGGCGGACTGAATCTCTTAAAGCTGGAGTCACGACCTATCCCGAATCAGCGGTTTGAGTATATGTTCTTTGTGGACTACACTGGCAATCTCTTAGAGAAAAAGGTTCGTCAGGTTACCGATGAGGTTATTGCCGAAGCCCAGGAATTTAAGCTGTTGGGAAATTATCCGGCAGGTAGCATGGAGGAATAGAGATGAAACAGGATATCATCTTAATTGGCATGCCGGGTTGTGGCAAGTCTACCCTTGGCAGAAAGCTTGCGTCTATACTCAATCGTTCTTTTCTGGATTTGGACAATGTTATTGAGGAAACCTCTGGGAAGATAATCAATGATATCTTTGCAGAAAGCGGCGAAAAAGTTTTCCGGACGTTGGAAACCGAGGCATTTCATAACGCCATTGGAGGTGGACGAGTTATTGCAACCGGCGGTGGGATTGTTACGGTGCCGGAGAATAAAGTCATTGCGGAACAGGGAATTGTGGTTTTTGTAGACAGACCTCTTGAAACCCTTTTAAACACAATCTCTACAGAGGAGCGACCTTTGTTAAAAAGCGGTAAGGAACGTCTGATTACCCTTTATAAAGAGCGATATGATTTGTATTGTGACTGGGCAAAAATTCACGTTGAAAATACAGGAACTATGGAGGAGACCATAGAGAAAATAATCAAAGAGGTGGAAGATTATGAGAATCATGGTAATTAACGGACCCAACCTAAATATGTTGGGAGTAAGAGAACCGGATGTTTACGGGAAAAAAGATTATAATGCACTGGAAAACTATCTGGAAGAATACGGAAATGCCCGGAACTGCGAAGTCATTGTACTCCAGAGCAACGGCGAGGGAGAAATCATTGATTATATCCATCATGCTCTGGGAAGTGCCGATGCTATTATCATCAATCCCGGTGCATATACCCACTATAGTTATGCTATCTATGATGCTCTAAAGGCGGTGGGATTGCCTACGGTGGAGGTGCATATCAGCAATGTTCATCAGCGGGATGAATTCCGTCATAAATCGGTTACGGCTCCTGCTTGCATCGGGCAGATTTGTGGGCTTGGTTTTCGAGGATATACTCTTGCTATGGATTATTTGATGGAAGAGGAAATCAGTCATGATTAAGCTTGCTGTAATTGGGGATCCAATCGAGCATAGCCTTTCTCCTTTGGTTCATGGTGGAGTCATGGAGGCATTGGATGTTGCTTATACCTATGAGAAAATAAAAGTTAAAAAAGGCGAACTCCGGAATTTTCTTGTATATGTTAAAGAAAACGGGATTACTGGATTTAATCTAACCATGCCCCACAAAACAGACATTATTCCATATCTTGATGAGATCGATGAAGAAGCAAAATTATTTGGTTCGGTTAACACCGTCAAAATTCGGGATGGAAAGTTATTTGGTTTTAATACTGATGCCATGGGATATGTGATGGCGTTAGAAAGCAAGAACTATTTCTTTCGAGGGAGCCGGGTAGTTGTTTTAGGTGCAGGAGGTGTTGTCCGTACTCTGGCGTTGAAAGCCGCAGATTTAGGGGCAACAGAAGTTCGAATTTGCAATCGTACCTACGAAAGAGCTGAAGAAATTGCCAAGATGGTCAACGATAAGACGGGAGTTTCTGTCATCGCTGAAGACTTTTCTTTGGAGAAGATGACAGCTGTTGCAAAGACCTGTGATATTCTTATCAATGCAACTCCACTTGGTATGCACGGCTTTGACAGAGATTTTGAAGATTTATCTTTTCTAGAGGCATTACCAACGAGTGCTTTGGTTTCTGATTTAATCTACAATCCTGACAAAACAATGCTTTTGAGGAAAGCGGAAAGTCTGGGATTAACCACGCTGAACGGACTTGGAATGCTGATTTATCAGGGGATTCTGGCGGATGAAATCTATCTGGACAGAACGATGGAAAAGAAGAAAATTTATGATTTTGTCAGCCAGAAAATAAAGAAGGAACTCGGTTGATAAGCCGAAAAAAGGAAATGCTGTTTTTGCCGGCATTTCCTTTTGTGTTTTCTGTAATTTTCTCTTGTGTTTTCAGTATTTATCGTATATAATGATATTTGTGGAATTATGGGAAAAGGAGGGGAAATCGTTGCTGAAAATCGAAGGTTGTGTGGAACACATTATTTATGAAAATCACGAAAACGGCTATACCGTGTGTGATATCTCAAGTGCCGGGCAACTGATTACCCTGACTGGATATATGCCAAACCTCAGTGAGGGGGAAAGCATCATTGTTCATGGTGAATGGGTAACCCATGTGGAGTATGGGGAACAATTTAAGGTGGAATGTTATGAGAGGAAAATGCCATCTACTGAAGAAGAAATTGAGAAGTATCTAGCATCAGGCTTACTCCCGGGGATTGGTAAGACAACTGCACGGAAGATTGTGGAAAAGTTTGGTGCTGAGGCACTGGAAGTAATTGAACATGAGCCAGACCGACTTCTGGTAATCAGTGGTTTGACAAAGAAAAAAGTAGATATCATCTATAAAAAGTTTGTTGAGCTGATTGGCGTGCGAGAAGTGGTTATGTTTTTCCAGCGGTTTGGAGTTTCTCCCGGAGTGGCGTTTAAGGCGTTTCAGCAGTTTGGGGTATCTACTGTCAAGTTGGTGCAGGAAAACCCTTATATTTTGGCAGAACGGGTAGACGGTGTTACCTTCCAGACGGCAGATACCATCGCAAAGGAAATCGGTCACGACCCTAATTCTTATTCCAGAGTTTCTGCCGGAATTCAATGCCTGATGAAACAGATTGGGTATCTTAACGGACATACCTTTCTGCCTCGTAGCACGGTGGTAACTCAGGCATGTCAGTTTCTA
The DNA here is from genome assembly GCA_045606185.1 of Ructibacterium sp. GTDB lineage: Bacteria > Bacillota > Clostridia > Monoglobales > Monoglobaceae > Ructibacterium. The sequence goes on from JAZURN010000009.1 coordinate 6,850, forward strand.
GAAGTAGAACATGGTGTGGCAGAAGAAGCCGTTGCGGAAATGCTCTTGAAAGAAGAACTGGTTTTGGTCAATCAGGGGGAATATGATGCTCTCTACCTGAAACTTTATTATGACGCAGAAAAGCGGGTAGCAGAACGGCTTTTACAGATGTCACAAATGGTATTTGATGTTAACATGCAAAATATCAATCAAATGATTGAGAAGATTGAAGAAGATACCGGAATCCAACTTGCGGAGGCACAGCTAGAAGCGGTACAAAGCGTTTTGCAGAATGCAGCCATGGTCATAACCGGGGGACCCGGTACCGGAAAAACCACCACCATCCGAGTTATGATTGAATTGATGGAACGCAGTGGAAAACGGGTTGCCCTTGCGGCACCTACCGGCCGTGCTGCCAAACGGATTACCGAACTATGCGGCATGGAGGCGAAAACCATACATCGACTTCTTGAAATTACCCCTGGAGTTAATGAGGTAGGGATGCAGTTTGCAAGAAATGCCCAGAACCCTCTGGATTGCGATTTGCTTATTGTGGACGAGATGTCCATGGTGGATATTTTATTGATGGATAGTTTGCTCTCTGCTTTGTCCCGAGGAACCAGACTTGTTATGGTGGGGGACAGCGATCAACTTCCCTCGGTAGGGGCAGGTAACGTGCTCAAGGATATTATTGACAGCGAAGTGCTGACCTGTATTCGTTTAACGGAAATTTTCCGGCAGGCACGGGAGAGTATGATTGTTATGAATGCTCATCGAATCAACCGTGGCGAGATGCCCATGCTCAACGATTGGGATAATGACTTTTTTCTTGTGGAACGGGAGGATCCTATGAGTCTTCCGGATACCATTGCGGATTTGTGCGCAAGAAGACTCCCAAAAGCCTATGGGTTGAGCAACCTTTCCCAGATTCAGGTTTTGACCCCCACAAGAAAATCTGTGATTGGCGTGACCTATCTCAATACTGTATTGCAGGAGGCGTTGAATCCGGCAAGTCCGGAAAAACCGGAGAAGATTGCGGGTCATTGTGTCTTTCGCTTAGGGGATAAGGTTATGCAGATTAAAAATAACTATCAGATGGAATGGGAACGTCTTGATGGACAAGAAAAGGGTCTTGGTATCTTTAATGGAGATGTGGGGTTTATTACGGATATTGACAACCGGAGCCAAAAATTGACTGTCGTGTTTGACGATCGTATGGTTCGATATGATTTTATGTTGTTGGATGAACTGGAACTTGCCTATGCCATTACTGTTCATAAAAGTCAAGGAAGCGAATTTGACGTGGTCGTGATGCCGGTCTTTGAAACCCATCGACTTTTGATGACGAGGAATCTTCTCTATACCGCCATTACCCGTGCTAAGTCCCTGGTTGTTTTGGTGGGGATGGAGGATTATGTTGGGATGTTTGTGGAGAATGAAAACACCCAAAAACGGTTTTCGGGATTAAAGGATAAACTGGAAATTTATTGAGAACAAGGAGAGAAACGATGGAGTACTTTGCAGCACCCCTACAAAACTTGATTGAGGAATTTGAAAAACTGCCGGGTATCGGCAGTAAGACGGCACAACGACTTGCTTTTTTTGTCCTGAACCAGCCAAAGGAAAAGGCGGAGAAGTTTGCCAATGCCATTATAGAGGCTAAAAAATACCTTTGCTACTGTAAGGAGTGTCAGAACCTTTCCGATCAAGAAATTTGTAGTATCTGCAGTAACCCTGCCCGGGACCATAGCATTCTATGCGTCATGGAAAGTCCCAAGGATGTTTTGCAGATGGAGCGAACCAATGAATTCAAAGGAGTGTACCATGTTCTTCATGGTGCCATTGCTCCTATGGATAATGTGGGACCTGATGATATTAAAATCAAAGAATTGATGGCACGGATTGCAGATGGAAATGTTCAAGAAGTCATTATGGCGACCAATCCCAATTTGGAAGGCGAAACAACAGCGATGTATATTTCCAAGCTGATTAAACCTTTTGGTATCAAGGTAACCAGAATTGCCCACGGGGTACCGGTAGGGGGAGAACTGGAATTCGCTGACGAAATTACCCTGTCTAAAGCGTTGCAATGGCGGGTTGAACTGTAACAATATTGTTTTGGAGTAATAGAATGCAGAAAAACGAAATTTATGAGATAGAGATTACCGGCATGACCGAAGAGGGAGATGGTGTCGGTCGTGTGGAGAATATGGCAGTTTTCGTTCCCTATACCATTGTTGGGGAAACGGTTCGTGTTCTGATTGTTAAGGTGTTGAAACACTATGCTTTCGGGAAACTGATGGAGGTGCTCAAACCATCTTTTCATCGGGTCAAGGCGGAGTGTCCCTACTTTTATCAGTGCGGTGGGTGTCAGCTCTGGCACATGGATCGAGATGCGGAGCTTTCCTATAAGCGGCAAAAGGTAGAGGATTGCCTGACTCGTCTAGGGAGAATTGAGATAAAGCCGGATTCCACCCAGGACTGCGGAATCATGGAACGGTATCGGAACAAGGCACAGTATCCTGTAACTCCAGAAGGGATTGGGTTCTACCGGCGGAACAGCCACCAGGTTATTCCTATGACGGATTGTAAACTACAGGGGGAGTACGATGCCATTGTTTTGGAATTGATTCAGGAATGGATGGCAGAAGAAGAGATACTTCCCTATACGGAAGAATCCCATGCCGGTACCTTGCGGCATATTTATTTGCGGGAGGGAAAAGAAGAACTGCTTTTGGTTCTGGTAACCCGAACCAAAGAGCCTTTGGGGATAGAACCCTTATTGAGAAAACTGAAAGAGAAGAAAATACCCATCGTTGGTATTGTCCAAAACATCAACGACCAGAAGACCAATGTGGTTCTTGGAAAGAAGAATTTGATTCTCTGGGGACATGACTATTTGATTGATAGCATCGGGGATGTGAAGTTCAAGATTTCTCCCCAATCCTTTTATCAGGTCAATCGATTTGAAACGGAAGAGCTTTATCGTTTGGCAGGGGATTTTGCCGGTCTTTCCGGTCGGGAAACCTTGTGGGATATCTACTGCGGCATTGGCACAATTGGTCAATTTTTGGCAAATCAAGCCAAGAAGGTAATTGGGGTGGAGATCATACCAGAAGCGGTAAAAAATGCCAAAGAGAATGCAGTTTTAAATCAAATTTCAAATGCAGAGTATCATTGTGGTAAGGCAGAGGTGCTGGTTCCCAAACTGGTAGCTGAGGGAGAAAAGGCGGATGTGGTTATTTTAGATCCGCCTCGAAAGGGATGCGAGGAGAGGCTTTTAGATGCGGTGGCGTCGATTCGTCCCAAACGAATTGTCTATATCTCCTGTAAGCCTTCCACCTTGGCAAGGGATTTGAAGTTTCTTGTTCAAAAGGGATATACAACTCAAAAAGTAATTCCGGTCAACATGTTCCCGAGAACATCCCATGTGGAAAGTATTGCTCTTTTAGAGAGGAGAACAAAGTAAGATTTAGGAGTATGATACGATGGATGGAGCAAAGCATCGGTTTTTACCGATTTCAAAAGAAGATATGGCAGCCAGGGGCATTGAAACCTTAGATTTTGTTTATATTATTGGCGATGCTTACACCGATCATCCCAGCTTTGGCCCAGCTATCATTTCCCGAGTGCTAGAATTCAAAGGATATTCTGTAGGAATCATCGCACAACCCGACTGGCATTCCTGTCAGGAATTTCAAAAGCTTGGACGACCTAGATTGGGGTTTCTGGTTTCTGCTGGAAATATTGATTCCATGGTCAATCACTATACTGCGGCAAAGAAAAGAAGAAATACCGATTTATATTCCCCCGGTGGACAAGCCGGGCATCGTCCGGATCGGGCAACCATAGTCTATTGCAATCGGATTCGGGAAGCCTACGGTCGGGACATCCCCATTATCATTGGTGGGATTGAGGCAAGTCTTCGTAGATTTGCCCATTATGATTACTGGAGCGACAAGGTGCGGCGAAGTATTTTGATTGACAGCGGTGCCGATCTTTTAATCTTTGGGATGGGAGAACGACAAATTGTGGAGGTGGCAGAATTACTCCACGCCGGAGTTCCTGTGAAAGAAATCAAGGGTGTCTCCGGCACGGTGTATCTGGAAGCCGAACATGAAAAACTTCCGGAAAATTGTGTAATTGTAGCGGATTATGATGCTGTCAGTACCGAGAAAAAGGCTTATGCAGAAGCTACAATACAGCAGTATCGGGAGCAGGATGCGGTTCGGGGTAAGGCGATTGCCCAGCTTGACCGGGACTTTTATGTGGTGCAGAATCCACCGGCAGAACCTCTTACTACCGAAGAGTTGGACAAGGTGTATGCTTTGCCCTATGCCAGAACCTATCATCCCATTTATGAAAAAGAAGGCGGGATTCCGGCAATTGCGGAAGTACAGTTCTCATTGACCTCATGTCGAGGATGTTACGGTGCTTGCAACTTCTGTGCTTTGACTTTTCATCAGGGACGGACAGTAACTTCCCGTAGTCAAGAATCGCTATTGAAGGAAGCGGAGCTTTTGACCAAAGAAAAGGGGTTCAAAGGCTATATTCACGATGTAGGTGGACCCACGGCGAACTTTCGTCAGCCATCCTGTCAAAACCAGTTAAAATATGGCGTTTGTAAGGATAAGCAGTGCTTGTTCCCGACCCCCTGCAAGAAGTTAGAAGTTAGTCACAAAGAATATTTGGAGCTACTCCAAAAATTGCGGAAGCTGCCTGGTGTCAAACGTGTTTTTGTCCGTTCTGGTATTCGGTACGATTATCTGCTCTATGATGAGGATGATACCTTCTTTACCGAACTATGTAAACATCACATTAGTGGACAGCTTAAAGTGGCACCGGAGCATATCTCTGACCATGTCTTAAAGTATATGGGAAAACCGGGGCAAAGGGTGTATGAGGCGTTTTCTCAAAAGTATTACGCCATCAATGAACGTCTTGGAAAGAAGCAGTTTTTGGTACCCTATTTGATGTCCTCTCATCCAGGAAGCAGACTCAAGGATGCCATTGCTTTAGCAGAGTATTTGCGGGACCATCGGTTGAACCCCGAGCAGGTGCAGGACTTTTATCCAACCCCGGGGAGTTTGTCAACTTGTATGTATTACACTGGAATCGACCCTCGGACTATGGAGGAAGTTTATGTTCCCAAAACTTGGGAGGAAAAGCAAATACAACGGGCATTACTCCAGTACCGACGCCCGGAAAATTACCATCTTGTTTATCAGGCATTGACCAAAGCTGGGCGAAAAGATTTAATCGGCAATGGAGAACGGTGCTTAATTCCAGATAAAAGAAAAGGAGAAAGAAGTTATGGCAAAACTGTTGAGCGGAAAGGTAGTTTCCGCAAAGGTAAAGGAGCAACTCAAGGAGGAGGTGGCGGCACTGACCGCCGCAGGAACAAAGCCGGGTCTGGCGGTCATCATCGTGGGCGATGATTCTGCTTCCAAGGTTTATGTGGCAAACAAGGAAAAGGCTTGTAGCGAGCTGGATATGTATTCCGAAATGCATGCTCTGCCGGCGGAAACCACCGAGGAAGAGCTGATTGCTCTGATTGATAAACTCAACGGCGACCCCAACATTCACGGGATTCTGGCACAGTTACCTCTGCCTAAACATTTGGATGATAAGACCATCATCAATCGAATTCGTCCGGAAAAGGATGTGGATGCCTTCCATCCTGTTAATGTTGGAAAAATTATGATTGGGGATTTTGATTTTGTTCCCTGTACCCCTGCTGGCATTATGGAACTGATTCACGAGAGCGGTGTTGCAGTTGAGGGGAAAGAGTGCGTTGTGATTGGGAGAAGTAACATTGTTGGAAAACCAATGTCGATGCTTCTTTTGCATGAGAATGGGACAGTTACCACCTGCCATTCCAGAACCAAAGATTTGGCAGAGGTAACCCGCAGAGCGGATATTCTGGTTGCGGCGGTTGGTATTCCCAAGTTTGTTAAGGCAGACATGGTAAAGCCAGGTGCAGTTGTCATTGATGTTGGTATGGACCGGGATGAGAATGGAAAGCTTTGCGGCGATGTGGACTTTGATGAGGTGGAACCCATTGCAGGAGCCATTACGCCGGTTCCCGGAGGTGTTGGCCCCATGACCATTGCCATGCTCATGAAAAACACCCTTACCGCTGCAAGAAGGCAGAACGGTCTATGAAAAGAATCATAAGGCTTTTGGTGTGCGCGGTACTTTGCGCGCTGATGCTTATTACTGTAGCAGTGGCGGATAATGCCGATGTGCCCGAGTTTTCTCTCGATCTCGGTCGTGAG
>JAZURN010000010.1:0-57453 GCA_045606185.1 Ructibacterium sp.
TAAAGAAAATGGAGTATGTATTAGCTGAATCGCCTGCATAATAATTGGCGTTTATGTTAATGCTTTGGACAACGGGTTCAGGCTCGCCAACCTCCGGGTCTTCGCCTTCTGCAAAAACCGGTACTAAAAGGCCGAACAGCATAGTCATAACAAGTAGTGCGGAAAATAATTTGATGTGTTTTTTCTTCATGAGAACCTCCTTATAACTTCTGTTGAAACACAACATTTTGTATTCTTATATATTCATTATACCATTAGATGTGGTCCTGATATTGAAAAATAGTAAAAAATTTGTTACGTTTCTGTTACAAGGAGTTTGGTGTGAAAAATATGGAAAAAATGGTGTAAGAAAGAGGCTTGATTTGTAAGATTTTTCTTGCATTGCCCGGGGAAAAGTGGTATAATATTTTTAATTGTGTAGTTATGTAAGTTCTGTTTATTGATATATTGTGTTTTGGAGGGAATGTCATGTCTTTCAAAGGAATAATTGAGAAGTTTATCGGCACGTACAGTGATCGTGAGCTCAAGAAGATTATGCCCATCCGGGATCAGGTTCTGGCGTTGGAAAAGGAAATGGAAGCCAAGACTGACCATGAGCTTCGGACGATGACTGATATCTTTAAAGAAAGATTGAGAAACGGAGAAACCACCGACGATATTCTGCCGGAGGCATTTGCTGTCTGTCGTGAAGCTGCATGGCGTGTTCTTGGAATGAAGCATTTCCCGGTGCAAATTGTGGGCGGTATTGTTCTTCATCAGGGACGGATTGCCGAGATGAAAACAGGCGAGGGTAAAACACTTGTTGCAACGCTGCCTGCTTACCTAAACGCCTTAACCGGCGAGGGGGTTCACATTGTTACCGTGAATGACTATCTTGCAAAACGTGACAGTGAATGGATGGGAAAGCTTTATAACTTTTTGGGGCTCACAGTTGGTTTAATTATCCACGAAAAGGATAATGCTCAACGACGTGAGGCGTACAGTGCTGATATTACCTATGGCACCAACAATGAAATGGGGTTTGACTACCTGCGGGATAACATGGTTATCTATAAAGACAATAAGGTACAAAGAGGTCATGCCTATGCCATTGTGGATGAGGTAGATAGCATCTTGATTGATGAAGCCAGAACGCCTCTGATTATCTCCGGCATCGGGGATAAGTCCACTGAACTGTATGTTCAAGCAGATCGGTTTGCAAAAACCTTAAAGTATAAAAAAGTTGTGGAAACAGATGCCAAAGTAGAAGTTGAGGATGCAGAAGAATATAAAGACTTTGATTATATTGTGGATGAAAAGGCACACACTGCGATGCTTACACCTCAGGGGGTTAAAAAAGCTGAGGCAACTTTCCAGATTGAAAATTTGACAGACCCTGCTAATATGACTTTGTCCCACCATATCAATCAGGCAATCAAGGCCATTGGTGTCATGAAACGGGATCGAGACTATGTGGTAAAAGACGGCGAGGTAATTATTGTTGATGAGTTTACCGGACGTATGATGTTTGGACGTCGTTACAGCGACGGACTCCATCAGGCCATTGAAGCCAAAGAAGGAGTTACTGTAGAACATGAGAGCAAGACACTTGCTACCATTACTTTTCAGAATTTCTTCCGTCTTTATAAAAAACTCTCGGGCATGACTGGTACAGCGCAAACGGAGGAAGAAGAGTTTCAGGAGATATACAGTCTGGACGTTATTGTGATTCCTACCAACAAACCGCTTGTCAGAGAAGACCAGCCGGACAGTATTTTCAAGACAGAACTAGGGAAATTCAATGCTGTGATTGATGAGGTTGTAAAAGCTCACGAGAAAGGACAACCGGTTTTGATTGGTACAGTATCCATTGAAAAATCTGAACTTTTGAGCAAGCTTTTGAAAAAGCGAGGGATTCCTCATCAGGTGCTGAACGCTAAATTCCATGATAAAGAGGCAGAGATTGTGGCACAGGCGGGAAAAAAGGGAGCTGTGACCATAGCCACCAATATGGCGGGACGTGGTACGGATATTGTTCTTGGTGGTAATGCCGAGTTTATGGCAAAAAATGAAATGCGAAAGATGGGCTTTACAGAAGAACTGATTGTTCAAGCAACTGGCTTTGCAGAAACAGAGGATGAGGAAATTTTAAACGCCCGAAAGACCTATCGAGAACTTCATGCTCGATTCAAAGAAGAAATTGCTCCGGAGCAGGATGAGGTTCTGGCTGCAGGCGGCCTTTGTATTTTGGGTACTGAACGCCATGAGAGTCGTCGTATTGACAACCAGCTACGGGGTCGTTCTGGACGACAGGGGGACAAGGGTGCCTCCAAGTTCTATCTGTCATTGGAAGACGATTTGATGCGATTATTTGCACCGGAGCGAATTAACCGTGTCATGGAAACTTTAGGTATGGCAGATGATGAAGCCATTGAAAGCAAGATGCTGTCCGGCGCCATCGAAACAGCTCAGCAACGGGTAGAGGGCAGAAATTTTGATATTCGTAAACATGTTCTCCAGTATGATGATGTAAACAACCAGCAAAGAGAAATGATTTATGAACAGCGTGACCGTGTCTTAAACGGCGAGGATATGCAAAGCTATATTCGAAATATGAGAAATGACACCTTGGATGCGATGATCTCGTTGAATACCGCCGGACGGGACCCTCTTGAATGGGATTTGAAACACCTGGAAGAAAACATGATGACTGTCTTCGGCGAGCTTCCGGCGGATACCTTTGCCTTTGATATGAATGAGCTGGACATGATGACAATTGAGGGCTTGAAAGGGCGTCTTTTTGCTGCTGTTGAACAGAAATATCAAGAAAAGGAAGCAGAGTTCGGAGAAGCAATTCGCGAAATTGAGCGGATTATCCTTCTTCGTGTAGTAGACCAAAAGTGGATGGCTCACATCGATAACATGGAACAACTTCGTCAAGGTATCAATCTCCGTGCATATGCACAGCGGGATCCCGTGGTAGAGTATAAGTTTGAGGCAATGGATATGTTTGACGAGATGATTGCCTCTATTAAGGAAGATACTGTACGGCATCTTTTCCATGCCGTTCCGCAGACCAAGATTGAACGGACGCAAGTGGCTAAACCCATGTCAGAAAATTGCGGTGGGGACGGCACCTTGAAAAAGGAGCCGGTTCGCAAAAAGGTTTCTATTGGTAGAAATGACCCCTGTCCTTGCGGCAGTGGAAAAAAGTATAAGCATTGCTGTATGGAAAAAGATCAGCAAGTGTAAAAATTTAATTTCATCAAAGGATGTGATACTGTGATCGTAGCTTTTGACGAGTACCGGCTCGCATTAGAGGGCATGGAAAAAGAGATAACAGAACTGAGGGATTCACTTTAACATTGCAAAAACTCAAGAGGAAGCAGATGTGCTGGATGCCAAAACCATGGAGCCGGATTTTTATAGCGACATGGAGGCGGCAGGGCGGATTCTTCAACAGATTAAAGGAATGCGCGATAAGATAGTCCGGTATAACAATGTTAGGGAAACATGGGAAGATTTAACAACGCTTGTTGAACTTGCCATTGAAGAAGAGGATGAGGATGTTTTAGAGGAAATCAAGCAAGGATATCATCAGCTCCAAAAGGATTTGGAGTCCATGAAACTAGAAACTCTTCTTTCGGGAAAATACGACAAAAATAGTGCTATTATGACCCTTCATGCAGGTGCCGGCGGTACCGAGGCACAGGACTGGTGCGAAATGCTCTTTCGGATGTATACGCATTGGGCAGAACGGCGTGGTTATAAGACAGAAACCCTTGACTACCTTGCCGGAGAAGAAGCTGGCATCAAGAGTGTGACTTTTTCTGTTGAAGGACTCAATGCCTACGGCTATGCCAAGAGCGAAAAGGGAGTTCATCGCTTGGTTCGGATTTCGCCTTTTGACTCTGCCGCAAGACGTCACACTTCTTTTGCGTCAGTAGAGGTTATGCCGGAGATTGATGAGAGTGTTCATGTGGAAATCAATGCTGAAGATTTGCGGATTGATACTTATCGTAGTAGTGGTGCCGGCGGTCAGCATATTAACAAGACTGAATCTGCAATTCGAATCACTCATATCCCTACGGGTGTGGTAGTAACCTGCCAGAATGAACGTTCGCAGCATAAGAATCGGGAAACCGCAATGAAGATGCTGACATCCAAACTCATAGAGATTGCAGAACGGGAACAGAAAGAGAAGATTGAAGACCTAAAAGGTGTCCAGATGGAGATTGGCTGGGGAAGCCAGATTCGCTCCTATGTATTTCATCCCTACAGCATGGTTAAAGACCACAGAACCAATTATGAGGTTGGAAATGTGGGTGCTGTTATGGATGGAGATCTGGATGGATTTGTCAATGCCTTTTTGATTGCAAAATCCAAGGGCGAACTATAATATTAAGGAGATTACCATGTTTGATAAATTATCATTTATTGAAAAACAGTTTGATGAACTGGCGGAGAAAATCAGTGACCCTGCTGTTATTGCTGACCAGGAAACATGGCGGAAGCTTTGTAAGGAGCATTCTGACATGACTCCCATTGTCGAAAAGTATCGGGAATATAAAATGAACAAAGAAACCATCGAAGAAGCAAAATTGATGATGGATGACCCGGAGAGCGACAAGGAATTTAAAGAAATGCTGGCGGAAGAATCTAAGCAGGCAAAGGAGAACATTTCTCGCATTGAGGAAGAACTCAAAATTCTTTTGCTTCCCAAAGACCCCAATGACGAAAAGAACGTTATGGTGGAAATTCGCGGCGGTGCCGGTGGCGATGAGGCGGCGTTATTTGCAGGGGATTTATTCCGGATGTACTCTATGTATGCTGACTCCAAACGCTGGAAAACGGAAGTTTTGAATATCAGCGAGATTGGAATAGGTGGCATCAAGGAAGTTACCTTTATGATTGAAGGCGATGGTGCATATAGCCGTTTGAAGTTTGAAAGCGGTGTTCATCGAGTGCAACGTGTCCCTGAAACAGAGTCCAGCGGACGAATTCACACCTCTACAGTAACCGTTGCGGTACTTCCTGAGGTTGATGATGTAGAAGTTGAAATCAACCCCGATGATTTGCAAATTGATACTTATCGAAGTAGCGGTGCCGGCGGACAGCACGTTAATAAAACTGAGTCGGCAATCCGGATTACCCATATTCCAACCGGAATCGTGGTGGCGTGCCAGGATGAACGTTCCCAACACAAGAATCGAGAAGCGGCAATGAAGATGCTTCGTACCAGATTATATGATATGATGGAACAGGAACGGAATGCTTCCATTGCGGCAGACCGGAAGAGTCAGGTTGGTACCGGAGACCGAAGCGAGAGAATTCGTACCTATAATTTTCCGCAAGGGAGAATGACAGACCATCGGATTGGATTAACGCTGTATAAGCTGGAAAATATTATGAATGGCGATCTGGATGAGATTATTGATGCATTGATTACCACAGACCAGAGTGAAAAGTTAAAAGCACAGGGAGAAGAACGATAGAATCTCCCCTGTCAAGTGAGATGATTTTTTATGGAGTTTAAAACCAAATATCTGACGGAGCAGGAAGAGGATTTAGCAATTGCTGCGGAGCTATTAAAACAGAATGGAACAGTGGTCTTTCCTACCGAAACCGTCTATGGACTTGGTGCCAATGCTTTGTCTGAAACAGCGGTTGCAAAGATTTTTGTTGCCAAGGGAAGACCATCGGATAATCCATTGATTGTACATATTGGAAAGAAAGAAGATTTGAAAGACCTTGTTATGGAGATTCCGGAAAAGGCAAAATGTTTGATGGATCGGTTTTGGCCGGGCCCTTTGACTTTGATTTTCCAAAAATCCAATTTGGTTCCTGAAGGGGTTACCGGAGGAATGAAGACTGTGGCAGTACGGATGCCCTCTCATCCAACTGCAAAGCGACTTTTAGAACTTTGCGAAGTTCCTGTTGCCGCTCCGTCTGCAAATCGGTCCGGTTTGCCAAGTCCCACTGTCTTTTCTCATGTAAAAGAGGATATGGAGGGCAGGGTGGATGCTATTATCATGGGTGGCGATTGTGAAGTTGGTGTGGAATCCACGGTTTTGGATATGAGTGGAATTGAGCCGGTGTTATATCGTCCCGGTTTGATTACCTTGGAGCAATTGGAGGAATGTATTGGAAAGGTACAGGTGGTAACAAAGGTTTCGGAGGGGGAGAGTCCGAAATCCCCGGGTCTGAAATACCGGCATTATGCTCCCAATGCCCGAGTAGAGATATTGCACGGAAGTATGGAGCAGGTGGAACGCTATGCAAAAGCCTGCTGTGATAAGGAAAAGACTGGAATGTTGGTCTTTGACGAGTTTCCTGTTTTTGATGAAAGATTAGCTACAGTTTCTCTAGGGAAGAAAAACTCTCCCAAAGAAGCAGCACATCATCTCTTTGCTGGATTGCGGCAGTTAGATGAAATGGGTGTGACTTTGATTCTTGCACCTGAAATCCCGGACGCAGGAATCTGGCGTGCAGTCAGGAACCGCCTTTATCGTGCTGCGGGAGAGAAAATAGTTGATTTAGAAAATCCCTCCAAACATATTTTGTTTATATGTACCGGAAATACCTGTCGCAGTCCTATGGCAGAAGGAATTTTTCGAAACAAGATGAAAAAGGAGAATAAGAATATCACTGTTTCCTCGGCAGGAGTATTCGCAGACGGAAGTCCTATTTCGAATTATGCGGAAAAAGTATTGCAAGAACGGGGGATTGATAGCTCCGGATACTGTTCTATAAAGATTACTCCGGAATTGGTAGAACAGGCTGATTTGATATTGACAATGACGAAAAACCACGCAATGATGCTTTTGGGGGCATTCCCAGATGCCAGAGAGAAGATTATGACATTGTCTGCATGGGCAGGAGCAGACGGCGATGTTCAAGACCCCTATGGCGGAACGATAGAAGACTATTGCAGATGTTGTGACCAGCTGGATAAGCTTATTGAGAGAGGATGCCAAAACAATCTATGATTTGTGTGGATTTATTAAAGAAATCAGATATTGATGAGGTTCTGGCTTTGGAGAACCTTTGTTTTCCTGAAGACCCCTGGAGTCGCTTGTCTTTTGAAAACGAGTTGGAAAATCCGTTGTCTGTTTTCTTTGTGGCACGGGACGAGGAAACTGGTAGGATGATGGGATACGGTGGTATCTGGCTGATGTATGATATTGCGGATATTACCAATATTGCTGTCCATCCAGATTATCGTCGTGAGGGAATTGGAAAAAAATTACTGCAACTCCTGATTCAGATTGCCAGAGAAAAGGGAATGGCAGCAATTACCTTGGAGGTCCGGGAAAGTAATCTGCCGGCGCAAAAGTTATATGAATCTACGGGATTTGTTCATTGCGGGGTGCGAAGACGGTACTATCAGGGAATTGAAGATGCTCAGATTATGACCCTGGAACTTAAAACCATGGAGGGATAGAAGATGCGAATTTTAGCGATTGAAAGCTCCTGCGATGAAACGGCAGCGGCGGTGTTAGAGGATGGTACCAAAGTCCTGTCTAATATCATTAACACCCAGATTGAGCTTCATAAGCTCTACGGCGGTGTTGTGCCGGAAATCGCTTCCCGAAAACATATTGAAAATATCAGCGCTGTTGTGGATAAGGCGCTGGAAGAGAGCGGATTTGGTTTGGATGAGATGGATGCCATTGCTGTTACCTATGGCCCTGGATTGGTGGGAGCGCTTCTGGTGGGGGTATCCACGGCAAAGGGACTTGCCTTTGCTGCAAAAAAACCGTTAGTACCGGTACATCATATCAAAGGACACATCTGTGCCAATTATATAGAAAATCCGGCGTTTCAACCACCATTTCTTTGCTTGGTTGCATCAGGTGGTCATAGTCATCTGGTGTTGGCAGAGGACTATGATAAATACAAAGTTTTGGCAAGAACACGGGATGATGCTGCAGGAGAAGCATTTGATAAGGTATCCAGAGTGTTGGGATTGGGTTATCCAGGCGGTCCTGCTATTCAAAAGGCAGCCATGCAAGGAGATCCAGATGCAATTCATTTCCCACGGGTCAACATGGGAGATAATGGATTAGACTTTAGCTTTAGCGGGGTCAAGACTGCGGTTTTGAATTATCTTCACAACGCAGAACAGAAAGGAGAAACAATCAATTCTGCCAATGTGGCTGCATCCTTTCAGGAAGCGGTTGTGGATGTTTTATCCGAACACCTGATTGCCTGTGCTAAAAAATCTGGCGTCAAACAGATTGCCCTTGCCGGCGGCGTTGCGGCAAATCTGCCTTTGCGGGAACGAATCGAAAAGCGGGCAGCGGAGGAAGGATTCTTTTTCCAGTATCCAAGTTTATCCCTTTGTACGGATAATGCTGCCATGATTGGGTGTGCAGCTTATCATGCCTTTCAAAATGGCATAGTTGCGGATATGTCTTTAAATGCCGTCCCTAATCTTTCCTTAGAAGAATAAGAAAAAAGGCACAGTTTAAACTGTGCCTTTTATGTTGTAGAATTTTAAACCTTGATATTAGACTGCATATCACTTATGCAGTTTTGTTCAATTTTGCAGCATATTGGCTCTTTCTGCGAGCAGCGGTATTCTTGTGCAGGATACCCTTAGCCACGGCCTGATCAGTCTTCTTTACAACAAAATTGTAAGCTTCAGAGGCTGCTGCCTTACCCTCTTTCAAAGAGGCCTCAAACTTCTTAATAGCAGTTTTGAGCTGAGACTTAATCATTTGATTTTGAAGAGTCTTCTTCTTGATAACTTTAACTCTTTTCTTCGCAGATTTAATGTTAGGCATAAATTCACCTCCAAACCTTCAATTTTGACTTATGCAGATAATGCATAGAAGAAACAACCGAAAAATAGTTGGTTCTCACATCAATCTTCCCTATTTTACCATGCTTCTTTCAAAAAAGCAAGAGTTTTTTTCAAAAAAACATGTTTTTTTATTGTTACAAGAAAAATTAGTTGCGCAAACTGTGGAGCGGCGCAGGGATTCTCCCGCCTCGAGCAATGAATTCGTCGCTGGAGTATGGATGTACCGGCATAATTGGAGCCTCGCCTAAAAGTCCGCCAAAGGAGATGCGATCGCCTACGTTTTTATTGATTGCAGGGATAATACGAACGGCTGTGGTTTTTTGGTTTACAACACCGATTGCCATTTCATCCGCTATAATAGCCGAAATGGTGGAAGCGGGAGTATTCCCTGGTACCGCAATCATATCAAGTCCCACCGAACAAACACAAGTCATGGCTTCTAGCTTATCCAGCTGCAGAGCTCCGCATTCGCTGGCTGCAATCATACCGGCATCCTCGCTAACCGGAATGAAAGCGCCGCTTAACCCCCCGACAGAACTGGATGCCATTACGCCACCTTTTTTTACGGCATCATTCAAGAGTGCTAATGCTGCGGTTGTGCCGTGGGTTCCGCATTTTTCCAGACCCATTTCTTCCAAAATATATGCCACGCTGTCCCCGACAGCAGGGGTGGGTGCCAGTGATAAATCTACAATGCCAAAGGGGACATTTAGCCGTCTGGAGGCTTCTTGGGCAACCAATTGACCCATCCGGGTAATTTTGAAGGCTGTCTTCTTAATGGTTTCTGCCAAAACACCAAAATCTTTGCCCTTGATTTCTTCCAGTGCGGACTTTACCACACCGGGACCGCTAACGCCGACGTTAATCACACAGTCGCCCTCGCCTACACCATGGAAAGCACCTGCCATAAAGGGATTGTCTTCTACCGGATTGGCAAAAACAACAAATTTGGCACAACCCATGGAATTGTTGTTCGCAGAGAGCTTGGCTGTTTCGGTAATGATCTCCCCCATCTGGCGTACTGCATCCATATTGATGCCCGCTTTTGTAGAGGCGACCCCTACAGAGGAACAAACAAAGTCGGTTGAACAAAGTGCCTCGGGGATAGAACGAATCAAATTCTCATCTCCCTTGGCATAGCCTTTTTGAACCAAGGCAGAATAGCCACCGATAAAGTTAACACCGGTTTCCTTGGCTGCTTTGTCCAAAGTTTTGGCAAAGGGAACATAATCAAAGGTATTGCTCGCAGATGCAACCAGAGAAATGGGTGTAACAGAAATCCGCTTATTGATAATGGGAATTCCGTAGCAACGACTGATATCCTCGCCGGTTTTAACTAAGTCCTTGGCGTAGCTAGTAATTTTATCATATATCTTTTGACAGGCAGCTTTTGGATCGCTGTCCGCACAGTCTAATAAGGAAATTCCCATTGTAATGGTTCGAATGTCAAGATGCTCATCCCGAATCATCTGGATTGTTTCGGCAATTTCATTGGGGTTAATTGTAAACATAGGCTCAGCTTCCTTTCCAGAAATAATTCGCTAAATGCGGTGCATGGAATTGAAAATGTCTTCATGCTGAATCCGGATTTCAACACCAAGGTTGCTTCCAAGTGCTTTTAATGAGTCGGAAAGGTCAGCCAGTTCCATTTTGCTGTTTTCAATATCCACCAGCATAACCATGGTAAAGATTCCACGGACAATGGTTTGAGTAATATCCAAAATATTTACTTGATTGTTTGCAAGTAAGGTACTTGTGCCAGCGATGATGCCCGGTTTGTCAGTACCCATAACAGTTACTACAGCACGCATAAGATTTCTCCTCTTTCTTGTAAAGTTCAAAGTCTATTTATTATAACAAATTGTGTCTGTTGTGTCAACCAAAACAGACACGATTCAACACTAACCTATCAATTTGGATTTAAAAAAGGTGTTGCAGCCGTCCTGGCTGCAACACCCGATTTTTGGTTACTTGTCTAGCTCAATTAAAGCGTAGTTTTGGTCTTTTCGTTTGTAAACCACATTAACTGCCATGGTGTCAGGATTGTTGAAGATAAAGAAATCATGTCCAAGCATATTCATTTGCAGTATAGCTTCTTCTGGCATCATAGGTTTTTGGGCAATACGTTTTACCTTGATAATTTTAAACTCTTCTTCGGATTCTGTAGTGCCATTACCAAAGTCCAAATCGTAGTGCTCCAGACTATTGTCCCGTAACCGTTTTGCTAGCTTTGTTTTATTTTTTCGAATTTGTCGATCAATGGCTGACAAACACTCATCGGTAGCAGATAACAAGTCACTGTGATATGCTTCAGCCCGAATCAAAAAACTCTTATAAGGGAAGGTAATTTCTACCCCTATTTTTTCGTGTTGCAAAGAAACAATAATACGACATTCTGTGTCGTTTTCGAAAAACTTACTCAATTTTTTTACTTTAGAAAGTAATTTTTCCTTGCTGGATTCAGCCAGTTCAACTTTTTTACAGATTACATTGTAAGTCATAAGGGTACCTCCAATCACACTTTGAATTTGAACCAATCAAATTTTAATTGGTTTCTTACTTTTATTATAAATTATAAAAACAAAAATAGCAATAGAAAATTGGAAAAACCAGACCATAAATAAAAAGGTTCTCTACCCAATCTTGAGCAGAGAACCATTTATTAAATCATAATTTTACGAATACTCTCGGATAAAGCGGGAGGTTCTTCCATAGTGAAGACTTCAATACCATCCAAATCCGAAGACCAATCCAAATCCAGAAGGGATGGCAGGACGGATAGTTCCTGCAGGCTTTTTTCAAATGATTCAATAGCAATAGAGGTACTGTTTTTCAAATCAATTACCTCTTTTTTTAGTGTATCTAGATTCTTATTTGTAACTGTATTATTTTCCTGCATAGAGTTTACCTGCCATTTCCAAACGGGTCTTGTAACACTTTTGTAACATTATACCCTATTTGGAAATGTCTGTCAAGGTGTATAAAAAATGTTTACATCCATTGCTTTGAAAAGTGTTGAAATGCAGAAGGGAGACTCACTTCATCTAAAAGCTCTGTTCTTGTTACCCAGCGGAAGCCATCGCTTGCTTTTTCACAGTCAATCAGGTATGCCGTCATGTGCCATTCTACATGGGTAAAGATGTGCTTTGCTTTTCCTACTTTTTTTATTTGACGGTAGGAAATACTGTGCTTTGCAAGATAGTCTTCAATGGATTTCATACCATCGGTGTCTTCCAGATTCGGCAGTTCCCAGAGTCCTTGTAATAGGCCCTGTGCAGTACGCTTTTGTACCGCTATAGTGTCCTGATGTTTTAGAATCAAAACAGAGAGCGATTCCATTCGTCGTTTCTTTTTTTCGGGTTTTACTGGCAGTTCATCTGTGCAATGGTGCAGATTGGCGTAGCACATATCCCGGACAGGACATACTTCACACTTGGGAGCACCGTTGGGGAGGCAGACAATTGCACCAAGCTCCATCAGGCTTTGGGTAAAATCTCCGCATCGTCCCATGGGGTAAATGTTTTCCAGTGAAGCTGCAACATCTTTTTTTACGGCAGTACCGGTTATATCACGATAATCCCCGGTAATTCTGCTGATTACCCGCAAAACATTTCCGTCTACTGCGGCTTTGGGAAGACCAAACGCAATAGAAGAAATGGCACCGGCTGTATAGTCGCCAATTCCCGGCAGGTTTCGCAGTTCAGCGTAGGAGGAGGGAAGTTCCCCGTGGAACTGCTCAACGACGATTTTGGCAGCTTTTTGGAGGTTGTAGACACGACGATAGTATCCCAGACCCTCCCAAAGTTTCAGGAGTGTTTCCTCGTCGGCAGTTGCTAATGCGTGTATGTCTGGAAGTGTGTCTACAAACCGTAGAAAATAGGGTCTGGCAGCTTCGACACGGGTTTGTTGTAGCATAATTTCCGATAGCCAAACATAATAGGGTGTGGGATGATCTCGCCATGGCATGCTTCGCTTACAGCGGTCATACCAGGTTAGGAGTTTTTCGGGTAAAAGAGATGATAGTTCCATGGTTACCTCACAAATCAATTCTTCTTCAAAAGTTCCTCGAAGCTTTGAATATACAAATCTGCCTCTTGTTTCATCAGGGCATGGTCCGGTGTTGCACTCGGGTCTTCCACAGCAACAACCTCCATGCCGATTTTTTTACCGGTACGCAGTGCCACCAGAATATCTTCAAAGAGAATAGCGTCCTCAGGCGAACAATCAAGCCGCCGCAAACATTCCAGATAAATATCCGGAAAGTTTTTGCCCTTGCCTACTTCATCAGAATAGGTAATGGTTAAAAATAAATTCAAAATATCGTTATTCCTTAAGCAAACCTCACATAGAGTGTGGTCACAGGAGGTTGCAATAGCAAGCTTGACACCCTGGTTTTTTAAATAATACAGATACTCTTTTGCACCAGGTTTAAGAGTAATTTTTTCTGCGTATGCCGAATAAACCATTTGTCGCCATTCGGTTAATACTTCTTCTGCAGTCATAGGAAGATTGAAGTATTTTTGCACATGGGCAGAACTCTGGACAATACTCATGTGTGTTACTTCGTTCAGCAGATGGTCAGGGGGCTTGATGCCCCGTACTGCAAGAAAATCAATCAGTAGGTTTTCCCAAATCCACATGGAATCAACAAGAGTGCCATCCAGGTCAAAGATAGCGGCTTTTTTGAGTTTCATAAGTTTTTCACCATTTCTCGTAGTATTTTTGAGGCTGCTTGTGGGTCAGAAGATGCCATAATTGCTGAAACAACGGCAATGCCATCAATCCCGGAACCGTAAAGGAGAGGAAGAGTTTCTTTAGAGATTCCTCCAATTCCTACTACGGGTAAATTCAAAGCACGACGAATTTCGCCGGGAATTGTTATTCCTACAGATGATGCGTCGTCCTTGGTTGTGGTTGGAAAAATCGCACCGACCCCAAAGTAATCAGCACCAGCTTTTTTAGCAGTTTCAGCCTGGGCAAAAGTATCAACGGAAACGCCAAGAAGTTTATCTGGACCCAGAATCCGGCGAACAACAGCCACGGGCAAGTCGCTTTGTCCTATATGAAGTCCGTCTGCATCTATAGCAAGAGCAATGTCCAACCTGTCGTTAATCAAAAGAGGTATTCCGTATCGAGAAGTAATTTCTTTCAGTGCCAGCGCTTCCTGGTAAAAAGTTCTGGAATCCAAATCCTTTTCCCGGAGCTGAACCATGGTAACACCGCCTAAAATAGCGTTTTCTACCGTTTGACAAAGCTTTTTTCTAGGGCATATTTCTGTATCGGTTACAAGATATAATGCGTATGGATTATCCACCGTAGACCGCTCCTTTCTCGAGGATATCAGGAGTTTTAAGTTGATAAATTCCATCCATCATCCGAATCCGAAATGTACCAATGCCGCTACCATCAGCCTTACAGGATTCTGCTGCGAACTCTCCGGCAATCCCCATAAGCACAACGGCTGCCAAGGCTCCTTGTAAGGCATCGCCTACTGCACAGGTCGCCCCTGTCAATGCCGAGAGCATACAACCGGTCCCGGTAACATCACAGAGCATTTCATTTCCGTTTTTACAGAAATATATATGATTGCTATCAGCGATAATATCAATTGCGCCGGAAGCACATACCACACAATGATACTGCTTTGCCAGTTCCTGAACCAATATCCCGCATTCTGTTATGTTTTCTTCTGTTACGACATCGTCCCCTGATGCATCCACACCCCGGCTTTGAATCTGCTTGCCGGACAATGCCTTGATTTCAGAAAAGTTTCCGCGAATGACATCCGGTTTTGCCTGTGTTAGGATTTGCTTACAAAGTTGATCACGGAGTTTGGAGGCACCGGCACCAACGGGGTCAAAGATAACAGGAATTCCTTTTTCTTTCGCAGCATTTGCCGCAGAAAGCATGGTGGAAACGACGGATTGACTCAAAATGCCAAGATTCAGAACCACGCCTTGGGAGATGGAAACAATGTCATATACCTCCCGTTCGTCTTCGGACATAATGGGAGATGCACCGGCAGCAAGCAAAATATTGGCACAATCGTTAATGGTTACCCGATTGGTAATGACATCAATCAATGGTTTTTGGATTCG
Organism: Ructibacterium sp.; assembly: GCA_045606185.1. GTDB lineage: Bacteria > Bacillota > Clostridia > Monoglobales > Monoglobaceae > Ructibacterium. The sequence continues at coordinate 14,887 of JAZURN010000010.1, forward strand.
AACTTGTTCCAAAACTTCTGTAATTGTTTGAACTATAGTAGTATTTCTTTTCATAATAATTCCCCTTTCAGATTACGAATTCCAGAGCTGATAAAAGTGATTGGTAGGTCCACAGCCATAGCCGAGCGCTAAGGAGTGCTCAATGGCACCGGTAATGTACTCTTTAGCGGTTTTTACTGCCTCTGCCGGAGGCAATCCTTTTGCCAAGGATGCAGCGATGGCAGAAGAAAGAGTACAACCTGTTCCGTGGGTGTTTTTGGTGGGAATTCGTATTCCGGGGAACCATTGCATTTTGATTCCGTCATAAAGCAAATCATTAGCGGTATTTATTAAATGCCCGCCTTTTATCAATACAGATTTCACTCCCGTTTCGTAAAGCTTTTTTGCGGCGTATTCCATATCCTGACGGCAATGTATCTCCATGTCGCATAAGACTTCAGCTTCCGGAATATTGGGGGTGAGCATATCCGAGAGAGGAAGAAGTTCTTTTTTTAATAATTCAATTGAGTTTGGTTGCAAAAGTGGAAAGCCGCTTTTGGATACCATGACCGGGTCGAGAATTGTTGGTGGCAACAAATACTTTTTGAGTCCATCTGCAACGGCGTGGATTGTTTCAGGGATAGATAACATCCCGATTTTGATCCCATCCGGAGGAACATCTTCGAAGATTGCTTCAATCTGCTTTTGAATCATGGTTGGCGAGATGTTTTGGACATCCAACACGCCACAAGTGTTTTGGGCGGTTACGGCAGTAATGACACTCATGGAATAGCAACGGAATGCAGAAAATGTTTTGATATCCCCTTGGATTCCCGCACCACCAATACTGTCGGAACCTGCAATGGTTAATAGTTTTTTCATTTTGATTCTCCCTTCTTTTGCAAGGAGAATCCTTTAGTTGAAAAAAGAGCCCTTCAATGCCGCATACGACAAAGATAAGCCCAAATCTGTTTTGTCCTATGCTTTCCTACGCCGGTATCAGCCGGATCAGGTTCAAAGGGTCAGGCAACGCCTTCTCAATCCAATAAGGATTCCCCTAGCACTAAATTTTCTACATTATACGATACTTAAAACAAAAATGCAAGAGCTATTTTAGTTTTCGGTTGATATTTTCTTAATTGCATCCCGATACACTGGATATCCGCCAATTTGGTTGATTAGTTCGAGCAGAGCGTTGGCAGAGATGTTCGGGGGAAGTTGTAATTCCTTTGCAAGTTTTTTGCGAAGCTCACTGCTTTCGGACTTACCGGTAAAGCCGTCTTGATAAAAATCTGCTTTGGTAACCGTTTGAACAGACGACTCTTCAATCGTGGTTGCGGCGGTTTTTAAGATTTCTTCCAAAACGGCTTCTGACATACCCTCAACACCCAGCAAACCGTCCTTGCCGGGTTTTTCTTTCCGGCGTTCCTTGCCGGGAACAGAAGGGATATAGGCGTTTTTTACAATACAATCCTTGCCAATGCAGGTTTTTAAATAGTTTCGAATGCGAAATCCGGCACGGTCCGAGTCTGTTAGAATAATAATTCCTTGATTTTTAGCAAAGTTGCGTATGCTGTTTAGTAGCGCTTTGGAGCGATACAGAGCAAAACCGTGGGTACAGAGAATCGTAGCATCAGTAAGCTGACGCAGTCGTTCTTTGTCGTATTTTCCTTCCACAATAATTGCTTCCTTGATGTGGATCATAAAACCCCTCCAAATTCATCATTACCTCATCATTATATAACCGATTTTGGGTGTTGTCAATTCCTTGGCTTGCATATATTGAAACAGAAACGAGGTGTAGGGATTGAAGAATCAGATGTTAAAAAATGCAGCGTTATTAGGGTTTTCCGGTTTTTGTGCAAAAAGTTTTGATTTTATTTTTCGGGCGTTTTATTCCAGAGCCCTTGGTCAGGAGGGAATGGGTTTATTATCCTTGGGTTTTGGAATACATGGTGTTATGCTGACGGTTTCTACTGCCGGATTGGGTGTTGCAGTTTCTAAAATGGTGTCCGCTTACCTTGTAAAAAACGACTATGGTTCAGTGCGGGAGAGTATGAAAATTTCCCTTTATGCAGTTATTTCCTTGAGTCTTTTTGTAATTCTATTGACCTTTCTGGGTGCCGAATGGATGGCGAATTATATTTTAGGGGATAGTCGAATTGCTACCAGTTTGTGTTGTTTGGCGCCGAGTATTTTGTTTATGGGTATCTCCTATTGTTTAAAGGGGTATTTCTATGCGAAAAGAAAGGTTTCTATTCCTGCATCTTCTGAATTTTTAGAACAGGCAGTAAAAGGATGTCTAATCAGTCTGTTTTTACACCTTTTCTTAAGAAAAGGAATCCAGTACGGATGTACTGCTGTTTTTTTAGGAATTACATTGGGGGAGTTTTCATCCTGTGTTTATCTTTTGGCTTTCTATTGGAAAGAACAGAAGGAACTTTTGAATAAAACACATAAAAAAGGAATTGGTCGAGAACTTTTTCAAATTTCATTCCCTGCAATGCTGACATCACTGACAGGCTCTGTGTTGCGAATGCAGGAAGAGGTCTGGATAATTTCTGCATTAAAACAATATGGAATGAGCCATAGCGAAGCAGTATCGAATCTTGGAATACTTCACGGAATGGTAATGCCAATGTTGGTTTTCCCTCTGACGCTGATTGGTTCTCTTTCTACATTATTAGTTCCAGAGATTTCCAGGGCTGATGCCATGACCGACCGAAGCCGACTGCGAAGAATGACAAAAAAGATTTACGCATTTGGGCTTCTTTCAGGCGGAATGGTTATGGTTCTTTTTCAACTGTTCCCGGTACAGATTTCCCATGGAATATATAAAGATGCTAGCATCGTGCCAATGGTACGAACATTATCATTACTTTGCCCACTGATGTTCCTTGATTCCTTATCTTGTTCTATTTTAAATGGGATGGGAAAACAATTCTCCATGCTTTGCTACAGTCTTTCTGATTCGCTACTGCGTCTTGTCGGGATTTCAGTCTTTGTTTCAAGGTTTGGCATGAACGCAATGGAGGGAATTGTTGTTTTCAGCAATTTCTTTACCTGTTTCTTAACTGTAAGAAAAGCATTGCAAAAACAAGGTGTATTTTCTCTTTTCAGGTATCAAAAAATAGAAAGGAGCAGTTCATAAATAAAGTGTTTTGTGCAGAATGCCAATTTTTTTGAAACAACCACGATTTCATGTGAAAATTTCTTGCATTTTTTTTTGTTTTATAATAAAATAAAAAAGTATTTTTTAAGACAATTTGTTTTTACACGACAAAAAGTCCGTCAGATGCTCAACTTAAAATTTGCGGAGGTGTTTTTGTGGATCAACATGAAATCTTTGAGGCAGATACTCTGCACGAGGAATGTGGTGTTTTTGGTATTTATGACAACGGCGATCATCTTGATGTATCTAGGCTGACCTATTACGGCTTATATGCACTTCAGCATCGTGGACAGGAAAGCTGCGGCATTGCAGTAAACAACAGAGATGAATCGGATGTAATTCAAATTCTGCAATACAAGGACCAGGGGCTGGTTAATGAAGTTTTTAACGAACTTGTCCTGAAAGAGTTGGTTGGTTTTTCTGCCATTGGTCATGTTCGGTACGGTACTGCCGGCAGTAGCAGCAGATTAAATGCGCAGCCTCTGGTTTCCAGATATCAAAAGGGTTCCTTTGCTCTTGCCAATAACGGAAGACTGGTTAATGAAAAGCAGATTCGCAAGGAACTGGAAGAGCAAGGTGCTATTTTCCAGACAAATAACGACAGCGAAGTCATTGCTCATTTGATGGCAAAGGAACGAATTCACACTGATTCTACAGCAGAAGCTATGAAGCGGATTATGCAGAAAGTTTCCGGTGCGTATTCTCTTTTGATTATGACACCCCATCGGTTGCTTGCTGTACGGGATCCTCAGGGGTTCCATCCGCTTGCAATCGGGAAAATCAAAAATTCTTGGGTTATTGCATCCGAAACCTGTGCGTTTGATGCAATCAATGCTGAATTTGTTCGTGATGTTGAGCCGGGCGAGATTGTTGTCATCGACCAAGATGGACTACATTCTTATCGGGATATGTGCGGTCAAAAATCGGCAATGTGTGTGTTTGAGTATATCTACACTGCCCGTCCAGATAGCATCATTGAAGGGGAAAGTGTTCATCGAGCCAGACTGAATGCCGGAAAATATCTTGCAATGGAAAGTCCGGTTGATGCAGATATTGTTATTGGTGTACCTGATTCGGGATTGGATGCGGCTCTTGGGTATTCCTATGAATCAGGAATTCCTTACGGTGTTGGCTTTATCAAGAATCGTTATATCGGCAGAACCTTTATTTTGCCAACTCAAGAAGAACGGGAAGCTGCTCTTCGGATTAAGCTTAATGCGATGAAAGATGCTGTTGGAGGAAAGAGGGTTGTTATGGTAGACGACTCCATTGTTCGGGGTACTACCAGTCGGCGAATTGTAAATTTATTGCGGGAAGCGGGAGCGAGGGAGGTTCATGTGCGGATTTCTTCTCCGCCTTTCTTAAACCCCTGTTACTTTGGAACAGATATTGACAGTCGGGACAAGCTGATTGCATGCCAGATGACATTAGAGGAAACCTGCGAAAAGATTGGAGCCGATTCTCTTGCGTATCTTTCTGTTTCTGCCATGCAGAAGTTGGCACCTAACTGTAAATTGAGTTGTTGCGACGCATGCTTTACCGGAAACTATCCTATTTGTGTACCGGAAGAAAATCAAGAGGAGGAATAATATGTATAACATTGTAAGACCCGAAGAAATGAAACGTATTACCACATCGGAGCTTGCTCGGGCGTTCATTGAGGAGCAGGTAAAGGAAATTCGTACTCAAGTTGGCGATAAAAAAGTTCTTCTGGCTTTGTCTGGCGGTGTAGACTCATCGGTTGTAGCAGCGTTACTGATCAAAGCAATTGGTAAGCAGCTGGTTTGTGTTCATGTAAACCATGGATTGCTTCGTAAGGGAGAGCCGGAAGAGGTTGTAAGGGTTTTCCGGGACGAAATGGATGCAAATCTTGTCTATGTTGACGCTGTTGACAGATTTTTGGACAAGCTTAAAGGAGTTGCAGACCCCGAAGAAAAGCGGAAGATTATAGGTGCAGAATTTATTCGTGTTTTTGAAGAAGAAGCTAGAAAACAGGAAGGCATTGACTTTCTGGCACAGGGAACCATCTATCCCGACATCCTGGAGAGCGATGGCGTAAAGGCCCATCACAACGTTGGGGGCTTGCCGGAAGATATGAAGATGGAACTCTGCGAGCCGATTAAACTTTTGTACAAGGATGAAGTTCGTATCGTAGGTTGTGAGCTTGGATTACCGCATGATATGGTTTATCGTCAGCCGTTCCCCGGCCCCGGTCTGGGTGTCCGTTGTCTTGGCGCAATTACCCGTGACCGCCTGGAGGCACTTCGGGAAGCAGATGCGATTCTCCGCGAAGAGTTTGACATTTGTGGTCTTGCCAAGACGGTTTGGCAGTATTTTGTTGCAGTTCCGGACTTCAAGAGTGTAGGTGTAAGAGATAGCAAAAGATACGAGGGATGGCCCGCTATTATTCGTGCAGTCAATACTACCGATGCCATGGCTGCAACCATTGAGGAGATTCCCTACGAGGTTCTTCATAAGATTACCAATCGAATTACCGCAGAGGTAGATGGTATCAACCGTGTTCTTCTGGATTTGACTCCAAAGCCTGTGGGCACCATCGAGTGGGAATAAAATGAAAAATCCCCGAAAGCCGCATAAAATAAGGCTTTGCGGGACTTCAAGAACTGCGATGATACTAAAATGATACTATTTAACCATTGCAGGGAATAAATGCTTAATAAAACTATCCCCCTGAAAACGATAAAGTTTTCAGGGGGATTTTTGCATTTATTTTGATTTATTGCTCTTTATGATTAACTTAATCGGAGTGACTATCAATAACTTGATTGGGAATCTGAGAATACAGAAACACGAAAAGAAAAATGGTTTTATTATGTAGTTTTGTAACCAAACAAGTGGGATTAAATCTTCTATTTTACCCCAAAAGATAGCTGATTTTAGAACAAATTTATTGTAATGATACTTATAGTAATTTTTCTTATATTCTGGTTTGGTAAAATCAGTAAGATAAAAAGCTAACATATCAGGTGCATCTACTGAAAACAAGTCATTATTTAAACCTATTTCTTTTCGCATTATTTTATACATTTCTGCTAGCGCATAGATGGACATATTGGAGTCTTGATTAAAAGTAAGATGGCAAGATGACATGTTTTATATAAAAGGTCATCTTGCCACCTTGAAAGGATGTGATAGGATATAAAGAAAATTCAAACTGAACAAAATTTATTTATTCAAATGGTTAAGTATTTTTATAGTGATGAACTTGGCTTTGATGATGACGATGTATGCGAACTCTATCACGATATCAAAAAAGGCATTGATAAAAAACTTGATGCTGTTTCAAAACGTAGCTTCTACACTCAATATAAAACTGCTGACACACCGGAAGAAAAAGAAAAGGCAAGACTGAAATATCTTGATGCAGTAGGAATGCACGAAGATTTCAGATATTGATTTTCACTTTAACTGTATAAACGGGAATGTGGTATATTCCCGTGTGGGTTAGGGGTGGTGTAAATATATGAATCTTAATGCAATCTTAATATGGATATTCAACCGTTAATACCATCTTAAAATATATTATGATACAATGATAATAGAAAAAAGATACACTTGATTGGTGGTTTTGACTATGGATGCAAAAATAAAGAAGCATTTGTCTTCTTCTCAGATAATAATATTCGGTTTTGCAGGAGCAATAATATTAGGCACAATTCTTTTAATGCTTCCGATATCGTCAGCAAGCGGAAATATGACACCCTTTTCAGACGCACTCTTTACATCAACATCTGCGGTGTGTGTAACAGGGCTTGTGGTACATGACACAGCAACGCACTGGTCAATGTTCGGGCAGTTTATAATCCTTTTGCTTATTCAGGTTGGAGGTCTTGGAATTGTAACCTTGTCTGTTGCAATGGCGATGCTTGCAGGAAGAAAAATAAGTCTTATGCAAAGAAGCACATTGCAGGATGCAATATCCGCACCAAAGGTCGGCGGAATTGTAAGGCTCACAGGATTTATTCTTAAAACAACATTCTTAATTGAGCTTATAGGTGCAATTTTACTTTCAACAGTATTTTGCAAAGAGTTTGGGTTAAAAGGTGTATGGCTCGGAATATTCCACTCTGTTTCGGCATTTTGTAATGCAGGCTTTGATTTGATGGGTGCAAAATCACCGTTCTCATCGCTGACATCCTACTCCGCACAGCCTTTAATAAATGCAGTTATAATGCTTCTCATTATCATAGGCGGCATTGGTTTTCTTGTATGGGAAGATGTAAAAACAAACAGGCATCATATAAAAAAATACCGTATGCAGACAAAGGTTGTATTATCGTCAACACTGTTTTTAATAATCGCACCTGCAATATATTTTTACTTTGCAGAGTTTAACGGATTACCACTAAACGAGAGAATATTAAATTCTATGTTTCAGTCGGTAACACCGAGGACAGCAGGCTTTAATACAGCGGACTTAACTCAATTAACAGGAACAGGTCAGATAATTACAATTATTTTAATGCTGATTGGCGGTTCTCCCGGCTCGACTGCCGGAGGTATGAAAACAACAACTGCTGCAGTGCTTATCTTCTCTATGATATCTGTATTCAGAAAAAAGGACGATGTTGAGTGCTTTGGCAGACGGATAGAAGATTCAACACTTAAAACTGCATCAGCAATACTGTTAATGTATTTTATTCTGTTTTTAACAGGCGGACTGATTATAAGCGGGGTTGAAAAGCTTCCTCTTATGGAGTGCTTGTTTGAAACAGCATCGGCAATAGGCACGGTAGGTCTTACACTTGGCATTACACCTACTCTCGGAACTGTATCAAGAATCGTTTTAATAGGTCTTATGTTCTTTGGAAGAGTTGGCGGACTTACCCTTATATTTGCAGCACTATCAAAAAAACAGCAGAATATATCAAAAAAACCACAGGAAAGAATTACCGTAGGTTAAGGAGGAATTTAATATGAAATCTGTATTGCTTATAGGTCTTGGACGTTTTGGCAGACATATAGCTAAAAAATTAAATGAGCTTGGCCACGAAGTAATGGCAATAGATAAAAAAGAAGAGCTTGTAAATGAGGTTCTTCCGTATGTAACAAATGCACAGATTGGGGACAGTACAAATGAAGAATTTTTAACTTCCTTGGGTGTGGGAAATTTCGATATTTGCTTTGTTGCAATCAGCGGAGATTTTCAAAGCTCTCTGGAAACAACCTCACTTCTTAAAGAGCTTGGTGCAAGGTTCGTGGTCTCAAGAGCAGAACGGGATGTTCAGGAAAAGTTTCTGCTCCGTAATGGTGCAGATCAGGTCGTGTACCCCGAAAAGCAGGTGGCTTCGTGGGCGGCAATCCGTTACAGTGCAGACCACATTCTTGATTTTATTGAGCTTGATGATGATTATGCAATTTTCGAGGTAACAACACCCGAAAGCTGGATTGGAAAAACAATAGGACAAATAGATATTCGTAAAAAGTTCGGGATAAATATTATGGCATTAAAACAGGATGGAAAAATGAGTATGACAATTCACCCTGATACTGTTTTAAAAGAAAATGAAACCATGCTTGTGCTTGGTGAACTTAAAGACATTCAGAAATGTTTTCGTATATAGCCTGATAAATCATCCCGAAGTGTTAGTTGGGAGATGATGGTATGCGTGATATTATTTTATTGATTGCGGTTTTAGCCTATATGATTGGCGGATATTTTGTTGTCGGGAAAATCGGAGAATTCTTTGACGAAAATTACAAGGGATATGACTACGATTTTGAAAAGGATAACAAAAGTGATAAAACTACGTACCAAAATTAAGAAAATACCGGCTATCCATTGAGAAAAATTTGAATATATGATAAAATAGTATCATCAGGGGGTGGTTTTCATGAACCTTCAACATAAAAAAGAAACAGATGAGCATATACTTGTATGCCTTTCATCTGCACCGTCAAACCCGAAAATTATACGGACAGCGGCAAAAATGGCCAATGCCTTTACCGGAAATTTTACTGCAATTTATATAGAAACTCCGAGCTTTGCATCGCTTGATGAAACAAATAAAAACAGGCTTAAACAAAATATGAAGCTTGCCCGTCAGCTTGGCGCAAAGGTTGAGATTATAAACGGCGATGATGTACCATACCAGATTGCTGAATTTGCACGACTTTCAGGTGTTACAAAAATTGTAGTCGGCAGAAGTGCGGCAGTTAAAAAGCATCTTATCAGAAAACCGACTCTGACGGAAAAACTGATAGCACATGCACCGAATATTGATATACACATCATCCCTGACGGTATAGAGGTTACACATTACGAAGCACCTGCTCCAAAAAAAATGATTGAGTCCCGCTTTTCCTTCCGTGACCTTATTATAAGTGTGGGACTTCTTATTGCAGCTACGCTTCTTGGGTATGTATTTTTTGGACTTGGATTTACAGAAGCAAATATAATCACCGTATATATCCTTGGGGTTTTACTTATCTCAATACTTACTAAATACAGAATGTATGCACTTACATCTTCACTTGTGAGTGTCATTCTGTTTAATTTCTTTTTTACAGAGCCTTATTTCACTATGAAGGCATACGAAAAAGGGTATCCTGCAACCTTTGCAATTATGTTTATTTCAGCATTCATATCAAGTACACTTGCCATAAAGCTGAAGGATCACGCAAAGAAATCTGCACAGTCAGCATACCGTACTAAAATTCTTTTTGATACAAATCAGCTTTTGCAGCGTGCAGACAGTGAAAATGATATTATTTCTATAACAGCCCATCAACTTATGAAGTTGTTAAAACGAGATATTGTTATATATCCTGTTGCCAATGATACAATAGGTAACATTAATGTCTTTTTAGCTGAAGGCGATGAAGATGAGATAAGAAAAATCGCAGAGAACGAAAAATACATTGCCGATTGGGTACTAAGAAATAACCATCAGGCAGGAGCGACAACAGATAACTTTCCGGAGGCAAAGTTCTTATACTATGCAATCCGAATAAATGAGAACATTTACGGAATTATCGGTATTCATATAAACGAAAACCCCATTGATTCCTTTGAAAGCAGTATTTTGCTTTCTATCTTGGGCGAGTGCGCAATCTCTCTTGAAAACAAAAAGATTGCCCGTGAAAAAGAAGAAACAGAAATACTTGCTAAAAACGAGAAAATGAGAGCAAACCTTTTAAGAGCAATATCCCATGATTTAAGAACACCCCTTACCTCCATATCAGGTAACGCGGATAATCTTCTCTCTAACGGAGAAAGCTTTGATGAAGATACAAAGCAGCAAATATATAAGGATATATATAACGATTCCGTATGGCTTACAAATCTTGTTGAAAACTTGTTATCAGTTACAAGACTTGAAGACGGCAATATGAAGCTTAATAAGTCTGCAGAGCTTATGGATGAAATAATTGCGGAAGCATTAAATCACATAAACAAAAGCGGTATAGAACATAAAATAGAAATATACGAAAATGATGATATTGTCCTTGTGGATGTTGATGCAAGGCTTATCGTACAGGTAATTATAAACATTGTTGATAATGCAATTAAATATACACCGAAAGGCTCAAAAATCACTATCAGCACACAAAAACATGATAAAATGCTTTCTGTAAGCATTGCAGATAACGGAAACGGAATTGCAGATGATATAAAAGATAAGGTGTTTGAGATGTTCTATACGGGCGCAAATAAGATTGCTGACAGCAGAAGAAGTCTTGGCTTAGGCCTTGCGCTCTGTAAAACAATTATTTCTGCACACGGCGGAGAAATTACTGTATCGGATAACACTCCGCATGGAGCGGTGTTCACATTTACCCTGCCGATAAAGGAGGTAGATATAAATGAATAAAGCAATGACTGTTTTGGTTGTTGAGGATGATATGCCCATACGCAACCTAATCTCAACAACCTTAAAAACACATGACTATAAATTTTTAACAGCAAAGGACGGAAATGATGCTATTATGCAGGCATCTTCACATAATCCCGATGTTGTTCTGCTTGATTTGGGACTTCCCGATATAGACGGAATCGAAGTCATAAAGAAAATCCGTTCATGGTCTAATATGCCGATTATTGTTATCAGCGCAAGAAGCGAGGACTCAGATAAAATAGAGGCTCTTGACTGCGGTGCTGATGATTACTTGACAAAACCGTTTTCTGTTGAAGAACTCCTTGCAAGGCTCAGGGTAACACAAAGAAGATTAAACTATCAAAGCCAAGTGGCTGCATCCGAGTCAATGTTTGCAAACGGAAAGCTTAAAATAGATTATGCAGCAGGTTGCGCATATCTTGATGATGAAGAAATGCACCTCACCCCGACAGAGTATAAGCTGCTGTGCGTGTTGTCGCAAAATGTCGGAAAGGTGCTTACACATAAATTTATTGCAGAAAAGATTTGGGGTAGTAGCTGGGAAACCGATATAGGTTCTCTTCGTGTGTTTATGACAACACTCAGAAAAAAGATTGAAAAACTTCCCGATTCTCCGCAGTATATTCAGACACACATAGGAGTCGGGTACAGAATGATGAAGGTTGAATAAGGCGGGTTATATGATAAAACAAAAAACATAGCGACAAATTTGAGGTAAAATTGTGAAATTATGAATTGTGATTTGTGTTAGGAAACAGCAAAAGTGGAACGATAGAAGCTCATTTTGAGGGTGAGGAATAAAAACCATTACCTTGCGAGTTTCAGCCTTTGGAAACCGCATAAAATGGGCATTTTTAGACCTCTATTGCGTGACATTTTGGTAGGGTATATGCTGATTTGTTTCCATCATAAAATTTAATATGCTATTTTCGGCAAAGCACTTGAAATATTTGCTCGTTTATGGTATCATAATAAATGTCAAGAGGAATTATATGTAATACTTGGCGTGATACTATTCTGATACTAAAAAATTAAACAAAGCAAAAGAATATGGAGATTTAAGAGAAAAAATTTGAATATTTCCATACAATACTAAACAAATTTGTTTAGTATTGGAAAAACTTTGCCGAGTGGGAATAGAAATTTCAAAAACGCAAGGAATTATCCTTGCGTTTTTTGCGTATACGAGGATGTAAAGGCGAATAGAAATAGAAGAATGAACGTTTTCGTCAATATCACAAAAAAGAGTAAAGGAGTATTCCGGCATTTGGCAAGGGATACAAATTTTCAAAAAGATGGGAAATAAATTATGTTTTTAAAAAGTGCCATAATTAAAAGATAATTTTATCTAATCGCCTATAATTAGAAATAAACGATTGTAATCGGGGTTGATTTATCCTCTGGGTTTTTGTATGATTAACTGCGTTAGCACTCGATTAGTTAGAGTGCTAATAACAAAGAAATTTTTAACCTTAAAGGAGGTTCAATCATGAATATCAAACCATTAGCAGACAGAGTTGTTATCAAGATGCTGGAGGCAGAGGAAACAACCAAAAGTGGCATTATTTTAGCGGGTACTGCCAAAGAGAAGCCTCAGGTTGCTGAAGTTGTTGCAGTTGGTCCCGGCGGTATTGTGGATGGCAAAGAGGTCAAGATGGAACTGGCGGTTGGCGATAAAGTTCTTATGAGCAAGTATGCCGGTACCGAAGTAAAGCTTGATGGAGTAGAATATACCATTCTTCGTCAAAGCGATATTTTGGCAAAGGTTGACTAAAGAATTATTGATTTGGAGGGAATAAAAGAATGGCAAAACAGATTTTATTTGGCGAGGAAGCCAGACGTGCATTGGAAAGCGGTGTTAACCAGCTGGCAAATACTGTAAAGGTTACTCTTGGCCCTAAGGGTAGAAATGTTGTATTGGACAAAAAGTATGGTGCTCCGCTGATTACTAACGACGGTGTTACCATTGCAAAGGAAGTAGAACTGGAAGACCCCTTTGAAAACATGGGCGCACAACTTGTAAAAGAAGTTGCGACCAAGACCAACGATGTTGCTGGCGATGGTACCACAACTGCAACACTTCTAGCACAGGCTCTGGTTCGTGAGGGTATGAAGAATGTTGCAGCAGGTGCTAACCCTATGGTTGTTCGTAAAGGTATGGCGAAAGCTGTCGATGCTGCAGTTGCAGAAATTGTTGCCAATAGCAAAACCATCAATGGTAAGGATGATATTGCCCGTGTTGCTGCGGTATCTGCTGCAAGCGACGAGATTGGTACCCTGATTGCAGATGCTATGGAAAAGGTAACCAGTGACGGTGTTATTACCGTTGAGGAATCCAAGACCGCTGAAACTTATTCCGAGGTTGTAGAGGGTATGCAGTTTGACCGTGGTTACATTACTCCTTACATGGTAACTGATACTGACAAGATGGAAGCAGTCATTGATGATGCTTATATCCTGATTACCGATAAGAAGATTTCTAACATTCAGGAAATTCTGCCTCTCTTGGAGCAGATTGTTCAGTCTGGTAAAAAGCTTTTGATTATCGCTGAGGATATCGAGGGCGAAGCACTTTCTACTTTGATTGTCAATAAGCTGCGTGGCACCTTTACCTGTGTTGCAGTTAAGGCTCCCGGTTTTGGCGACAGAAGAAAGGAAATGTTGACTGATATCGCTATTCTGACCGGCGGTCAGGTTGTCTCCGAAGAAATTGGTCTGGAACTAAAAGATGCTACCATTGCACAGCTTGGCCGTGCCCGTCAGGTTAAGGTTCAAAAAGAAAATACCATCATTGTTGATGGTATGGGCGATAAGGACCAAATTGCTGCTCGGGTTAGTAACATTCGGACTCAGATTGAGGAAACCACCTCTGAATTTGATAAAGAGAAGCTGATGGAGCGTCTGGCAAAGCTGGCTGGCGGTGTTGCAGTTATTAAGGTTGGCGCTGCAACCGAAGTTGAGATGAAAGAGCAGAAGTTGCGTATCGAAGATGCTCTGGCTGCAACCCGTGCTGCAGTGGAAGAGGGTATTGTAGCTGGCGGCGGTACTGCGTTTGTTAATGCAATTCCTGCAGTTGAAAAGCTCTTCAACGAGAGTGAAGGCGATGAAAAGACCGGTGTACAGATTGTTCTTCGTGCTTTAGAAGAGCCGGTTCGTCAGATTGCTTACAATGCCGGTGTTGAGGGTAGTGTTATCATCAACAAGATTAAGGATAGCGAAGTCGGTGTTGGCTACAACGCATTGATTGGGGAATATATGGATATGATTAAGGGCGGAATTGTTGACCCCACCAAGGTTACCCGTTCTGCTTTGGAAAATGCTGCAAGTATTGCATCCATGATTTTGACAACCGAGAGCGTTGTCGCTGATAAGCCGGATCCTGCGGCGGAAGCAGCTGCGAATGCTGCTATGGCTGGTGCTGCAGGCGGTATGTACTAAAAACAACCCAAAAGATGTTCCTCGTTTTGGGGCGGGGGACATCTTTTTTTGTTCCATATTTAGTTGACTTTTTTGACTTGATTTGTTATAACTAAGTAGTATATTACCATGAAAGGCGAGGAGATTAGATGAACGTAAAACGAATCATGACGCTTGTTTTTGCAGTATTATTTTGTGTATCTGTTCTGGCAGGTTGCGGAAACAGCACCGATGGACTTGGAAAAACTACTGTTAGTGGGGGTCCAGACCCCGCAGAGGTACTTTTGACTGTAGGAGAGGAAGCCGTAACAGTTGGGGAATTCCGGTATTATGTTTATAATTCTGCTATGATGAAGGCATATAGCATTGATTCTTCAGCAGCAGAGGATTTTGGCAGTTTTAATTGGAATCAAAAGACAGATGACGGACAAGTCCTGGCGGATGAAATTTTGGCAACTGCGCTGGATTCTGTTTTGCGGGAATCCATTATGCTGACCAAAGTAAAAGAAAAAGGGATTGTACAAGCAGAAGAGGATAAGAAGGCGAATGACCAGATGGTTGATAGTTATGTTCTTCAGAATGGGGAGGAAGCCTTTTTGTTAACCGCCAATGCAATGGCAATTGATTCTGTTGAGAACTATAAGAGCCTTGCCAATCGTATGCAGGCAGTAGAAAAGGCGGAAACCGAAATCGCCGCTAATCTATCCGGATATATGGATGAAAGCATTGACTTATCCGGTTGGAAGAGTAACGATAAGGTTACTGCACAACACGTCCTAATTATGAGCGAAAGCGAGAAATACGAGGACCCCAAGGCAACTGCCGAAGAAGTTCTGGAAAAGGCAAAAGCGGGGGAGGATTTTGCGGCTTTGATTGCAGAGTACAACGAAGACCCGGGCGCAACCGAGGCGGGTTATACTTTTGGTCCAGGAGAAATGGTAAAGGAGTTTGAAGAGGCGTCCTTTGCCTTAGAATGTGGAGAAATCAGCGATGTGGTAAAGACCGAGTACGGATACCACATCATCAAGCGTCTGGCTGGACTTGCAGAGCTCCAGAATTATTGGGTTGCTAATGCAGAATATAACCTCAACGAGGATTTGCTTGCAGAAATCTCTGTGGAGGAAATCATGAAGGCGGCAAGCAACGCTCAAAGAAAATTGCAGGAGCAAAACAAGAGCAAAACCAATACCGAAGCGAAACAATAAAGGAGAATAAAAATGGAAAATACAAAAATTCAGGTTACAATGGAAAAGGGTGGACAGTTCACAATCGAACTGATGCCGGAATTTGCTCCAAAAACGGTAGAGAACTTCGAAAAGCTGGTTCGGCAAGGGTTTTATGATGGGTTGACATTCCACCGTGTGATTGATGGATTTATGGCACAGGGCGGCGACCCCATGGGAACTGGCATGGGCGGTAGCAGCGAAACTATTCCGGGCGAGTTTTTGTCCAACGGATTTGCAGACAACAAGCTTTCCCATACCCGAGGTGTGATTTCTATGGCGCGCTCCATGAATCCCAATTCCGCAAGCAGTCAGTTCTTTATCTGCTACGATGATGCAAGCTTTTTGGATGGACAGTATGCAGCGTTTGGTAAAGTGATTGAGGGCATGGAGGTAGTAGACAGCTTTTTGGAGGTAAAACGTGTTGGCTCCGAGGGCGGTACTCCTACCGAACCCATTCGAATTGAGAGTATGAAAGTGATGTAATATTGGCATAAAAAATAATGCGGAAACAAAAGTTTCCGCATTATTTTTTATAGAAAAGTGATTTTTAAAGTTCAGATGCAGCTTCCTCATCAACAATGACGATAGTATCAGGATGACAGGAGAGGAGGGAGGCGGGGCACTGAGGGTCAATAATATTACTCATCAACGCCTTGATGGCGGGAGCCTTCGCTTTTCCTGTTGCAAGAAGCAGGACAGTTTTTGCTTTCATGATAGATGCCATACCCATTGTCAATGCCTGGGTAGGAACATCTTCAATTTTCTCGAAGAAACGAGAGTTTGCTTCAATGGTATTTTGAGTAAGTCCTGTCTTGTGGGTTTCGGCATAAAGGGTTTCACCTGGCTCATTAAAACCGATATGGCCGTTCTGCCCGATACCCAAAAGTTGCAAATCAATACCGCCTTTTTTCTCAATCATTGCATCATAAGCTTTGCATTCTGCATCGGGGTCACTTGCCGCACCGCTGGGGATATGGATATTTTCCGGCTTGAGGTTGACCTTGCTGTAGAGATGCTCGTTCATAAAATAGTAGTAGCTTTGGTCATTGTCCGGCTTGATGGGATAATACTCATCCAGATTAAAGGTGGTTACCTTGGAAAAATCCAAGCCCTTTGCGGTAAGCTTTTCATAGGTTCCAATAGGGGTAGAACCAGTTGCCATCCCCAAAATACAATTTGGCTTCAAAAGAATTTTTGCAGCAATGATGTCAGCTGCCTTTTGAGATACCTCGTCATAATTTTTGCAGATAATCAATCTCATTTTGTCTAACCTCCAATTTTGCTATAAAGTTCTTTGACGATATTCTGCATAGTTTCCATTTTGGATTCCATATCGGCGACCAGCTTAAATTGAGTGCGTGCACGATCCAGATTTTGCTCCGGATAATGGATGCGGAAATAGTGGTCGCCATCCAGATAATCTCCAAGGAAACGGATGCCGCATTCTAATGTCATCAACTTTGCAGAGATAGGAAGAAGTTCAAGCTCTTTCTCGGTCATGCTGGTATGAAGTTCTTCGATATATCCTTTTGCATACTGCTCAAACAATTCCAAATCCATCCAGACCTTATCCAAATCCTTTTCGTCTTCTGCTGCAGTGCTGGCGCCAAAACGAATGGAATCGCCAAAGTCAAATAGCATAGACCCTGGCATTACGGTATCCAAATCAATGACGCAGATTCCTTCTCCAGTTGATTCATCGACAAGGATGTTGTTCAGCTTGGTGTCGTTATGAGTAACGCGGAGAGGAACCGAACCATCGTTGATTGCATCCATGATGATACCGGCATCGTTTTCCCGAGCCAGAGCAAACTCAATTTCTTTTGCAACACTTGTGCCACGTTTTTCCTTATCTTCCGATACAGCCTTTTTGAAAGCTTCGTATCGGGAAACCGTGTTATGGAAATTGGGGATGGTTTCGTGAAGTTGTTCTGCAGGGAAACCGTCCAACATTTTCTGGAATTTACCAAATGCTTTTGCAATTCGATAAAACAGTGCCGGAGTTTCAACCTTTTGATAGCTAATAGCGTTTCCTATAAATAAGTACATCCGGAACAAATCCCCATTTTCAGTTACGAGGAAATGATGGCCTGATTTGGTAGGAATCAAAGTTAAGGTTTCTCTGTAGGGATCGCCACATGATGCAATAATTTTTTTGTGCAAAAACTCGGTAACTGCGGCGATGTTATTCATGACCTCTCCGGGATTTTTAAAAACGTCACTATTGACCCGCTGGAGAATGTAACGATTTCCTGTTGTATTTACAAGAAATGTGTTGTTGATATGACCTTCGCCATAAGGAATTGCATCAATAAATTTTCCTTTAACATCAAATTGAGCACAGACTTCTGGAATATTATAGACCATTGTAATATCCCTCCTGAATCATTTTGTTCATAGCTTTCGTTACATCAGGAAGATCTTCGCGGTAGGTCATGCCGTACCATTTATCCTGACAAGGGTATACTTTTACCTTTGCTTTCCCTTCCTGAATGAGGCGGTCAACGGCCAAGGGAATAAAAAATTCGTCTTTTAATGGGTCGGTAAGGTTCTCTTTAAATTCTGCAAACTGTTCTTCTAAAACACCGAAAATATCCGGAGTAAAGCCCCAAAGATTCATGGAAACTTGCGTATCTTTCGGCATATCAATCCAGGTTTCGCCGTCTTCGGTATATTTAAAATCTTTAATTTTAGTACGCTCAGTGACAGATTTTAAATAACCGCCTTCAATTTCACAAACACCACGAGCAACAGTGCCATTGTCTGTTAAGGTGTTCTTTAGTTCAAAAGAAACCATCGCAATATCAAGATCTTTTGCATTTTGTAAGTGGTTATGAAGGTCGGTATAAGCGTGACGACCATAATAATCATCTGCATTGATGACCGCAAATGGTGTATCAACCTTGTCTTTGCAGCATAAAATTGCATGGCCGGTTCCCCAGGGTTTTGTTCTACCGGCAGGCAAGGAGGCTGTTTCCTGAAAGACGTAATCAACTTCGATGTTTTTAATCTTATTGCCAACAATTTCTTTGAATTCTTCGTACATTTCTTCTTTGATGATAAAGACAACCTTATCGAATCCTGCCGCTGCTGCATCAAAGACAGAAAAATCCAAAAGAACAGAACCATTTTCTGAAATTGGTTCCATCTGCTTAAAGCCACCAAAGCGGCTTCCCATACCTGCTGCCAGAGCAACTAGTGTTGTTTTTGCCATCGTAAATTCCTCCTTATTTTTCGTAACCGCGGGGATTCTGCTGTTGCCAGCGCCAAGTATCCTCGCACATTTCTTTTAATGTGTGTGTAGCTACAAAACCTAACTCTTCTTTAGCCTTTGCCGGATCTGCGTAGCATGCGGCAATATCACCGGGGCGGCGGTCACAAATTTTATAGGGAACTTTTTGACCGCTGGCAGCTTCAAACGCATGAACCATATCAAGAACGCTATAGCCTTGACCGGTGCCTAAGTTGTAGGTTACCACCCCAACATGAGATTGAAGTTTTTCCAATGCTTTTAAATGACCATGAGCCAAATCCTCAACATGGATATAATCTCTCACGCCGGTTCCGTCGGGAGTATCATAATCATCACCAAATACCGAGAGGATTTCCAGTTTTCCAATAGCAACTTGAGAGATAAATGGCATCAAGTTGTTGGGGATACCCTTGGGGTCCTCGCCAATCATACCGCTCTTGTGAGCGCCGACAGGATTAAAATAACGGAGCAAAGCAATATCCCATTCATTGTCAGAAATATACAAGTCTCGAAGAATTTCTTCAATCATATACTTGGTTCTGCCGTAAGGATTCGTGCAGGAAAGGGGAAAGTCTTCCCGGATAGGTACGGACGCTGGCTTTCCATAAACTGTAGCAGAGGAACTGAATACAATCTTTTTGCATCCGTGCTTTGCCATAACCTTGCAAAGATTCAGCGTACTAAGTAAATTGTTGGTGTAATAAGTAAGGGGCATGGATACAGATTCCCCAACGGCTTTCAGACCTGCAAAGTGAATGACTGCATCAATGTTATGTTCCGAAAAAATTTCCTCAACAGCAGCTTCATCGCATAAATCTTTCTCATAGAAAACAGGCTTTTTTCCTGAAAGCATTTCGATGCGTTTGACGGCTTCCGGAGAACTGTTGCAAAGATTATCCACAATGACAATATCATACCCTGCCTCCAAAAGCTGAACGCTGGTATGGCTCCCAATATATCCGGCACCACCGGTTACTAAAATTTTCAAAACAAAATAACCTCCTGACATTTTTTATTATCTTCAATATATCATGAATTTTTAAAAATTACTTTATCTAATAAGACAAATTTGTTGCATATTTAGCCAAAATGTGATAAACTAATTCAAAAGGAGTTGATTTGGGCATGAAATATCAATTTACCACTTTAAAAAAAATGTTTTCTGTAACAAAAATTGTTACAGTCCATTACTTTGAATATACCAAGGACTATTTATATGTAGGGGAAGAGCATGGTTTTTGGGAAATGGTTTACGTTGATAAAGGAAGTATTGATATTCAGCAGGAGGAACAATGGATTTCGCTGGAGCAGGGGCAGGCGATTTTTCATCAACCAAGCGAATATCATAATTTGCGTGCAAATGGAGTTGTAGCTCCCAATCTTGTTGTTATTGCATTTCAATGTCAATCTCCGGCAATGGATTTCTTTCGACGAAAAACGGTTTTTCTTTCCGATACAGAAAAACACCTTCTTGCTAACATTATTTTTGAGGCAAAAGAGGCCTTTGATTCTCCTTTGGAAGACCCAACGTTAAAAAAACTAGAGCGAAAAAAAGATGCATTATTTGGGGCAGAACAAATGATATCCTTATCGCTGGAGCAGTTTTTGATTTCCCTACACCGAAGCTACGGGGACATTCCATTTAATACGACAACGCTTCATCGAGGATTTGGGCAGGGTGTTGTTAGCGATGTTGTTTCATTTTTGCAAGAAAATATTCAAGAAAAACTGGTTTTTCAACAGGTATTGGATAGAATTGGCATTAGCGCATCCAGTTTAAAGTCTGTATTTAAAGAAACAATGGGAATGGGGGTTATGAATTATTTTACCAAAATGAAGATGGAAACTGCAAAAAAGCTGATTCGAGAGGGAAATCTGAATATTACTCAGATAGCAAATTCGTTGGGGTATGATTCTATTCACTTGTTTTCCAGAAGGTTTCGTCAAATGACTGGTATGTCTCCGACAGAATACGGAAAATCAGTAAAAATTGAATTTGAAAATATCCGGTAACTCTTTGTATATTTCTCTTTGCTTGGGTTAAAATAAGTGCAAAAATATTTTAAAATAACAAGGAGAGAAATGAAAATGAAAAAGTTGATCATAGGAATTTGTACGATACTCTGTTGTCTATCGTTGGTTGCTTGCAGTGACGGCTCAACCACGATGGACGGTGGAAAGGATACCGATGGAAGAGCCGGAGAGACAACCAACACAACTGACCGTGTTAATCATCCGACAGCCGGCGAAAACGGGGAAGGAGCGCAAGGGGCTGCTGAAAATATAACCGGCGGAACTCAAAATGCAGTGAATGACACCAAGAATGCAGCAAAAGATGTTGCAGATGGAGCTGGAAATGCAGTGAAAGATGTAACTGATGGAGTTGGAAATGCTGTTAAAGATGCGACCAATGGTGTTACCGATGCCGTTGATAATATGACAGGAAAGAAATAGTAATGCGATTTCTGTGGACACCGCTAGCAAATTGCGGTGTCTTTTCTTTCCTGTAAAATAGTAGAGGAGTGATTGACCTTTTTTGGAGTTTGTGATAGAATAATAGAAAGGGAAGTAGAATGAGGAGTGATTTTTTTGACAGCAAAGAAGAAACGCAATGGAGCCAAATATCTGCAGGAATTAAAAGCAAATTTTGGAAGACATAGCCGCTTTAAGTCTGTTCTGTATCTTCTATTGATTGCAATGGTACTTTCTGTTTTGGTTGTCCAGCTTATTCGAAAAAATTATGAAAATTGTTTTACTTGTATCCTGACTTTGCTTCTCTTTTTTGTTCCGGTCTTTCTGGAGCGAACCATGAAGATTACGCTACCCAATACCCTTGAAGTTATCATTATTCTTTTTATTTTTTGTGCAGAAATTTTAGGAGAAATTCAGGGCTTTTATCTTAAGGTTTCTTGGTGGGATACCATGCTTCATACTGCAAATGGATTCTTGATGGCAGCGGTTGGTGTATCTATGATTGATATTTTTAATCGCAGTGAACGCTTTAAGTTTGAACTCTCGCCTTTTTTTGTGGCTTTGGTTGCGTTTTGTTTTTCAATGACCATTGGTGTAATTTGGGAATTTTTTGAGTTTTTTATGGATTTCTTTTCCGGAACTGATATGCAAAAAGATACGGTTTTGCATATGATTTCAACGGTTGATTTACATCCTGCAAAAAAGAATATTCCAGTAGTCATTGAGGGAATAGAAAATGTTATTTTATATGGTAAAGAAATGACAGTAGATGGTGTAATCTTGAGTGAAAAAGCACTGGACTTGAAAGGATATCTGGATATTGGTCTTGTGGATACCATGACGGATTTATTTGTCAATTTCATTGGTGCAGTGATATTTTCAATTATTGGTTTTTTCTATTGCAGAAGCCATGGAGAGCGTCCCTTTGCACAAAGATTCATTCCCCGTTTGCGTGGGTCATCAGAGCAAGACGATTACTCTTAAAAGACAAGTTAAAAGTTATATTTCACAAAACGTCCTGCAATATCCAGCACTCGTTTAAGCGATTTATCCAACTTTTGTTGATTTTGACTAAAAAAACAAAGGATTTTTATTTAAAACACGAAAAAACTATTGACTTTGTCCTCAATTTTTAGTATTATAATATCATATTATTTTTTTGCGTGTTATAGATGTTTTCAGACAAAAGGAGCGGTATTATGTATTTGAAAGAAGTTGTTGTTCAGAATCAAGTTGGCCTACATGCCAGACCTGCGACTTTTTTTATACAAAAAGCAAATGAATACAAATCTAGTATTTGGGTTGAAAAGGACAGCCGACGTGTTAATGCGAAGAGTTTGCTTGGTGTTCTTTCTTTGGGAATTACCAGAGGGTTGAATATTACTATTATTGCTGAGGGTAGTGATGAGGAAGAAGCGGTCAATGACCTTGTTGAGTTGATTTCTTCCAACTTTGCGTAAGAATTTGTTATTGAATATTCAAAAGGGAGCAGACTGTTTTTGCTTTTGGCAAAACCCAGTGTGCTCTTTTGCGTTATAGAGGAAAACTATGAATTTTGATACGGCGACCATCAAACAAAAATTAAAAAATCTTCCCCTATGCCCAGGCGTATATCTCATGAAGGATGAAGATGGGAAGGTCATTTATGTTGGCAAAAGCAAGGTTTTAAAGAATCGAGTCAGCCAATATTTTATGCAATCCAAGAACCATTCTCCCAAGACATTGGCGATGGTTTCTAATGTCTTTGATTTTGATTATATGATTACGGACACTGAAGTTGAAGCCCTTGTTCTGGAATGTAACTTAATTAAAAAGTATCGCCCCAAATATAACATCCTCTTAAAAGATGATAAGCAATATCCCTACATTAAGATTTCTGTACAGGATGAGTTTCCGAGAATTACCATGACTCGTAAAGTAGTTAGGGATGGAGCTCGGTACTTTGGCCCGTATATGAGTGCTTTGATGGTAAAGGATACTTTAGAAACTCTACGACAGATTTTTAAGACAAGGAGTTGCAAAAAAAAGCTCCCCCAAGAAATCGGCAAGGGACGTCCCTGTCTTTATTATCATATCAATCAATGTTCTGCTCCCTGTTGTGGGAAAATTTCTCAAGAAGAGTATCGAGAGGTGTTTGATCAAATAGCAGCTGTTTTGGAGGGAAAATCTGCAGAAATTGTCAAGCATTTAACGGAGAAAATGTATGAAGCATCCGAGGCTCTGGAGTTTGAAAGAGCAAAGCGATTACGGGACAGAATTGAAAGCTTAAAAATGCTTAGTGAAAAACAAAAAATGATATCCACTTCGGAAAACAATCGGGATATTTTTGGGATTTATCAGGACGAAGAAGAAAGCTGTGTTCAGATATTTTATATGCGGGATGGGAAGATATCCGGAACGGAGTATTTTGTTTTTGAAAATGATGCGGCGACCTGTCAGGAGCTCCTCGCCGGATTTTTGAAGCAGTATTATGACAGCACCACCATGATTCCTAGAGAGGTTTTGATTTCCGATGAAATTGAAGACATGGATGATATTCAGGTATGGCTGACCCAAAAAACAGGACATAAAATTTCTGTTGTTTCTCCTAAGCGTGGAGAGAAAGCGAAGTTAGTTCAAATGGTAAATCATAATGCGGCAGAATCCCTTATGAAACACCGCTTTCGAAGAGAACGAGAGATGTTAAAGCAAAATGAAATTTTATCCCAACTATGTCGGCTTTTGAATCTCTCCGAACCTCCCTTTCGAATTGAATGTTATGATATTTCAAATATTTCCGGAACTCAGAGCGTGGGAGCCTGTGTTGTTTATGAAAATGCCAAGGAATCACGGAAAGATTATCGAAGATTTCGCATCAAAACCGTTGAGGGTGCTAATGACTATGAAAGCATGCGAGAGGTTGTTTACCGCAGATTTGAAAGAGCGTATCAAGAAGAAGAGGATATCGCAAATGGTAAGCTTATTTTGGAGGATGCAAAGTTTTTACCTTTGCCCGACCTTCTTTTGCTGGATGGAGGCAAAGGGCATGTGTCTGCCATTAAGCTCCTGATGGACACCTTGGGAGAAACAATTCCGGTTTATGGATTGGTAAAAGACGATAAGCATCGAACCCGGGGTATTACCAATGAAAGAGGCGAGCTTTCCCTCAATCAAGATGATATGCTATTCCATTTCTTGGCCTGCGTTCAGGATGAGGTACATCGGTATGCCATTACAGGTTTTCGAAAACAACATCAGGATTCTTCCTTGCATTCCGAGTTAGAAGATATTCCAGGGATTGGCCCGGCAAAAAGAAAAGCACTGCTGCAGACTTTTGTGACAATAGATCGGTTAAAAGAAGCGAACTATGAGGAATTACGTCAAGTTGTAGGAAAAGCAGCGGCTGAAAGTATTCTTTTGCATTTGAAAGAGAGGGAAAATTAGAATGAATCATGAAATACACGAAATGATAGATAAAATTCGTCCGCAATTGATTGCGGATCGTAGAGCAATCCACCAAAATCCGGAACTTTCTTTTCAGGAGTTTCAAACCATGGAGTATATTTGTAATCGGCTGGATAAAGTAGGAATTTCTTATAAAAAGGGGATTGCCGGAACCGGTGTTCTAGCTCAAGTGAATGGTGCAAAGCCAGGGAAATGCTTGTTGATTCGTGCAGATATGGATGCCTTGGCGATGGAAGAGAAAAACCAAAATTCTTACGCATCCCAAAATTCCGGAGCGATGCATGCTTGTGGACACGATGCCCATACAGCCATTTTGCTAAACACTTGTGAAGTTCTTTTTGCACTGCGAAATCATTTATGCGGAACGGTTAAGTTTGTGTTTCAGCCGGGAGAGGAAACAACCGGCGGAGCAGAACCTATGATTCGGGAAGGAATTATGGAAAACCCTAAGGTTGATGCTTGTGTTGCGCTTCATGTGGATACAGACTTAAATGCTGGAACCATTAGGATTAAAGATGGTGCGATGTATGCATCCCCTGATGATTTTGCAATAACCATCAAGGGGAAGGGAGGCCACGGAGCGGAGCCTCAAAACACTGTTGACCCTATCGTGATTGCAGCTCAAATTGTTACCCAGTTACAAACCATTGTCAGTCGTAATGTCGATCCGTTTGAAGAAGCGGTTGTAACGATTGGTTCTTTTCATGCTGGATATGCAACGAACATCATACCGGATACCGCAGAGTTGATGGGAACCGCCCGAGCGTTTACCAATGAGATGCGTGAAATGCTGTCCGAGCGAATTCAATCTATTGTAAAAAATACCTGCGCTTCTTATGGTGCGGACTATGAGTATCGCTTTATCAAGTTATTTCCGCCACTTTCCAATGATGCGGAGATTGCAAAAGGTATCTTCCAAAGTGCAGTTCGGTGTTTGGGAAAGGAAAACTGCATTTGGGGAGGTAGGCCTACCATGGCGGGAGAAGACTTTGCGTATTTTTCTCAAGCGGCACCGTCTGCTATTTTTAAGTTAGGTTGTCGAAACGAAGCCTTAAATATTACCGCTCCAATCCATAATCCCTATTTTGATATTGACGAGTCGGCACTGGAATACGGAGTTGCTATTTTTGCTGATTTTGCCCTTCGGTTTCTTGGAGAGTGTTAGGTATTTTATTATGTTTGCTGCAAAAGTATAAGCAGGAGGAGGAAGCGTCTTTTTTTGCCTCTGCTGTTACGGTGTTTAGAGAACAGTAGCCTTCTTTTTGATATGTGCATTGATCCTCTGAGCAGGGAATTGTTGACATAAAAATTCGACCTTTCTGTCCAAATTCATTATAAGTAATATTAGTTTGAGCAAAAAACGTAATAACATACTTCTATCAATGCAAAACGGCTTCGCAAATTGCGAAGCCGTTCTATATTTAAAAGTGTCTGAAAAAAAGAGCACTTGCCAAAGTTAGTTTATGCGCCAATCAATATTTTGTTCCAAGATAAGGAGGGATTTCGTGGTTATTGTACATCATCCTCAAATTTCGTTGGAGATGAGGAAAAATCTTGCTGAATTGTGTGAACATAATATTCCAAGCATGGTTTTGGATAAGCTTCCGGAAGGGATTGCCGCACATCCGGATATTCAACTTTATAAAATAAACGAGTCAACTGCAGTTTGTGCACCGGAATGTTACTGGTATTATCGAAGTAAATTGCCTGATTCCATTACAGTTATCCCCGGAAATCGTGAACTTGGCGGAACCTATCCTGCAGATTCAGCATATAATGCAGCAGTAGTAGGGGATTATTTGTTCTGCAACACAGAAATCGTCGATAAAAAAATAATTGAACTGCATAATAGCAAAAAAATAATTCATATAAACCAGGGTTATTCTAAGTGTAATATCTGTCCTATTGGAGATCATATTTTGTTTACAGAAGATGTTGGTATACATAATACGATTATTGACAACCAGTTACCGATTTTGAGTTATCTTTTGCCGGTGGGAGAGGTTTCGCTAGCTGGATTTCCCTATGGCTTTCTCGGCGGAAGTTGCGGTAACCTAAAAAACACATTGATTTGGTATGGAAATCCAGGGCAATGCAGTTACTGGGGAAAAATGGAAGAGATTTTTGAAAAAGAAAAAATAAAAAACATATTTCTCTCCAATCAAAATATAACGGATTTCGGGGGTATAATCTGTTTCGCTTAGTGCAATATTAGTGTAGAATTCTTCAAAGGGAAGGGTGAAATGCTTGGAATCTTTAACTGTACATTCCAAAGAAGAACTTTCGTCACTTTGGAATATTGTCAAAGACCGTTTTCCAAGTCAAAGTGTTTGGATGCAAAAAAGTCTGGACGGTGACTACACTTTAGCGATAAAAAAGCAGTATATTGAACAATTTTACATCGTTTTTTCAAAATGGTTGCATCAACGGTTTTGTCCAGTTGAACTAAAAAAAACGTTACTAGAATATCATATGTTATCCTCGGAGGAAAAAGAGATTGTATTCCAATCCGCTTTGAAAAAAGCAAACGAATTTCAGGAAGAGATGATTTTTCTTATTCGTAATCAACTTCAGATTATGTTGGAAATTTATGGAAATTTAAAATTAGAGGGTTTCTTATGTTTTTGCATGCAAAATTATAGGGAAAAATTGGAAGAAATAGTAGAAGATTGTTTAGAAGCATATTTATCTCAACAGGAATACCTTGAGTTTTTGGAGTTATTAAGCTACTATGTGGAAATAGAGGAATACCGATTTGGTCATTTAATTGCGATTGCACAAGATGACGGCAGTTATTGCTGCTATGATGAGAATTTACACAATATTACACAGCGTTGCACAGAGCAATTCTATCTGGAGTGTCATGATAAAAAACCAGAACCAGACGATTTTTTTATTACGATTTTAATATTGATGCTACCGGAAAGGGTTTCGATTTACGGAGTGGAAAACATTCATAATCGGAAGTTCCTAAATACCCTACGCTGTATTTTTAAAGAGAGAGTTAGCTTTTACCATGGAAAGGATGTTTTCTTGGAATAAGAAATGTAAGAAAACTGTAACTTTTATGGTGTTGCAATGTTATAAAATGAATTGTATACTAAAAAGAAGAGATACAACATTGCACAAAATAAAAATTTTGTGCAATTGAGAAGAGGGAATTTTAGAAAAGAGGGGTTCTATGTCAAAAACCACCAAAGCTTTTGGACATGTGGCACCTGAGCCATTGGCCGCTTTTCTTATCTATATTGAAAGCATTCAGGGAAAATCCAAAAAGACTGTTGATGAATACTTCTATGACCTTAGAACCTTTTATCGGTTTTTGAAAATTGATTCCGGCAAGGTTTCTAATGATATTGAATTCTCTGAAATTTTAATTGACGATGTTGATTTAGAAATGCTTCGTTCGGTTACCTTGCAAACACTTTATGAATATATGAATTTTTTAAATCGAACTCGTGGTAATTCCGCAAGAGCCCGTGCCCGTAAGGCTGCGTCTTTAAAATCGTTTTATAAGTATTTATATAGTAAAGCACGGTTGATTGACGAGAATCCTACTGCAGAACTCGAATCAGTTAAAACCCCAAAGCAATTGCCAAGACATTTTACATTAGAAGATAGTTTTGCGTTGCTTCAATCTGTTGAAAATCGTAATGCAGAACGTGATTTTTGCATTTTTACGCTATTTTTAAATTGTGGGATGCGGCTTGCAGAGCTTGTTAGCATTAACATAACCGATATCCATGGGGATTCATTGGTAGTAATTGGAAAAGGCGGCAAGGAACGAACAATTTATTTAAATCAAGCCTGTTTGGATGCCATCAAAGCCTATCTACCGGTAAGAAATCAACAGAAACCTACTGCAAAAGACAAATACGCACTTTTTTTATCAGAGCGTAATCAGCGTATTAGTCGCAGAACAGTGCAGCATACCGTTGAAAAATACGTAAAAAAACTAGGTCTTGATCCCCATAAATATACCACTCATAAATTGCGTCATACCGCAGCAACTTTGATGCATCAATCGGGGGTTGATATCCGTGTTTTGCAGGAAATTCTTGGACATAAACAGTTATCTACAACCGAAATTTATACTCATATCAATAATGATCAAATGCGTGATGCTGTAAGGAGTAATCCATTGGCAAATCTAAAACCTCCTGAAGCGGATTCTAATGATAAGTCAAACGAAAAATAAAAGACACCGTTTATGCGGTGTCTTTTTAAGTTAAAAACTTCAATTCTTTCTTTTTTTCCCGGGTAAAATAACATCGTCAATCTTTAGTTCTCGGTACTCCTCTTTTCCCTCAATGCATCGACCGCAATTGGTACATTTTTGGAAAGGGTTTAGGTCACAATAATCACACTCTCCGCAGTAGTTACAAATCTTCCCGTCTTCTAAAATACACATTTTCGACATTTTTTACGCCTCGCTTATGGCGTCTGCAGCACGCAAAACGCCTAATTTTGCTGCATCATATACAGTTCCGCCTTGCATATAAGCAATATAGGGCGGACAAATGGGAGCGTCTGCAGAAAGCTCAATCGAAGCCCCTTGTACAAATGCTCCTGCAGCCATGATAACAGGGTCTTCATATCCAGGCATATCCCATGGTTCTGGTGTTACAAAGCTATCAATAGGAGAACCTTTTTGAATTGCCTGACAGAACCGAATAACGTTTTCTGGGGTTTTTAACTTGATTGCTTGAATAATATCGCTTCGTGCTGCATCAGGAGCAGGACAAACTTCATATCCAAGTTTTTTGAACATTCCAGCACATAAAATAGCGGTTTTGATGCTTTGTGCAACAATGTGTGGTGCCATAAAAAGTCCTTGATATAAATTTCGATTAAAACCAAGACTCGCACCGGTATGACGCCCTAACCCTGGTGCAGTCAGGCGATAGGAAATTTTTTCAATTAAATCTGCTTTGCCTGCTATGTATCCGCCGCTGAGTGCCAGACTTCCGCCGGCGTTTTTGATTAGTGAGCCGACAACAATATCGGCACCGACCTGTGTCGGCTCGGTTTCTTCCACAAATTCTCCATAACAGTTATCAACCATACAGACAACACCTGGGTCTATTTCTTTAATGCAAGCAATAATTTCGCCGATTTCAGCTATAGTAAGTGAGTCACGCCAAGCATAACCACGGGAGCGTTGAATCAATGCCAGTTTGATTTGATTTTGGGAAATGAGTTTTTTTATTCCATCAAAATCTGGTTTTCCGTTTTCCAGAAGTTCAACCTGACAGTATGAAACTCCAAAATCTTTTAAAGAACCGCAATCCGGCTCCCCACGAAGACCGATAACCTCTTCCATGGTATCGTAAGGGCCTCCCACAACGGATACCATGATATCTCCTGGACGAAGAATGCCATAAAGACAGCTGGCAATAGCTTGCGTTCCACTGACAATATGATGGCGAACCAAAGCATCTTCTGCACCAAAAATTTCAGCATAAATTTTGTCAAGAGTATCTCTTCCTAAATCGTCATAGCCATACCCCGATGTTTCGCCAAAATGAGCATAGGACACTCGATTGTTTTGAAACGCTTTCAGAACCTTTAATTGGTTTTGTGCAGCAATTTCTTCGACGTTCTTAAACTGTGGTGCTAAAGAAGCCTCTACCTCCTCCATTCGTTCAATGGTTGTTTTTTTGATTCCAAATTCGTTGATGAGATAGTTCTTCTGATTGCTATGCATAATTCAAACACTCCAGATCTCTTGCAGATAGTATCTTGATGCCGTTTTCCTGCAGTTGAGCCACTGCAGAGTCATTATTGTTTGTTTTAAGAACAATAACTGCCTTGGAAGATTTTTCTCCAAAAAAAGAATAAACATACTCAATACTAATATTTTTCTCTTTCAGCATTACCGTTACATTACTGAAAGAGCCGACCCTATCTTCGATAGACACTGCCACCACATCGGTAATACTTACAGTCATATTATTTTCCCTGAGTATTTGTTCTGCTTTGCAAGGATTATCAACAATCATGCGTAGAATACCAAATTCGGTGGTATCGGCAGTATTGATTGCACGAATATCAATATTGTTTTCTGATAAAACCTTGGTAATCTCCGCAAGACGTCCGGGTCGATTTTCCATAAAAACAGATATCTGATTGATTAACACAATTCTGCCTCCTTAATGAAGAGTGTTATTGTACCGTTCTTCCAAGTGCAAATGCTTTTAAGTTTACATCAATTGCTTTTTCGGGAACCGTTTGCTTTAAAGCGGCTTCCCATTGTTCTTCCGGAATTTCCATGGATTGCGATAGCAATCCAATCAAAATAACATTGGCAGTTCTAATATTTCCGGCTTCCAATGCAAGTTTTGCCGCATCGACAGAAATAATGTCGACATCTTTTTCTTTCATTTTTTCTATAATGTTTTCAGGATATTTCATAGCACCGGTAATAACCGGCATAGGATCAATATTCTGTGCGTTACAAATCATCCGTCCGCCTTTTTTGAGAAAAGGCAGGTAGCGGTACGCTTCCAGCTCTTCAAATGCAAGAATCAAATCGGCACACCCCTCGTCAATAATTGGAGAATTAACCCGATCTCCATACTTGACGTAAGTTACAACAGAGCCACCACGCTGGGACATACCGTGTACTTCTGAAACTTTTACATCATATCCTTGTTCCAATGCCAGATTTCCGAGAATTCTGCTTGCAAGCAAGGTTCCCTGACCGCCGACACCAACAATCATAATTGAAACTTCCATTTTCTTCTCCTCCACTGTTAAGAAATCGCGTCAAACTTACACACTCGTTGACAGAGTCCGCAACCATTGCAAAGTGTCTTGTCTATTTCCAAATGATCTCCCTGGATGGAAATTGCGCTACATCCAAGCTTCAGGCATGCTTTGCACTTTTTACAGCGGTCAAGGTTGATTTGCACAGGTCCCGGAAATGTTACATTTTTCAGGAGTGCACAGGGGCGTTGTACAATAATCAAAGACGGTTCTTCCGTTGCCAGTTCTTCTTTAACGGTTTTTTCCAACAATTCCAAATCAAAAGGATCAACGATGAATACACGCTTTACACCAACTGCGTGCCCCAATGCTTCCAGGTCAACAGAAACGGTCGCTTCCCCTTTCAGGGTTTTCCCTGTTGTGGGATTGTCTTGATGGCCAGTCATACCCGTAATGGAATTGTCCAAAACAAGAATGGTATTGATTCCCTTGTTATATGTAACCTCGATTAAACCGGTAATGCCGGAATGGATAAATGTAGAATCCCCAATAACGGCAACGGTGTTTTTCGCAAACTCTTTCCCCCTGGCCAGTGCCATACCAAAGGACATACCAATACTTGCCCCCATACAGACTACAGCATCCATAGCTCCCAGCGGTGCAACAGCACCTAACGTATAACAGCCAATATCTCCGCAAACATGAACTCCTAATTTTTTGAGGACATAAAATGTACCACGATGCGGGCATCCCGGACAGAGTACCGGAGGCCGTACCGGAACATCCTCCTCCAATGTAGCAAAACCATTTTCTTTAGTTCCGGTAATCAGTTCCCTAATCAATTTTGTGCTGAACTCATAACAAACAGGAAATAACTTTTTGCCAATCACAGAAACTCCAATGCTTGCACAATGTTCCTCGATAAAAGGATCCAGTTCTTCGACCACATAAAGTGTATCCACCTCTTTGGCAAAATCCTGAATCAGTTTTACCGGCAGGGGATATACCAGCCCAAGTTTCAAAACAGAAACGCTGTCGCCGAAGGCTTCTTTTACATAATGATAACACATACCGCTTGTGATAATACCAATTTTTTTATCGCCGTATTCCACACGATTTAGAGGACTTGTTTCGGCATATTCCGTCATTAACTCAAGCCGGTTTTCAACTTCAGGATGCCGTTTTTTTGCATTTCCGGGCATCATAACATATTTTCCAATGTTTTTTTCATATTCCTTCAGCGGAATCTCGGTACGCTCCTCTTGTTCGACAATGCTCTGGGAGTGTGCAACACGAGTGCAGAGTCGATAAAGCATAGGAGTATCAAATTTTTCGCTAAGATCATAAGCATACCGAACAAACTCTTTGCATTCTTGACTGTCAGCTGGCTCAACCATAGGAATTTTGGCAGCTTTTGCATAGTGCCGACTATCCTGCTCGTTCTGAGAACTGTGCATGCTAGGGTCGTCGGCAACAGCGATAACCAAACCTCCGTTTACACCAGTATAACCAACTGTGAATAAAGGGTCGGCAGCAACATTTAAGCCAACATGCTTCATTGCACAAAAAGAACGTGCTCCGGCAATAGACGCACCAATTGCAACCTCGGTTGCAACTTTTTCGTTTGGTGCCCACTCGGCGTAAATTTCATCATATTTTGCAGTATATTCCAGAATCTCTGTGCTGGGAGTTCCGGGATACGCAGAAGCAACAGTTACGCCACTTTCGTAGAGACCTCGGGCAACTGCAGCGTTACCAAGTAATAGCTTTTTTTCCACTTCTTCCACCTCTTATTATGTTTATTTATTGATTATATCACATCATATGGTCATATTTCAATAGTACATTACGAGTTTTTTCGACGTCAGACCAAAAAATTTCTTCCAGTTGGGTGTTCTGATATTTTATGGGAAGATAAAGCCCTAATAGTGGTTTTCCTCCGATGTGGATATCCAACTGTTCCAACGCTGAATTGTTTTTTCCAACATAAAATTGCATTTCCAACTTTTCCTGGGTAATAAATTCCAAGGCATGATTCTTTTGAGCGAGAGGACAAACGTAGTTTCCGTCCTTGATAACATAGGCTGGACCCTTGCCTTGATGACATTCTTCACACTCCTGAATCAGTGATATATAGAGAACAGTATCTGCATTTGCGTATTGAATAGCGGAGACTAGACCGTTTTCTCCATTAAGACTCGAATTCCAAACTGTAAAGTCAATAAACTTGTCGACAAAGAAATCATTTTTTCTAATAAAGTTAAGAAAATATAAGGATAAAATAGAATCAAGATTACATGCGTAAAGCTTGGATGCTTTACAATAAATCCTATTTTCAATTGTTAGAATTTCGTTGGGAAGTTCCTCTATCTCGGTAAATCTTTTTGAAATTAAGTCATCTTCATTCGAACGTAAGACACCAATCGGTGTTTCTTTTAAATATACAACCGAGTCTGCAAGATATTTCTTCTTTTCTCCACCCAAAACAGTTATGGAATATCCATCCTCCTTTTCCTTATTAGGGAGGATTCCAACCGGTGTTGTCTGGAAAACAATTTGTATTTTTTTTCCGGGGCCTTTCTTAACAAAATGAAGGTTCCCACAGGAATCCCGTTTCGGAATTTCTACACCGTTGATTTGTGTAGATGAAAATAAATCAATATTTGCGTATTGTTCCAGCAATGCTTTGTCGTCTTTGGTAATCACAAGCGTTTTCCTCCTTGGCAAAATTCCCTAATTATACTACAGGTAAGCTGTATCATACTGTCCATATCC
Organism: Ructibacterium sp.; assembly: GCA_045606185.1. GTDB lineage: Bacteria > Bacillota > Clostridia > Monoglobales > Monoglobaceae > Ructibacterium. The sequence goes on from JAZURN010000010.1 coordinate 49,192, forward strand.
CTTTGGTTTGCAACCGGAGCAGTTGAATCATGATACCGTACAGGAATTGACAAAGGAAGAATCCGATTCTCCCCTGACTTTACGAAAACCGTTTCCGGCCCTGCAAGTTCATTAGTTCCTAGTTGCAAGGGAATTTGTTCTTTTCTTGCAGCGTTCTGGCAAAAAGATAACAATATTGGATCAATGATTCCGCAAGAATGTCGAGTTAGTAAAGTAACGCCAAATCCTGCTTCTGGTTCATTTTCTTTGCCTTGAGAGTATGTTTTTGCTTTGATATCGTCAAAAACAATGGTTAGATCGACATGTTTGGTATTATCGCATGCCAAAATACCACGATTACCAATTTCACGTTGCACCGCAAAAATAACATGAATATTGCAATGTGGGTTCTTTTTTAGAACCTGAATCGCAGCAAGGCATCCCATTCTTCCAGCAATGCCTCTTCCTTTTACAAAGCCATTTTCCAGTTCAAGAAAAGGAATGTCCAAAACACCGTAATCGCCGGCTGTAACAATAGCTTCGGCATCTTTTTTTGATAATGCACCAATATCAATCAGTAATTGCGAAACTTTTACAGGTATTTCCCGTTCTTTTTTTGTGGTCAAATGGATGGCTTTCATGGAGATTATTCCGGTATGGTTTTCAAAAAACACCCGCTTTGACAAAAGATATGCCGGATTGATTCTTCCTACGGTTTCAAAACGCAAATAGCCATCTTCGGTAATTTGTGTCACAATGATTCCCGGTTCATCCATGTGAGTTACAAGTAAAAACTCTGGCCCTTCGCCGCAATTATATGCATGAAGATTTCCCATGGTATCAATTTGAGTTGAAACACAATAAGGCGAAACCTGTTTTTGAAGATACTCCCGTACTTTATCCTCCATGCCGGATACCGCAAAGAGATTTTCTATTTCCTTAAGCAAGAACGACACCTCCCATTGCAGCGTGATATAGCAATTCTGCAACTGAATTGACATCAGATATGTCGAGAGTTTCTACATTGGTGTGCATATATCGTAGAGGTATTGATAAAAGCATAACAGGAATTCCGCCATTGGCAGTTTGGATTGCCCAAGCGGTTGTACCGCTTTCGGCGGCTGCAACTTCGATTTCATGTGAAACATTTTTTTCTTTCGCCATAGAAAGTAACTGTTTTGTATATGCATAGTGAAAATTAGGGCCACGACAGATGACAGCACCGTTGCCTAACGGAAAAACACCGGGCTCCTCCTTGGTATCCGGAGTTGTTCCATGCGTGACATCTACAACAATTGCACCATCAATTTTTTTGTCTTTTAAGCCTGTATAGGCACCGTGCAAGCCCAATTCTTCTTGCGTAGAAAAAAGAACTTGAATGGTATAAGCAGGAGATTCTTTTTTTAATCGTTCCAAACATTTTAAAATAGCAACAATTCCTGCTCGATTATCCATTGCGCACCCGGATAGCTTTTGATTTAATAACGCTACAGAAGTTCCATGTATTTGAATAAAATCTCCAACAGAAATAAGTTCTTTCGCTTCCTCGGTGGTAAGACCTGTATCAATACGATATGTTTCCAGCTTAGGATTTTTGAGTTCTTCATCTTTTTTTGTTTTGGTATAGTAGGGGCCGATGATACCGTTAATGCGTTTTTTTCCTTGAATTACAACAGAAATACCAGGTAAAATTCGCTGGTCTATGCCTCCTAAATTAACAAATTTGACATAACCATCTTCTTCAACACCGGAAACCATCAAGCCGATTTGATCCATATGTGCCTCGAAAAGCATTGTTTTTGCCTCATCTTTGTTACAAGAGAGCGTTCCTATGACATTGCCATAGGAGTCAACTTCTGCCTCAAGACCTAATTCTATTAACTCTTCTCGAAGAAAAGCGGCAATGGATATCTCCGCACCGCTTAATCCGCTCATTTCAGTTAATTGTTTAATTTTTTCTTTTATTTCAATCATAGTTAAGCCTCTTTGAAACAAAATAAATTTTTATCAGTTATTATAACCTATGTAAAAAATTGTATCATAAAATCCAGAATAAAACAACCTTTTTGTTGCCTTCTATACATTTTTGCAAATAAAATACTAATAGCAACAAAAAGGGTATATCAATATGTGATATACCCTTAAAGCGTAAGTCATTTTGTTGTTGCAGCTTCCACCAAGCGGGATGCTCCGTAACGTTCGCGAAGTGCATTTTTTTGAATCTTACCAGTAGCATTTCTTGGGATGTCTGCAAAAATTATTTCTTTCGGTCGCTTGTAACGGGGGAGTGCCATGCAGAATTCGCGGATTTCCTCTTCCGTTGCTGTCATTCCTTCTTTTAGTTGAATAATGGCAGCTGTAATCTCGCCCAGACGTTCATCAGGAAGTCCAATGACACCTACATCGTTAATTTTGTCATTGGCTCTTAAAAAGTCCTCAATCTGAACGGGATAGATGTTTTCTCCGCCGGTAATAATGACATCTTTTTTTCTGTCAACCAGATGAATGAAACCGTCCTCATCCTGTTTTGCCATATCTCCCGTATAGAGCCATCCGTCAGGAGTTAGCACCTCTCGGGTTGCCTCCTTGTTCTTATAGTAGCATTTCATGACGCCGTCGCCTTTCAAGCAGAGTTCTCCCACATCGCCCTGGGCGACCTCATTACCTTCTTGGTTTACAATTTTTACCTCCCAACAATAGCCGGGAATACCAATTGCCCCAACTTTATGGATATTTTCAACACCAAGATGTACCGCACCGGGACCTATGGATTCGCTTAATCCATAGTTGGTATCGTATTCGTGGTTCGGGAAAACTTCTTTCCAGCGCTTAATCAAAGAGGGCGGAACCGGTTGTGCACCAATATGCATCAATCTCCAATTAGATAAATTATAATCTTCTAGCTTAATATCCCCGCGCTCAATGGCATCCAAAATATCCTGTGCCCAAGGAACCAAAAGCCAAACAATCGATGCCTTTTCATCAGATACAGTCTGTAAAATCCACTCTGGTTTAATTCCGCGAAGAATGACTGCTTTAGACCCGGACAAAAGGGAACCAAACCAGTGCATTTTCGCTCCGGTGTGATAGAGAGGCGGAATACACAAAAAGACATCATCACGAGTTTGAGAATGATGATTTTGTTCTACCTCGCAGGAAGCAACAAGGGCTCTATGACGATGGAGAATCGCTTTCGGAAAGCCGGTAGTTCCTGATGAAAAATAAATTGCACCATCATCCTCATCATGGATTTCCACAGGAGGAACAATTGACGAACAATAAGAAATCATTTGTTCGTAATTATCCGCGAAGGAAGGTGTATCATTACCTACGTAGAAATAGTTTTTGATTTTTAGCTTCGGCAAAATATTTTCCAAACGCTCGGTAAATTCCGGACCAAATACCAAAACAGAAATATCTGCAAGATCACTGCAGTATTCAATTTCTTCCGCAGAAAAGCGGAAATTCATGGGAACGGCTATGGCACCGGATTTTAGGATACCAAAATAAATCGGTAACCAGTTGATGTCATTCATCATCAAAATAGCAACTTTATCGCCTTTTTTGACTCCACGAGTTAACAAAAGATTTGCAAAACGATTGGCGGCAACATCAAATTCCTTCCATGTTAGTTCTCGCCGATAACGTTCTGCACCGGAAGATTCAATCAGGTTGTATTCTCGCCATGAAATATCTTTATCCGGCTGGTTGGCAGGGTTGACCTCTACCAAACTAATTTCATTTGGATAAAGTCTGGCATTTTTTTCAAGAAAATCTGTAATAGGCATAATTGCACTCTTCCTTTCCGGAGGGATTGTTTTGATTAGTCTCCTAGTTTTTCCTTTGCAGAAACTGTAACTTTATTTTCGTAGCACGCAAACATAGAATCCACCGCTTCGGCATTGGGTTTCTTTGTAAATAGACTTACAAGCGGAACAAGAACCAATCCGGCAATCATGGCAAAAGCACCGCAATTTATCGGAGATTGCAGAATAACCGGGAAACTGCTTCGAAATACCATATTGAGAATCATGATGCCGGACCCAAACACAAAACAAGTCCAAACAGATGCCTTGCTGATTTTTTTCAGGTACAGACCATACAGGAAGGGCGCCAAAAATGCTCCTGCCAATGCACCCCAGGAAATACCCATCATATCTGCTATGTAACCGAGCTTATCTTTATTGATTGCAATAAATGCAGAAACAACAATGAAAATTACAACAAAAACTCTCATAATAAAGACCTGTTTCTTCTCAGTCATATCTTTAACAATATGTCCTTTAATCATGTCGAGAGTTAGCGTGGAACTGGACGCTAACACCAAGGATGATAAGGTAGACATAGATGCAGAAAGAACCAAGACAATAACAATACCAATCAAGAGATCAGGAAGGTTCTGAAGCATAGCGGGAATGATAGCATCGTATCCGCCAACGGGCATTCCATCTATCGCTTCTACACCGGAAATCTTTCCAAAACCGCCAAGGAAATAGCATCCGCCAGCTACAATAACCGCAAAAGCGGTGGAAATGATGGTACCCTTTGCAATATTCTTTTCACTCTTAATTGCATAGAATTTTTGTACCATTTGAGGAAGTCCCCATGTACCAAGAGATGTTAGGATTACTACTGCCAAAAGTCCAAGGGGATCCGGACCAAAGAATGATGCATAGGCGCCTGGGATTTCATGTTCAACCTGGGCTAGCTCTGTTAAGGATGCCATAAAACCGCCATGCCCGCCTAGAACTGCTGCGATTACCGCAACAATACCAATCAGCATAATTAAACCTTGAATAAAATCATTGATGGCGGTTGCCATATATCCGCCGGCAATGACATAGATACCGGTTAGGATTGCCATAACAATAACACAAACGTTATATGATACGCCGGGGAATGCCATCTCAAAAAGGCGGGAAAGCCCATTGTATAATGATGCGGTGTAGGGAATCAGGAAGATAAATACAATCAAAGAAGCAACAATTTTGATTGCATTACTTTGATACCGTTTCCCAAAATACTCAGGCATAGTAGATGTTTGCAAATGCTGAGTTTGAAGCCGAGTACGACGTCCCAGAATAATCCAGGCGAGCAATGAACCGATGAATGCATTTCCAAGGCCAATCCAGGTAGAAGCAACGCCGAATTTCCAACCGAACTGCCCTGCGTAACCGACAAAAATAACTGCCGAAAAATACGAGGTGCCGTAGGCAAACGCAGTCAGCCACGGGCCAACATTGCGACCGCCTAAAACAAATCCGTTAACATCGGTTGCATGACGGCGACAATACAAACCAACACCAATCATGACTGCGAAGAAAACAACGAGAAGTAAGATTTTGATAAACATTTTTATCACAACTCCTTTTTTGAATTTTTTCAAAGGGCACAAAAAAAGCCCTCTGAAACAAATCAGAGGGCGAGAAATTCTTCCCGCGGTACCACCTCAGTTTACCGAATCCTCACGGAAACAGCCTTTTCAAGTACTGCCGACTTCTCCTCCGGCAAGACTCTTGCGTGATAACGGACGCAACCGTCAGAGGATACTATGATTTCCCCTCTGCAGCTCCCGGACTGTATTCAGACTGCTTTAAGACTCCAGCTCGCACCAACCGCCGTCTCTCTCATCCCCATCCACAGCTTACTTGTTTCCGTTCATTGCTTTTGGCATATTTTATCACACCACAGTGTAATTGTCAATGCTTTTTTCTGATAAAATTTTACAATGAGCAATTCAATATGATGTACAAAAGGTGGTGCTTTGACTATTTCCAACCATCAACATCGTGTGGAAGTCCGATTTCCTTTGCTTGAAACGAAAGGTTTGCTTTTTGTTTCATTTTTTCTTCATAATCTCTTAGGGCACGGATCACATATTTGCTCAAAATCAAAATAACAGGAATGTTAATCAATGCCATTACTCCCATAGTCATGTCCGCAATCCCCCAGAGGAGTTCCGCATTGAGACCCGCCCCTAAAAAAATGACGAAAGATGCAATGCAATAATAAAAACGCAAAACGGACTTGTCCGGTTTCCTTTTTAAAAGAAAAAATAGACTTTGATCCACATAATAGAGATTCCCCAGAAGAGTGGTAAAGGCGAAGAGCACCATAGCAATGGTAATAAAAACCGGTCCAAAGTTTCCCAACGTGTTTTGCAATGCCGCCTGAACATAAGGCGCGCCTGAGAGGGCAACTGTTGGTTCTACTCCGGAACACATGCACAAAAAAGCAGTTGCTGAACAGACCAGCAATGTATCTAAAAAGACCGAGAGAACTTGAACCAACCCCTGCTGAATGGGATGAGATACTTCGGCTGATGCGGAGGCGTTTGGTGCAGAACCGACACCTGCTTCATTACTAAATAACCCTCGCTTGATTCCAAACATGATACAAGAACCACCGAACCCGCCCAAAATAGATTTAAAATCGAAAGCATTCGAAAAAATCTGATGAAAAATATCCGGTAATACCTTATAATTCGTTAAAACAACAAATAAGGCTACGGCAATATAAGCACTTCCCATAATTGGCACAAGAACTCCTGTTATCTTAACAATTCTTCTTCCGCCGCCAAGCAAGCAATATGCCACAAAACAAGCCAATATCAATCCAATCAGCCAGGGAGAAATTTGGGGATGGTAAAAAGAATAGCTTGAAAAAGTAGATTGTAAATTATAGGATGCAAGCATATTAAAACCAAATCCATAGGTCAAAATTAAAAAGACAGAAAATAAAACTGCCAAGCCACGAGAGCGAAAAGCTGTTTCTATATAATAGGCAGGTCCGCCATACCATCCGTCAGGACCCTGTCTCTTATAAATTTGAGCAAGAGTACTTTCTACCAATGCTGTTGCACCGCCGATGATAGCAATGATCCACATCCAGAACACCGAACCATATCCGCCAAGACAGAGGGCGGTGGAAACGCCAACAATATTCCCGGTTCCTACACGGGATGCAGTAGAAACCATCAAAGCCTGAAAAGAAGAAACTCCTCTTCCATTCATTGGTTTTTCCGCAACAGCTTTGAATTGCTCTTTGAATAATCGAAATTGAGCAAACCTTGTCCGAATGGTAAAGTACAATCCACATCCAATTAGGAGAATAATCAGCAAATAACTGTATAAGGCGTTGTTGATGCCTTCGACCCATGAGTTAATCATTTCGTTCGCTCTTTCCTTTTCTTATAATGTTTTAATATATCCCAGCAAATTGATTTTATCACATGAAAGAATAAATGCAATTTTTGTAATCAACATAAAATGCTTTGGGTTGATTTTCGAATGAAATTATGGTAAAATAAAAATATAATTTAGAAATCATTGTATTTGAGGTATTAAAAATGAATCAAAAAAGAATCATCATTCAAGTGTTTGCATTTACATTGGCATTCTGTCTTTTCACATCTTTGTCAGTCTTTGCAAGCAACGGGAAGCAACAAAAAGAGGGTATCTTTACCTATGTTGTAGAAGACGGTTCTGCAATCATTACCAATGTAGATGATACAGAAGAAATTGTTTCTGTCCCTGAAACCTTGGGAGGAGCTCCGGTAACTGCACTAGCCGGCGGTGCATGTGGCGGTAGTATCAAAATAAAGGAAATTATTTTACCGGATTCTGTGACTTCCATAGGGTCTATGTGTTTTTCCTACTGCACAGAATTAACCCGAATTACACTTCCCAAAAAGCTTACTACCCTAGAAAGTGGCATCTTTAATCACTGTACCAAGTTACGAAACATTGAGATTCCAATGTCGGTAAAGTATATTGAAAAAGATGCATTCTACCGATGTGATGAGCTTTGGACCATCACATTGCAGGATGGAACAAAATCAATTGGAGAACACGCCTTTGCAGCCTGCCCAAATCTATCGGCAGCCACCATTCCGGAGAGTGTTTCCTATATTGGGGATAATGCGTTTCAAAATGGGGCCGGTTTTCGCATTTATGCAAAACCGGGTACCAAAGCAGAGGCTTTTGCAAAAGCAAATAACATTCCTTTTGAAGAATTGATTACAGTCAGTGTTAATGGCGAAAAAATTAGTTTTGATCAACCTCCCCTTACTGATGCTGTAAACTATCGGACTCTAGTTCCCATGCGTGCAGTTTTGAGCAATCTAGGGGCAGAAATCTCTTGGGATAACAGTGTTAATGCTGCAGGAATTAGTCTCCTTAACAATCGGATTCTGGTTCGCATCGGAGAGCCTTTTATGATGGTCAATGGCGCACCTTATTTGCTTTCTTCTCCTGCCATTGAGTTTAATAATCGTACCTTACT
>JAZURN010000011.1:0-28860 GCA_045606185.1 Ructibacterium sp.
AGTGTAATAAGTAATAGCCAAAGCGAATGGATAGAAGTAAAAAACACACACGAGCCAATCATATGAGATGAATTATATGATGTGGTGCGTAGTCGTTCCGTTGCAAGAAGAAATCAACCGACACAAGGGTTTAAAAACATCTTTTCAGGAATTGCGAAGTGTGCGGATTGTGGGCGTAATATGACAACCGCTCCGTCCAGAAAAAAAGGTGCTTTATATAATTTAGCGTGTGGAGGATACAAAAGTTATGGAGCAAAGGAATGTGGTAATCATTTTATAGATTACGGACTATTGTACAACACGGTCTTGCAAGAAATACGTTTTTGGTTATCGCTCTCCAATGAGGATAGAAATTCCATAGTAGAGGAATTGGAAAGCAAAGAGGCATCAGCAGAAAACGAGAATGGAGTTGCCGAAGCGTTAGAGCGGTTAGAACAACGAATACAAGAAGTAACCTTGCTCATAAAAAAGGCATACGAGGAGTTTTCTTTTGGCAAGATGCCGGAGAGTATATACAAGAACCTATCAACAGAATATCAAGCTGAATATGAATCCTTGGAGAAGTCGATAGTTGAAACAAAAAAACTATTGCAACCTGAAGTGCAGCAAGTCGATTTATATAACAATTTCTTTGCGTTATTAGATGAAATCACAGATGTTGAAGTTCTATCAGAATCATTATTAAAAAAGCTGATAGAACGCATAGAGGTCGAGCAGGGTTATTATGAGAAAGATGCCACCGGGAAAAAGGTTAAACACCAGCGTATAAAAATATACTATCGTTTTATAGGTTGTGTTGAAGAAACATCTTAAATTTCTCTTTACACATGGTAAGCGCTTGTTTTCCGCAAGAGCCTGCTCGCTTAAAACAGCGGTCCAGGTTAAATGCTAATCGGGGAAGATATCCCAAATCCTCCAGTAAGGTAAACAGAGGAAAGAAAATCAGCATAGGTGGAAGCATAACAGAGGTAACCCATGCAATCGTTTGGTATATGCCGTCTATCAGCAACAAAAGAAGCCATTGCGGTAGAGGGAGAAGGGAAAAAAACAAAAATAATTTTGGCTTAAACCATGAGAAAAAATCCATAAGCCAGGTGGAAGGGACATTGGCACCGGAAATGGTAATCCAAAGAAGAATTCCTAAAAAGCCAAGCATAATTGGAATGCCAAGCCATTTGGAGGTCAGGATTTGATCCATGGAGTAGCGGACGGGCGTTTCTTTTTTGACCTTTTCTGTACAGAAATCGGCAATCTCTTTTGCGGTGGCAACCAAAGCCTCTACAACCATATCCCGCAATACGATTCCCGAAATTTCTTGTTGATACAGAGTATGTTGTACAGATAACACTGTGTTTTGAATGGATGCCTGCTGGTCTGAAGAAAGAAAAAGAGTTTCCGAAAGCTTTGCGGCACTTTTTTCGTTATCCAGATATTTGAGTGCCAAAAATCTTTTGCTGAATGCTTGAAAGCCTTTTTGGGGCAAGGAATCTATGATTGTTTGAAGTGCGTCTTCCAGCGGCGAGGGATACAGAACCGGGTGCCGTGGCGACTGAAAAGGGAAATCCTTTTCTGTTAATGACTTTAGGAATGACTTTAGACGAGCAATATCCTTACGCTTTTTTGCGGAAATTCCAATTACCGGAATACCGAGCCGGCATTCTAATTTGTTCAGGTCGACGATAATGTTTTTTCGTAATGCCTCGTCTAAAAGGTTGACGCAAAGGGCGACCCGGGGTGTAATTTCCAGAATTTGAAGAAGAAGGTTAAGGTTTCTGGCAAGACAGGTGGCATCTGCGACAACCAAAACAAAGTCGCTTCTTCCAAGACAAATGGTGTCCCTTGCGACATCCTCTTCGGGGGAGTTAGAAATCAGGGAGTAGGTGCCCGGTAAATCCTGCAAGATAAATCGACATCTTTCGTATTCAAAACTTCCGGTTGCCAATTCAACTGTTTTACCGGACCAGTTCCCAGTATGTTGTTTTAGCCCCGTTAGGGCGTTAAAAACAGTGCTTTTTCCTACATTGGGATTTCCGGCAAGGATGATACGGACGGTATCTTTCATCACAATACCTCCCCATCATCGAGTACTATTTCAATTTTCAAGGCGTCATTTCGACGAAGAGCAATGACGCTGTCTAAGATTTTGTATGCAGTAGGGTCGCCCAAAGGACTGCGATATAAAGCGGTAATACGGGTTCCTGGGGAGAATCCAAGATCCAGAAGCCGCCTGCGGAGCTCTCCTTTTAAATGTAATTTCCAAATGGTGGCTGTCCGGGTCAGGGAAAGGTCGGCTAATGTTTGATATGACAAGGGAATTGCCTCCTTTTTTCTATCTTTAGGTAGTATATGAAAACCCATTCGGGTGTGTGCAGGATGATTTGCAGAATTCAAGAAAAAGAACAATTAAAAAAATTTAAAAATTATTTGATTTTTCTCAAAAATATAGTTGAAATCATAGTGGTTTTTTGGTATTATTATAAAATAACCTAATTAGAATCTTAAGCTGGGTGGTTTATGATGAGGAGGAGCATGGATGGAAATCAATATTGCGAATAATATCAAAGCAATTGAATTGATTCAAGTCGAGATTCTTCAAAATATCACAGATCTGTATGGTGACCTTGTTGCAGAAGCAGACAGTGAAAACCGGGAGCGGTTGATTCAGGATGGAGCAAGATTGTTAATCCAAACGTACCTGCTTTGCAGTCGTCTGGGAATTTCTCCTAAAGAAGTAGAAGAAGAAATGACAGAAATGCTCAAAGATGGAGTGGAGAAACAACATCTTCTGGAACGTCGCTTTGGGGATTTATCCGGCTTGTTGAAACATTTGGAAGTAAGAAGGGAATGCGATGAATAAAGGCGTGATAAAGGCATTGGTAGAGGGAGTGGTTTGCTCCGCTTTGTCTTTGGTGTTGGTGCTGATTGGGGTTTTTGTCCCACATATGACATTGTTGATGACGATTCTGGCGGGGATTCCCATGATGTATCTTGGAATGCGTCGCAGAATACGAGTTTTGGTTGTATCCTTTTTGGTTGCAGAATTGTTATTGTTAGCCATAATAGGCAATCTGGTTGATTCCTTGCTAATCGGAATGATGAGTTTTTTGCCTGGTATTGTGGTTGGACGTAGTCTACGGAAGGGCTTGACTTTTCAAGGAATTATATTTTCCGGAGCTGGAATGATTTTATTTGGTCTTTTGGTGCAGCTGGTTTTGTTAAACGCTATGGGCGATGGACATGGTATTGAAACGCTTGTCAATCAGTCCTTGGATGGTGTCCGGCAAAGTATGAATGATGTTTTCGCAGCTATGGAAGGACAATTTGCAGGACAGGGACAGGAAATACAGGTAGCTGTGAATCAAGGGATTGATTTGATGCGAGATATGATTTTTCTGTATCTTCCTTCCTTTTTGATTGGTTTTTCGGTTGTGATAAGCTATCTGTTGTTTATGCTGGGGATCTTTCTTCTGCATCGGCTTCGTCCGGTCAGAATTATTTATCAGCCCTTTTGGGGATTTTGTGCCCCTCGTTCCATGTGTTATCTGGGCGCACTCCTGTTTTTGATAACCTCGCTTTCTACAGATACTACTGTTTGGACAGCAGCACTTCGGAATATTGAGGTTCTGCTTTATGCTTATTTTGGAGTATGCGGCATTTCTTTTCTTGACTATAAGTTGAGAAAGAAAATTTCTTCCGGTTATGCACGCTGTGCTGTATATTTGATGGCATTATGTGTAGGCTATCTGTTTTTGGGTATGCTTTTCCAAGGACTATGTATTTTAGGGATGATTGATGGTATGTTTGGATTCAGAATAAGAGAGGAATTCGGTCATGAGTAAGGGATTAAAAGGATTGAGGAGACGTATTTTTGCGGAAGAGAGCCTTTTGTTTGTTATTTGTTTTCTTCTCTTTGGAATGCTGACGTTGATGCTGGTGGGAAAGGAACCAAGAGATTTGCGGTTGTTAGGATTGGTTGAAATTTTAATGGCTATTGTAGTTGCTGCGGTTGGTGTGTTCTTGTCGAGAAGGAAGAAACAGAGGTTGTTAGATAAGCTGGAAAGTTTCTCCTTTTGCACCGAAGCTACAACCCGTGCTGCTGTCTTGACCTTTCCGGCACCTATGGTAGTTACAGACCTTACAGGCGGTGTGCAGTGGTATAATGGAAAATTCCAGAGTATGCTGGGACGGGAGGAGATGTTCGGGGAATTTTTACAGGATTTGTTTGCCGAACTGCAGTTCAGTATTTTTGCAGAAGATGAAAATCCGGTTTCTCAGACGATGACGTTTCGGGATAGAGATTATCTTGTAACAGGAAAGACCATTTCCGTTTTGCAGGATCATGAGGAAAACAAACTGGTTGGCATTTACTTTATTGATTTGTCGGAGCAACGAAAGCTGGAAAAGAAAATTGCAGATCAGAAGACGGTGGTTTGCTCTTTGATGATAGATAATTACGATGAGGTATTCAAAGGGACGCAAAATACCAATCATGGCTCCTTGCTTGCAGAAATTGAACATTGTGTTAATAGCTGGGTAGAAAAGGGAGAGGGAATCTCTGTTCGCTATGAGAGGGACAAGTTTTTAATCCTCTTTGAGGCTGCCAAGTTCCAGCCATTGTGGGAAGAGAAATTTCCCATCTTAGAACAGGCAAAAAGTATTTCCCAGGGAAACCGGATTCCGGTTACCTTCAGCATTGGCATTGGACAGTCTAAGGATACCCTTTTGGAGAATGAGGAACTGGCAGATGCCGCATTGGATATGGCGTTGGGCCGTGGCGGAGATCAGGTTGTAGTCAAGACCGAGGTAGGGTTTCAGTTTTATGGCGCCAAAGGTCGGGAAATCGAAAAGAGTACCCGTGTAAAGGCACGTGTGGTTGCTCATGGCATTCGTGATTTGGCAGAAACAGCGGATAAAATCTTTATTATGGGTCATGCCAATGCGGATGCAGATAGTCTTGGTTCTTCGGTAGGATTGTATCGAATTTTCCGTTCTTTGGGTGCGGATGCTTATATTGTTTTGGATAGAGAAAGAAATCATACCCAGATGATATTAAAGGAACTTCTTTCGAAAGAGGAGTATCAGCTACGCATGATTGGCGAAGAACGGGCGCTGGATTTATTGAGTGAGAATAGCCTTTTGGTGGTGGTGGACACGCATCGCCCCAGCATTGTGGAATTCCCGGAACTATTAAATCGTTGCAAGAACGTGGTGTTGATTGACCATCATCGTCGCAGCGAGGAATTTTTGGAGCATACCGTGCTTTCCTATCACGAACCCTATGTGTCCTCATCCTGTGAGATGGTTACCGAAATCCTACAGTATCTGGATTGTGATAAGGAGCTCACTTCTTACGAGGCAGAGGCACTTTATTGCGGAATTTATTTGGACACCAAAGGCTTTACTTTTAAAACCGGAACCCGAACCTTTGAGGCGGCATCCTATCTGCGAAAAAAAGGTGCGGATCCCATCAATGTAAGACGCCTTTTTAGCAATGACATGGAGCTTTACCTTCAAAAGTCGAGAATCATTAGCAGTGCAAAAATTTATCGAGATAATATTGCCATTGCTCTGTGTACTGAAAAGAGCAAAGATACACAGTTGGTGGTTGCTCAGGCTGCGGATGACCTTTTGAATATTCGTGGAATTGAGGCTGCATTTGTTCTTGCAGAGGCAGGAAACCGTATTGTAATCAGCGGTCGGTCTTTGGGAAATGTGAATGTACAGGTTGTGCTGGAAAAGCTGGGCGGAGGCGGACATATTACCATCGCCGGAGCACAGCTTCAAAATGACAGATTGGACCAGGCGGAAGAAGAACTGAAGGACGCCATTGATGAGGCAATTTTTGGATAACGATAGAGGATAAAATGAAGGAGGAGACATCATGCAGGTAATTTTATTAAAAGATGTAAAAGCACAAGGAAAAAAAGGAGATTTGATTAACGTCAGCGACGGATATGCCAATAATTTCCTTTTACCAAAGGGCCTTGCAAGAGTTGCCACCAAGCAGGCACTCAATGAGTTGGAGGGTCAAAAGGGTGCAGAGCAATATAAGAGAAATCAGGAGGAACTCAAAGCCACCAATATTGCAGAACGGCTGAAAGAGGTTAAGGTAAAGCTGACCGCCAAGGCAGGAAAAGAGGGACGGTTGTTCGGTTCCATTACCTCCAAGGATGTGGCAGAGGCCCTGAAAGCACAGTTTAACATTACCGTTGATAAAAGAAAAATTGACTTGCCAGACGGGATTAAAACCTGCGGGATTCGGGAGGTACAGGTAACTCTGTATCCCAAAATTGTAGGAACCTTTAAGGTGGAGGTTACCGAGGAGAACTAAAACTGTTTTGAAGCAAGAAAAGCAGGTGAAACAAATGGAAGAAAAAAATAATGGGGTAGTTCAGACACAGGAAGAGCTCTCGATGCCTTTTAGCAATGAAGCAGAGCAATCTTTGCTAGGCGCTATTTTTCTGGACCGAAACTGCATTCCCGATGTGGTGGATGTGGTTCGGGGAAATGATTTTTATATCGCTCGGCATCAGGAACTTTTTGAGGCAATCCTAGAACTTTATAATTTGGGAAAAGCCATTGACTTGGTTACCCTAAAAGAGCATTTGACTCTGCGTGGAACGTTAGAGAAGATTGGTGGAATCAATTTTATTGTTGAGGTGGCAAATTTGGTTCCTGTCACAGAACGAGCTCCGCAATATGCCGCTATTGTCCGGGACAAGGCGGTACAAAGACGGATGATTCGCTTGGCAGAGGATATTCGAAACAAATGCTATCGTGGCGATGAGAAAACCGATGATATTCTGGCTGCAGCACAGCAGGGTGTGATTGAAATTTCCCAGCAGCGGAATTCCCGAGGGCTTGTCCATGTAGAACAATATTTGAATGAAAGCCTAAACCGTCTTGAGGAGTTGTCGAAAAAGGATTCCAGCGTTACCGGAATTCCTACCGGATTTATTGATATCGACCGAAGAACCTCTGGATTACACCCGGCAGAACTGATTATTCTTGCAGCACGACCTGCCATGGGTAAGACCAGCTTTGTTTTAAATATTGCTAAGAATGTGGCGGTAAAGGCAAAGAAAAATGTGGCGATTTTTAGTTTGGAAATGCCGGCGGCACAGCTTGCAAGTCGATTGATCAGTACCGAGGCAAAAATCAGTGCTGAACGGATAAAAAAAGGCGATATTAAAAACGATGATGAATGGGGGAAAATCGGGGACGCCATTGCAGTTCTCGGTCAGGCAGGAATCTATGTTGATGATACCTCCAGTATTACGGTTGCAGAAATCGGTGCTCGTTGCCGGAAAATGATGCTGGACAAGGGTCTTGATTTGGTGGTCATTGACTATCTGCAATTGATTACAGGAAACAGTCGGGGCGGAAATCGTCAGCAGGAAATTTCGGAGATTTCCAGAACCTTGAAGATTCTTGCCAATGATTTGAACATTCCCATCATTGCCCTGTCCCAGCTCAGCCGTGCCTCGGATAAGGAAAAGCGTGAACCGCTTTTGAGTGACTTGCGGGATTCTGGTGCCATTGAGCAGGATGCAGATATGGTTATGTTCCTTCATAGAGAGGGATATTACCATGAGGATGCGGAAGAACCCAATAAGGCAAAATGTAACTTTGCAAAACATAGAAACGGCGAGGTAGGCTACGAATACCTAACGTGGATTGGCGAATATACCATGTTTACAGACTGGAGCGGCGATCATGCAATGTAATACGATGCAGGTTTTAGAAAGGGTTCGGACAACCATCCGGCGACATGGCCTTTTTTGTCAGGGAGAAACAGTTCTCGTGGGTGTTTCCGGCGGGGCAGACTCAGTTTGCCTTTTGCATGTTTTAAACGAGTTGAAAGAGGAACTTGGCATCTCAATTTATGCGGCACATATCCATCATGGCATTCGAGGCGAAGAGGCTGATAGAGATGCGTTGTTTGTCCGGCAGCTTTGCAAAACATGGAAGATACCATTTTCTCTGCGTAAAGTTTCGGTTCCGGACTTTGCAGAAGCAGAGGGCCTCTCTTTGGAAACGGCGGGACGGGTGCTACGGTATCGGTGTTTCCGGGAGCTTTGCGAAGTTAACCAAGCGCAGAAGATTGCTACTGCCCATAACCAAAATGACCAAGCAGAAACGGTTTTGATGCGGGTTTTGCGTGGAACCGGGATTGAGGGACTTGCGGGGATTCGCTATAGGCGGGCAGATGGTGTGGTTCGCCCTTTGTTGGATGTATCCCGAGCGGAAATTGAGGGATATTTGGCAGAAAATAAACTGGACTACTGTACTGACAGTACCAATGCTGATGAGCAATACGCCAGAAACCGAATCCGGCATCAGTTGTTACCGCAACTGGCGGAGCAGTTTAACCCCAATATTTTAACCGTGCTTTCCAACCTTGCTAAAAATATGGCAGAGGACGGAGATTTCCTGAAAGGTTATGCGAACCGTCTTTATAGACGGCTGGGTTCGCCTTTGCCAAACCGCAGACCGGTTGTTTTGGAGATAGGATCCTTGCGCATGGTAGAACCTTCTTTGCAGGTGCGTCTTTGTAAGCTTGCGGCGGAGGATGTCATGGGGAAAGGGTACAAAGCGGAGCGAAAGCACTGGGAGAATGTTCTCGGCCTTTTGGAAAAGGAAACCGGTAGTTCGGTGGCTATGCCCGGTGGTTTAACGGTGTCCGTCAGTTATGGGTGGCTAGCCTTTCAAACCATAGAAGAAGCAGAAAAAAATTGTACATTCCAAGGGTTTCCGGTGGAGCCGGAGGGAAGCTATCAGGTGGCGGATGGGACAGTTTCTCTAACGCTTACAGCGCCAACAGAGCGGCTTTTGGAAAACCAATGGATGCTGGATTTTGAAAAACTAGATGGTCGTTCTCTGGAACTGCGAAACCGCAGAGATGGAGACAGAATTGCGGTGTATCGGGATGGCAGGGATAAAAAGTTAAAAGATTTTTTGATTGACGAAAAAATTCCGCAAGGGCAGAGAGACAAGTTAGTGCTTCTATGCAGCGGCAATGAGGTGCTTGCAGTTCTCGGATACCGGATTGCGGAACCGTATAAAGTGAATGGAAATACAAAAAAGGGATTGGTGATTACCTATGACACAAAAGATGAATGTCGGTGAAGTTTTGCTGACGGAGGAGCAGATTAAAGACGTAGTTTCAAGACTTGCGGAACAGGTTAACCGGGACTATGCGGGAAAAGACCTGATTGTAGTGGGTATTTTAAAGGGGTGCTTTGTCTTTGTCAGTGACTTGGTTCGTCGACTGGATGGGGATGTTCAGGTACACTTTATGCAGGTGTCCAGTTATGGCAGCGGCACCGAGAGTACCGGAGAAATTCGCATCAAGAAGGATTTGGGCGTGGATATTGCCGGGAAGCATGTGCTGATTGCGGAGGATATTGTGGATTCGGGGAACACGCTGGTAAAGCTGCTTCCCATGCTAGAGGAGCGGAATCCTGCGTCGATTAAGGTTTGTGCTCTGTTGAGCAAGCCCTCTCGCCGTCAGGTGGAATATGACCCGGATTATATCGGCTTTGAGATTCCAGATAAGTTTATTGTAGGGTATGGCTTGGATTGTGACGAGCGATTCCGGCAGCTGCCTTATATCGGAGTTGTAGAGATTACCAACGAGGACTAGAATTTATTACATAAGGAGATGGAACCCATGCAGGGAATAGAATCAAAATTTTCTGATAAAGTAAAACACATGGAAGGCTCTGCCATTCGTGAAATTTTTAAGATACTAGGGAAACCGGGCATTATTTCCTTTGCCGGTGGCGCCCCGGACGCAAATCTCTTTCCTACGGAGGAGTTAGCTGAGATTGCGGCAGATGTACTAAAGAATCAGGGAAAGGTTGCCTTAACCTACGGTGTTACCGAGGGATATACCCCCCTCCGGAACTGGGTTATTGACCGTTTGACGAAACAGGGAATCATCAGCGACAGAGATGATACCATTATTGGCAGTGGCGGTCAGCAGGGCATCGACCTTGCGGCAAAATCATTACTAAACCCCGGGGATGGAGTTATTTGTGAGGAACCTAGCTTTATCGGCGGACTCAACTCCTATCGTGTGAATAATGCGGAAATCTATGGTGTGCCGGTAGAGGCAGACGGGCTGGATTTGGTAAAGCTGGAGGAAACCTTAAAAACTCATCCCAACGTGAAGATTGTCTATACCATTGCAACTTTCCAGAACCCGTCAGGAATTACCATGTCTTTGGAGAAACGGAAGAAGCTTCTGGAGCTTTCTGAAACCTATGATTTTATCATCTTCGAGGACAATCCTTATGGAGAACTGCGGTTCTCAGGAGAGGAGGTCCCCACCATTAAATCTATGGATAAAAATGGTCGGGTTGTTTACTTTGGTTCCTTCTCTAAAATCTTGGCACCGGGGCTTCGTCTTGGCTTTGTTAGCTGCCACCCTGCGCTGATGGAACGGATGATTATTTGTAAACAGGTAGAGGATGTGCACACCAATGTTCTCTCCCAGATGATTGCCTATGAGTTTGTAACAAGGTATGATATTGATGCTCATATCGCAAAACTTCGAGCGGCGTACGGAAAGAAGTGTAAGCTGATGATGGATTGCATGGACAAGTGCTTCCCCAAATCGGTAACCCATACCTGTCCCGAGGGTGGTTTGTTCCTGTTCTGTACCATGCCCGAGGAGTTTGACAGCAAAGAGGTTATGAAGAAGGCATTGGACAAGGGAGTTGCCTTTGTACCGGGTGCTACAACCATGGTTGACGACAAGGCAAAGTACAGTACCTTCCGGATGAATTATTCCACCGCCACAGAAGAGGAAATTCAAAAAGGAATTGCCATTTTGGGCGATGTGTTGAAAGAAGTAGTGGGTGAATAAGATGAGCGAGAAAAAAAGAATTTTGAGCGGAATTCAACCCTCCGGGGCATTGACATTGGGGAATTATGTTGGCGCATTGCGGAACTGGGTAGAACTCCAGAAAACCGACGAGTACGAGTGTTATTTTATGTTGGCGGATTTGCATACCATTACGGTCCGACAGGTCCCGAAGGATTTTAGGAAGAACGCCATGGACTTGCTGGCTTTGTTTATTGCCTGTGGGTTAGATCCGGAGAAGAGCCCGATTTTCTTTCAATCCCATGTTCCGGCACATGCCCAGCTTTCCTGGGTGTTGACCTGCAATACCTATATGGGGGAACTCTCCCGGATGACCCAGTTTAAGGATAAGTCCAAAAAGCATGAGAATAATATCAATGCCGGACTCTTTACCTATCCGTCCTTGATGGCGGCAGATATTCTGCTCTATCAGGCAGATTTGGTTCCGGTTGGAGAGGATCAAAAGCAGCATTTGGAATTGACCAGAGATTTGGCGAACCGTTTTAACAACGCCTATAGCGAAACCTTTAAGGTTCCGGACGGATATATTCCTAAGGTAGGGGCAAGAATTATGAGCTTGCAGGATCCCCACCAAAAAATGTCCAAGTCAGACCCCAATGAAAACGGTTATATTTTGATGCTGGATTCCATTGATACCGTTGTTCGAAAGATTAAGCGTGCGGTAACCGACTCCGGCTCTCAAGTGAAGCGCGGGGAGGGAAAAGAGGGCGTCATGAATCTAATGAGCATCTATTCCGCCACTACCGGAAAGACTATGGAAGAGATCGAGGCAGAATTTGACGGAAAAGGCTATGGGGATTTCAAAAATGCTGTGGCAGAAACTGTTGCAGATACCTTGCGTCCCATTCAGGAAAAATATAATGATTTAATGGCAAACAAGGATTATTTGGAGCAGGTTTATCGAAACGGTGCAGAAATCGCAACCAGAACTGCCATGAAGACTCTGTCCAAGGTCTATCGTAAAGTAGGATTTATCCAGCCGTAATCCTTGGCGGACAGGAGGAAGTAAAGATGCTTTTCGATAACAATATTTATGTGTTTTTGGCATTGGTTATGGCGTTTTTGATTTCATTTGCGGCAACACCTATGGTCATTTCTCTGGCACATAAAATCAATGCCCTTGATGTTCCAAAGGATGCAAGGCGGGTACACAAGAAACCCATTCCCTTGATTGGCGGTTTGGCAATTTTCTATGGTTTCATTGTCAGTGTTCTTTGTTTTGCTACCATTGACCGGGAAACCATGGGGATTTTGATTGGTGCAGTAATTATTGTAACAGTTGGCGTGATTGATGATATAACTGATATGAAAGCCATTGTCAAACTCCTTTGCCAGCTTGTGGCGGCGGCAATTGTGGTTTATTCCGGAGTGCGGATTGCCCATTTTACCAACCCTTTTGCTGGGTGGTTTGGTCCCCCTTATTTTGTGCTAAACTATTGGGTTTCGGTTACCATTACCATGCTTTGGATTGTTGGGGTTTGTAACGCAGTTAATTTAATCGACGGTCTGGACGGTTTGGCGGTGGGGGTTTCTTCCATTGCGTCTATGTCCCTCCTTGCTATGACTTTTTTGATTAGTAACAACCTGAATGTGGCGATTATGACTGCAGCTCTTGCAGGAGCAGGATTTGGGTTTCTGCCCTATAACTTTAATCCGGCAAAGATATTTATGGGAGATACCGGTGCTTTATTTTTGGGATTTATCCTTGCTTGTGTTTCGGTGCAAGGTTTCCTGAAACTTTCGGCAATTATCTCTTTTGCAGTTCCTATTTTGATTCTAGGGTTGCCGATTTTTGATACATTGTTTGCAATCCTTCGGCGTTTGCTTACCGGACGTTCGCCCATGTCTCCGGATCGGGGGCATCTGCATCATCGGCTTTTGGACATGGGATTTTCTCAAAAACAGACTGTGGCTATTTTATATACCATGACTGCAGTTTTGTGTTTGACAGCGGTGGTTATCTCCATCAAGGGTTATTTGCGGGGTCTTTTGTTGATTTTCTCTGTACTCTTGATTATACTGGTATCGCTGCGGTTGATGGGAGAACTAAAGGACCCGTCTTCTCATAGCGAAATGTCAGAAATGGAGGAAGAACATCATGAATAAAATCAAGGTAATGACTGTGTTCGGCACCCGTCCCGAGGCAATTAAGATGGCACCGCTTGTTAAGGAATTGGAGAAGCATCCTGGGGAAATAGAATCCATTGTCTGTGTTACGGCACAGCACCGTCAGATGCTGGATCAGGTGTTGGAAATTTTTGATATTCAGCCGGATTATGATTTAAACATCATGAAGGACCGCCAAACCCTAGTAGAGATTGTTGGACGTTCGCTGGAGGGCTTGGATGAGGTTATGAAGGATGCTAAGCCGGATATCGTTCTGGTTCATGGGGATACCTCTACTACCTTTGTGGGTAGTCTGGCAGCCTTTTATAACCAGATTGCGGTAGGTCATGTAGAGGCAGGTCTTCGGACCTTTGATAAGTATGCGCCCTTCCCTGAGGAGGTAAACCGCCGGATTACCGGTGTGATTGCGGATATGCATTTTTCGCCTACCGAACGGAACCGTCAGAATCTTCTTCGGGAGAATGTAAAGGACGAGGATATCTATGTAACGGGAAATACCGTCATTGATGCTCTAAAGACTACCGTGCGTGAGGATTACGATTTTAAGGATGAAATCTTGCGGAATATGCACTGGGACACCAAGCGTGTCATTGTAATGACCGCTCATCGCCGTGAGAATTTGGGAGAGCCTTTGCAGAATATCTGTAAGGCGGTTCGGCAATTGGTAGAGGAATTCCAGGATATCGAGGTTGTTTATCCGGTTCACATGAATCCTGCTGTACGGGAAGTGGCATATGAGATTTTAGGGGATTTGGATCGGGTTAAGTTGATTGAACCGGTCAACGCAGATGAACTTCATAATGCCATCAACCGTGGGTTTATGGTCATGACCGATTCCGGTGGACTTCAGGAAGAGGCGCCTTCTCTTGGAAAACCGGTACTGGTTCTTCGTGGAGAAACGGAGCGTCCCGAGGCAGTGGATGCGGGGACAGTAAGGATTGCCGGCGTCAAGCAAGAGGTTATCTATGAAATGGCAAAGGAACTCTTGACAGACGATACTGCGTATCAAAAGATGGCAAAGGCGGTAAACCCCTATGGGGATGGTCTGGCATCTAAGCGGATTGTTGATGCTATCATAGAGCGGTTTAAGAAATAAAAAATTGGGAAGAATGGAGAGAAAGGGAGGAAATGGAAAATGGATATGACGGCTTTATTTGATTTATCATATGGTGTTTATGTTGTAGGCTCTCTGGATGGTTCCAAACCGGTTGGATGCCTTGCCAATGCGGCAATGCAGATTACGGCGGAACCAATGACCATGGCGGTATCGTTGAATAAGCAGAATTTTACCGAGGATGCGGTCCGGAAAAGCGGTTACTTTACCTTGTCGATTTTATCAGAAGAGGTATCCCAGGACACCATCGGTAAATTCGGGTTCCAATCCTCCAAGGATATCAATAAATTTGAGGGTACCAATTGGAAAAAGGTGGGAAGCACCGGACTTCCGGTGGTGGATGATAAGAGCTGTGCATGGATTCTTTGTCGAGTTATCAAAGAGGTGGATGTGTTAACCCACACTATTTATATCGGTGAGATTGTGGATATGGATAAGTTAAGTAAGGAAAGCCCCATGACCTACGACTATTATCATAAGGTCAAGAAAGGCAAGACCTCTGATAAGGCTCCTACTTATGTGGCGAACGCTCCGGCAGAGGAGATGGGTGGTAAATATGTCTGCACCATTTGCGGTTATACCTTCGAGGGAACTGACGAAGAATTTGCAGCCCTCCCGGAAGATTGGGTTTGTCCCCTCTGTAAGATGCCAAAATCCAAGTTTGAAAAGCAGTAAGCAGGAGAAGGAAATTGATACAAAAAAGATGAAAATTTTTGTTGACAAATTTCTTATAATGTGTTAGAATATATCGGTAACCGCGCAGAAAAGGTTGGAAGTTCCTAAAAAAGGACGCCTTCGATGGCGAGTCTTGGGTAATAGGAGGGATTACGATTATGTACGCAATTATTGAAACCGGCGGCAAGCAGTACAAGGTAGAACAAGGCGATGTTGTTTTTATCGAGAAGCTGGATGCAGAAGCTGGTAGCACTGTAACCTTTGATAAGGTTTTGGCAGTTGGCGGTGAGGACGCAAAGTTTGGTGCTCCTTATGTAGACGGTGCAACCGTTACCGCAACCGTTGCAAAGCAGGGTAAGGCAAAGAAGATCATTGTTTACAAGTATAAGCCGAAGAAGGGTTATCACAAGAAGCAGGGTCACAGACAGCCTTATACCAAGGTAGAAATTACTGCAATCAACGCCTAAACATTGGCGCTTTACTTGAATTTGAAGGAGTGAGAAAACATGGCTCATAAGAAAGGTATGGGTAGTACCAAAAACGGTAGAGATTCCGAGTCCAAACGTCTTGGCGTGAAGAAGGGCGACGGTCAGCCGGTTCTGGCAGGTAACATTCTCGTTCGTCAGAGAGGTACTAAGATTCATCCCGGTATCAACGTCGGCAAGGGTAGTGATGATACTCTCTTTGCTTTGATCGACGGCAGAGTAAAATTTGAGCGGAAGGGCAAGGATAAGAAACAGGTATCTGTTTACGAAATCGCTCAGTAATTTTGCACGATAAGGGGCGGACAAAAGTCCGTCCCTTTTTTCGCCCCAATTTTTGGGAAAAACAGACTTGACAGGAGGTGTCGATATGTTCTCGGATTATGCGAAAATTTACATTAAGGCAGGGGACGGTGGCAATGGTGCTGTAACCTTTCATCGGGAAAAATATGTAGCGGCAGGCGGTCCTGACGGTGGGGATGGCGGTCGTGGTGGAAACGTGGTCTTTGTTGCGGATAAGAACATTAACACCTTGATGGATTTCCGTTATAAACGAAAGTATCTGGCGGAGGCAGGCGGTCATGGCAGAGATGCCAAGCGAAATGGTAAGAATGGTCAGGATTTGGAGGTTCGGGTTCCGGTGGGAACCTTGATTCGGGAAGCAGAAAGCAATTTGGTTATTTGCGATTTGAAGGAGGATGGTCAACGTGCTGTTGCAGCAAAGGGTGGCACCGGCGGTTGGGGCAATGCACACTTTGCTACCGCCACCAGACAGACTCCCAAGTTTGCAAAATCCGGGATGCCCGGCGAGGAACACGAGGTAACACTGGAGCTAAAACTCATTGCCGACGTGGGACTTCTTGGTTTTCCGAATGTGGGAAAATCTACCTTTTTGTCTATTGTCAGTGATGCAAGACCCAAGATTGCCAATTACCATTTTACCACCCTGCAGCCTAATTTGGGTGTTGTAGATATGGGCGAGGGCAGCGGCTTTGTTGTAGCAGATATCCCGGGTATTATTGAGGGAGCTCATGAGGGTGTAGGTTTGGGACATAAATTCCTTCGCCATGTAGAGCGAACCCGACTTCTTTTGCATATCGTGGATGTGTCTGGCATTGAAGGGCGTGACCCTCTGGAGGATTTTGACGCTATTAACAAGGAACTGGAGCTCTATAGTCCCAAACTGGCGGAAAAACCTCAGATTGTTCTGGCAAACAAAAAGGATTTACCCTCTTTTGAGGAAAACTATGAAGTATTCAAGACCACCTTGGAAGAACGGGGATATCAGGTATTCCCCATTTCGGCGGCAACTCGCCAGGGGTTGCAGGATGTTCTGAACCTGACCTGGGAAACTTTGTCCAAGCTTCCTAAGGATGCGGTAGAGGAAGAATACGAAATGTTCGATCCGGAACTTCGAAGAACGGATGAAACCATTACCGTAACGGTGGCAGAAGATGGTGCTTACGAGGTAGAGGGCCTTCGAGTACGAAAGATTGTCGGCTCCACCAATTTCGACGATTACGAATCCTTGCAATACTTCCAGCGTTCACTGATTAAGTTTGGCGTGATTGCTCAATTAGAGGATGCAGGCATTGAGGAGGGCGACACGGTACGGATGTACGGTGTAGAATTTGATTTTGTAAAATAAGGAATAAAGTTCTCAAAAAAAGAAAAACTACCAAAGGTAGTTTTTCTTTTTTTGAGGTGGTTTATTTGAAAAAGTATTGGAAACATATTTTGATTGGTCTGGTTAGCGGTGTTTTAAACGGGCTCTTTGGTGCCGGTGGCGGAAGTGTGGTCGTTCCTGCCATGGAGAAGTTTTTGAAGATGGATTCTAAAAAAGCTCACGCTACCGCAATTGCTGTCATATCAAGATTGTCTGCTGTCAGCACCTTTTTTTATCTTTCCCGAGGATATTTTAACTTAAAAATCTGGATTCCGGTAACCGTTGGTGGCATTGCGGGTGGGTTAATTGGTGCCAAGCTTTTGGGAAAGATTCCAAAGCAATGGCTGAAGATTATTTTTGGCAGTGTTATAATCATAACCGCATCCAAAATGATTCTGTAGGAGGAGAGGGACCATGTTAAATATTATCATTGGATTGTTGAGCGGGGTCATCAGCGGCATGGGAATTGGTGGCGGTGCCATTCTGATTCCGGCGTTGATTTTCTTTTCCGGGGTCAGCCAGCAGGTGGCACAGGGGATTAACCTCGTTTATTTTCTGCCAACGGCATTGGCGTCTTTGTTTGTGCATATCCGGAATAAGAATGTAGATGTTAAGACGGCACTCATCATCGGATATAGCGGTATGTTAGGTGCAGCAGGAGGAGCTTTTCTTGCAACCCGGATGCTGGAGGGGGAGCTTCTAAAAAAAATGTTCGGTGGGTTTCTTCTCCTGATTGGGGTTTATGAAATTTTTAAAGGATTTCAAATGCGAAAAGAAAAAAGCCATGGACTGCGATAGCAATCCATGGCTTTTAAAATTTACGATTAGTTGCCCATCATCTTTGCAACTTCGTCTGCAAAGTTTTCGTCCTTCTTCTCGAGACCTTCGCCGGTCTCAAAACGAACGAACTGCTTTAAGGTAACAGTAGCACCGATTTTCTTGCCAACTGCTTCTACATATTGAGCAACAGTTTCCTTGTTCTCGGCTTTCACGTATTCCTGACCCAGCAGGCAGATTTCCTTCAGTTCCTTTGCCAGACGACCGGTAATCATCTTTTCAATGATGTTGTCGGGCTTGGATGCGTTCTTAGGATCGTTCTTCAGCTGTGCGATCAGGATTTCCTTCTCGTGGTTCTTGTATTCTTCCGATACATCTGCATCGGACAGGTACTTAGGATTGAGTGCTGCAATCTGCATTGCAACATTCTTCAGGCACTCGGTAACCTCATCGTTGTTAGGAGCATCTGCTTCAATCAAAACACCAATTTTGCCGGCTGCGTGAGTGTAGGTGGTCAGTGCACCAGTGGTTTCGATTCTTGCAAAACGACGGATATTCATGTTCTCGCCGATGGTTGCAATCTTCTCGGTCAGAGCTTCGCCAACGGTCTGTGCGCCCAGCTTCATTTCCTTAAGTGCTTCCACATCAGCGGGATTGCCTGCAGCGATAACCTCTGCAATGCCCTGAACAAAGCTCTGGAAGTCTTCGTTCTTTGCAACGAAGTCGGTCTCGGAGTTAACCTCAACCAAAACACCAACGTTGCCGTTTACATATGCCTTAACAATACCTTCGGCAGCAATTCTGCCTGCCTTCTTTGCAGCGGTAGCCAAACCCTTTTCTCTCAAGTACTCAACGGCCTTGTCCATATCGCCGTCGGTCTCGGTCAGAGCCTTCTTGCAGTCCATCATACCGCAGTTTGTCATTTCTCTCAGCTTCTTTACGTCTTGTGCTGTAAATGCCATGGTATATCTTCCTTTCTGTATTTGGATTCTTAAAGGGACGAAATTAGTCGTCCAGCATGTCTAAGTTTACATCTTCTTGTGCTTCTGCAGCGGGAGCTGCCTCGGGAGCAACCTGCTCGCCCTGCTTGCCCTCTAAGATTGCATTACCGATGGTAGAAACAATCAGCTTTACCGCACGGATTGCATCGTCGTTACCGGGAATGGGGTAATCAGCCTCTTCCGGGTCACAGTTGGTATCAACAATAGCGATAACGGGGATGCCCAGCTTGTGTGCTTCAGCAATGGCGTTCTTTTCCTTTCTGGGGTCAACAACAAAGAGTGCAGAGGGAAGATCCCGCATTTCCTTGATGCCGCCCAAGAACTTCTCAAGACGTTCCTGCTCCAGGTTCAGCTTGATAACTTCCTTCTTGGGAAGAAGAGCCATGGTGCCGTCTTCAGCCATTTTCTCCAGCTGATACAAACGCTGAATTCTGTTTTTGATGGTTTTGAAGTTGGTCAGCATACCGCCCAGCCATCTTGCGTTTACAAAGTACATACCGGTACGTTCAGCCTCTTCACGGATGGCATCCTGTGCCTGCTTCTTGGTACCAACAAAGAGAACGCTGCCGCCATCTGCTGCGATGTCCCGTACGAAGTAGTAAGCTTCCTCAATCTTCTTTACGGTCTTTTGCAGGTCGATGATGTAGATGCCGTTTCTCTCGGTGAAAATGTACTCTGCCATTTTCGGGTTCCAACGACGGGTCTGGTGTCCGAAGTGAACACCTGCTTCCAACAACTGCTTCATTTGAATAACTCCCATGATTTAACACCTCCATAGTTTTTTCCTCCGCCTGGGGTCATCTCGCCCTGAAACCGTCATGGGTAGTGCGGCACTTTTCGGGCAATCGCCAAGCGTGTGTGATTAAGCTATTTAGACGGTTAAGTCCAAACGCCATAATAGTATATCACAAGATGTTTGATATGACAAGTATTTTTTTACATTTTTTTGAAAAATTTTTGTACAAAAAGCGGCGTTAAAAGAGATGGTTTCTGTGTATACTTTCCATGAGATGAGAAGTTTGACAAATGCTGGCTGTTGTGGTACAATGCAAAGTAGGATATTTTACGCAAATGAAGGAGAAATAAGGAAATGCACTTTGTAATGGACTGTCTTGACATCAATGAAAACGGAAATCTGCAGATGGGCGGTTGCGATTTGGTAAAGGTGGCAGAGGAATTTAAAACGCCGCTTTATGTTATGGACGAAACAACCATACGGAACAACTGCCGGGTCTATCTGAAGGCCATGAAAGATTATTATGACGGTCGTGGTAGAGTTCTCTATGCCAGCAAGGCACTCTCCTGTAAGGCGATTTATCGGATTATGAAGGAAGAGGGAATGGGCGTTGATGTGGTGTCCGGCGGCGAACTGTACACAGCACTTCAGGCAGGATTCCCTGCAGAACATATTTATTTCCACGGAAATAACAAAACAGAGGATGAGCTGATTCTGGCACTGGACAATGGTGTAGGTCGGATTATCGTGGATAATATTTTTGAACTGAATACCCTGAACCGTCTTGCGGGCGAGCGTGGAAAAAATGCAGAAATCTTATTCCGGATTAAGCCTGGCATTGATGCCCATACCCATAGCTTTGTCCAGACGGGGCAGATTGATTCTAAATTCGGTGTAGCATTGGAAACCGGCGAGGCAGAAGAAATCATCAAAGCGGCACTTTCCATGGAGCATATTTTGGTGGTGGGTGTCCATTGCCATATTGGTTCCCAGATTTTTGAACTGGAGCCGTTCCGTCTTGCGGCAAAGACCATGATGGCGTTTTTAGGAGAAATCAAGGAAAAGTATGATTTGACTTTGTCGGAACTGAATCTGGGGGGCGGTTTTGGCAGTAAGTATGTAGAGGGAGATGCCCCCATCAATTATGACGAATATATTCGCTCGGTATCCGAAGTGGTTCGGGTAGAGAGCGAGAAATTAGGGATTCCCTGTCCCTTTATCCTGATGGAGCCGGGGCGGTCGATTGTGGCAGATGCAGGACTGACTATGTATACAGTGGGTGCTGTTAAGGAGATTCCCAATATCCGTACTTATATTTCGGTGGATGGTGGTATGGCAGATAATCCCAGATTCATTATGTATGATGCGGAATATACGGCTGTTCTTCCTGAAAATCCGGCTGGAAAAGCCGAGATTACTGCAACCATTGCCGGAAAGTGCTGCGAATCGGGGGATATTCTGATTTCCGAGGCAAAGCTACCTAAGGTAGAGCCGGGGGATCTGCTTGCAATCCAGACCACCGGTGCCTATAACTATTCTATGGCAAGCAATTATAACAGGATTCCGAAACCTCCCATTGTTATGGTCAAGGACGGCAAGGCAACCCTGGTGGTTCGGCGGGAACGGTATGAGGATATTGTTTCTTGTGATTTATAGGAGGGTTTTTTATGCTTTTACGATTACTTGGTAACTCGGCGTTGCCCGTGGGTCAAAAACTACTATATATTTGCATTACTGCATTTGCGGTTTTGCTTTCTCTTTCGGTACACGAACTGGCACACGGTTTGTCTGCTTACTGGATGGGAGATAAAACGGCAAAGGATTCAGGGCGACTTTCTCTCAATCCTTTCCACCATTTAGACCCGTTTGGTGCACTTTGTCTGTTCGTTTTTGGGTTCGGCTGGGCAAAACCTGTCCCTGTGAATCCATGGAACTTTAACAGAAAGAAAGGCGGCATGGTGCTGACCTCTCTAGCAGGGCCTTTTTCCAACTTCTTGCTGGCTTTTCTGGCGCAGTTTGGTGTAGTAATTCTGGGAAAGATGAGCTTTACCATGAACGGACAGGTTTCCTATATGTTGGTAACAGTTGGGTATATTATTTGCTTGTATCTGGTGCGAATCAATTTAGGTTTGGGTCTCTTTAACCTGATTCCCATACCGCCTTTGGATGGTTCTAAGGTGCTTAATGCCATTCTGCCTCAAAGAATCTATTTCAAGATTATGGAATATGAGCGATACGGCTTTATTCTTTTGATTCTTTTAATTAACCTGCCCATCTTCAACAACCTGTTGTTTGGAGCAGAGGCGGCAATTATGGAGTTTTACGAAACGATGATAGGATGGATAATCCACTAAAATAAGGTGTAAGTATGGAGCAAATCAACTACAAGCTGGAACATTTTGAGGGTCCTTTGGATCTGCTTTTAACTTTGATTCGAAAGAATAAGGTTAACATTTATGATATTCCGATTTCCATGATATTGGACCAGTATCTTGCTGTGGTGCAAGAGATGCAGGAAATGGACCTTGAGGTTTCCAGTGAATTTCTGGTACTAGCGGCAACGCTGCTGCAAATCAAATCCAAAATGCTACTTCCCAAGCCGGAAGAAGAAGCAGAAGAGGTTGACCCTCGTCAAGAGTTGGTGCGGCGTCTTTTGGAATACAGCCGTATTAAGGAAGCGGCGGAGTATCTCCGCCCCCGGCAGAACATCGGTGCTACCAGATTTTATAAGGTTCCTGATGTGATTGAACGTCCTCCTGCGGAGTGGAATTACGCAAGTATGACGGTAGAAAATTTGATGGAGGCTTATAAGCGTGCCTACCAGAAGCTGGAGCGGAAACAGCCGCCACCCAAGCATTCTTTTGAGGGAATTGTGGGACACGAGAAGGTTTCTCTTAGGAAGAAGGTTGCAGGAATCTGGAACCGGCTTCTGCGGAAGAGCCAGATGATGTTTAAGGATTTGTTCTCCGGCGCCAAGAGCAAACCGGAAGCAGTTGCGTCTTTTCTGGCTGTGCTAGAACTGATTAAGATGAAAAAAATCCGGGTAGAATACGGAGAAGATATGAATATCGCCAATCCCAAGGTGTTTCGTACCGACGATGGCGGGGTGGACTTAACCGGAATTGAGGATTAGAAAATGGAAAAAAAAGAGATACAATCAATCATTGAAAGTCTTTTGTTTGCCGCAGGAGATGCGGTGGATTTGGACCGGCTTGCTGATATTGTGGATGTGGACAAGCGCACTTTGCGGGAAATTTTGAAACAAATGATGGATGAATATCACTATGAACGGCGTGGTATCCAGATTATTAAGATGGAGGATTCCTATCAGATGTGTACCCGTGGCGAGTACCGTGATTATGTTGCCATGTTGGCAGAACCCAGACGAAAGCAGAGCCTTTCCAACGCTGCTATTGAGGTTTTGGCAATTGTGGCATATAAGCAACCGGTAACCCGGAGCGTGATTGAGCATATTCGGGGTGTGAACTGTGATTATGTGGTCAATCGTCTGGTGGAGCGGGGATTGGTTGAAGAAGTGGGACGTCTGGATGCACCGGGAAGACCTCTCTTGTTTGGTACTACGCAGGAGTTTTTGCGGTGTTTTGGAGTGGAGGCAGTTGCAGAACTTCCCGAATACGAAGAGTTCGGTAAATCCGAGGAAGCCCAGCAGCTGGAAATGGAACTAGAGCAGATGACTATGGCAGAAAGTGATTCGAAACAAGAATCAGTGTCCGAAGAAATAGAAAAACAGGAAGAAATTGAAACGGAAGAATTGGAATGATGGTAAAGGGGGAGCCAGATGGGGTATCTGTGGTTGAGCCTTTTGGTAATGCTGGCTGTGGTAATTCTGGCAGTTGGAGTTGCCCTCTGGCATAACTGGTCTCTTTATCTGCACGTCTTTGACAAAAAGCTCCTGATTGAGCTTCGGGGCTTTGGGTTTCGAAAAAAGATTTTTTTTCGTGACTTTTCCGGGAAGAATTCCGAGTCGGTAGCGAATACTCCCATAAGGAAGACAACGTCAAAGAAACAGAAAACGGAACAGAAAAAGAACGGTTTTTCAGCACGGTGGGAAAAAGACAAAAAACGAATTTATGATAAGGAAAAAGGTGGTTATCAGCACGGCGGGCTTTCCGAGGTTTTAGGAGAATATCAGGAGATTTACCGGGAAGCCAAGGATGTTATTCGTACTTTTTTGGAAGATACCCGGCACCGAATTGAAATTTCATCCCTGTGGATTCGCCTGGATTTCGGCACAGGGAATCCTGCCCATACCGGGATGCTCTATGGAATGTTGTGGAATTTTGTTGGTCTTGGATACCCCTTTTTGGTTAGGTATTTTAAGGCTGCATACCCTAGTTTGGAGGTTACTCCGGATTTTTACCATCCACGGTTTGATTTGGAAGTAAAGAGTATAATTAAGGTAAGGCCGGCACATATTATCAATGCAATCATCAAGCAAGCAGGGTGGTCGGCGATTACTTATGTAAAACAATATTTTACAAAAGGAAGTGTAAAACATGGCTGAAAACAAACATGCAATCGAAGGGATTATGCACACCGCCCTTCAAGGACTTAAGAGTATGATTGATGTCAACACCATTGTAGGGGATGCAATCACAACACCGGATGGTTCTGTGATTATACCCATCTCCAAGGTTGCCATTGGTTTTGGGGTTGGAGGTTCCGAGTTCGAGAAGTTCAATGCCAAAGGCGGCAAGGACCCCAAGGATATGTTCGGCGGTGCCACCGGTGGTGGTATTTCACTTACCCCCGAGGGATTCCTGGTGGTAGGAAATGGTAAAATCCGAATGATTCCGGTAACACCTCAAAATAGTGTTTACGACCGTCTTTTGGACTTGGCACCGGATGCTATTGATAAGGTAACCGAACTGTTTTCCAAAAAGGATAAGGTTACTGTATCTGCTGAGGATTTGGATGAGGAAGATTTTTCTGTGGAAGAATAAGAGGAGAAAGGAAAAAGAGAAGCGGGAGCTTCTCTTTTTTTGCGGAAAATATCGAAAAAAGTATTTTATTTTTCTGCTATCTATGGTATACTCATCATGCAAACAACAAAACTAACAAAAAGGAGGAAACAAATAATGGCAATTGTTGTAATCAATCAAGATAATTTTGAGCAAGAAGTATTAAAGAGTGAAAAGCCAGTTCTGCTGGACTTTTGGGCAAGCTGGTGCGGTCCTTGCAGAATGGTTTCCCCCATTGTGGACGAAATTGCAGAGGAACATCCCGAAATTAAGGTTTGCAAGGTCAACGTGGACGAGGAACCGGAGCTTGCAGCAAAATTTGAAGTGATGAGTATTCCTTCTCTTTTTGTGATAAAGAATGGGGAA
The DNA here is from genome assembly GCA_045606185.1 of Ructibacterium sp. Classification (GTDB taxonomy): domain Bacteria; phylum Bacillota; class Clostridia; order Monoglobales; family Monoglobaceae; genus Ructibacterium. Next base: position 24,818 of record JAZURN010000011.1, read on the forward strand.
ATTGTCAGCCGTGGTGTTGGCGCAAAACCCAAGAACCAGATTCTGGAAATGCTATAAGATTTGAGGTGTTTCTATGCCTGAAAGAAGATATGATGTCATTGTTGTCGGCGGTGGTCCGGCAGGCTATACGGCGGCTCTCTACTGTGCCAGAGCGGGGCTTTTGACCTTGGTTGTGGAAAAGTTTTCTGCCGGTGGACAGATGACCCAGACACAAATGATTGATAATTACCCGGGATTCGACGAGGGGATTGACGGATTTTCCCTTGGATTCAAAATGCAAAACGGCGCCCAGAGATTCGGGGCAGAAACTCTCCAGGCAGAGGTTTTGGCGGTGGAGCTGACCGAGAAAGAAAAAAAGGTGGAAACCTCGGCAGGAACTTTTTTGGCTTGTGCGGTGGTTCTTGCCACCGGTGCAGAACATAGACATTTGGGTCTTCCCGAGGAGGAAGACCTTATCGGCAAGGGCGTTGGCTACTGTGCTGCATGCGATGGTATGTTTTACCGCGGCAAGACCGTTGCTGTGGTTGGTGGAGGAAATTCCGCAGCGGCAGATGCACTCTTGCTCTCTAACATTTGCGAAAAGGTGTATCTGATTCATCGTAGGGATAGCCTTCGTGCTACCAAGGTGTATCATGAACCATTGATGCAGGCAGAGAATGTGGAGTTTGTATGGAATAGCACCGTCGATGATATTCTGGCTGACGGGAAAGTAACCGCAGTGAAAACCAGAAATAAGCTTGATAAAACCGTGCGGGAAATCCCTGTTGAGGGCTTGTTTATCAGTATTGGACGTGTCCCCGAAACCGAATTGTACCTAGGACAGGTGGAGTTGGATGATGCTGGTTATATTATTGCAGATGAAAGTACCCGTACGAATCTTCCCGGCGTCTTTGCTGTGGGAGATGTGCGAACCAAAGCGGTTCGCCAGATTGTTACTGCTGCAGCCGACGGTGCTACGGCATCTCATTATATTGAGGAATACCTTGCTGGAAAATAAAAAGGTCGCATCGTACGATGCGACCTTTTTGATTGTTCTTACTTGTTCTTTTCCAAATCCTTGTTCCGGATTTCTACACGGCGAACCTTTCCGCTGATGGTTTTGGGAAGTTCATTTACAAAGTCCACGATTCTTGGGTACTTGTAGGGAGCAGTGTGGGTCTTGACGTATTCCTGAATCTCTTTTTTCAGCTGGTCGGTACCTTCGGTTCCCTTGGTCAAAACGATGGTTGCTTTTACAATCTGTCCACGCACTTCGTCGGGCACTGCCGTGATAGCACATTCCAAAACGTAAGGAAGTTCCATGATGACACTCTCGATTTCGAAAGGCCCGATGCGGTAGCCGGAAGATTTGATAACATCGTCAATACGACCTACATACCAGAGGTAGCCGTCCTCGTCCATGGTTGCTTGGTCGCCGGTATGGTAGAATCCGTCATGCCATACATCCTTGGTTTTTTCTTCGTCCAGATAGTAGCCAATAAAGAGTCCGCAGGGAGTTCCCTCCTTGGTGCGAATACAGATTTCACCGGTGTCGCCGGTTTTGCATTCGTTGCCATCCGGGTCGAGAATTACAACATCATAAAGTGGACTGGGTCTTCCCATGGAACCGATTTTCGGGGTGGAACCCACAAAGTTGGCAATGGAAAGGGTGGTTTCGGTTTGACCAAAGCCCTCCATGATGTTAAGACCGGTTGCTTTTTTGAACTGATTGTAAACCTCCGGGTTTAACGCCTCGCCGGCAGTTGTTGCATATTCGATAGAGGAAAGGTCGTACTTGGACAAATCCTCCTTAATGAAGAAACGATACATGGTAGGCGGTGCACAGAAGGTTGTGATGTTGTATTTTTTAAAGAGAGGAAGAATATCCTCGGAGTGAAATCGGTCAAAGTCGTAGGTAAAGACTCCTGCTTCGCAGAGCCACTGCCCGTATAGTTTGCCCCAGAGCGCCTTACCCCAGCCGGTATCGGAAATGGTAAAGTGAAGACCATCAGGATTCACATTGTGCCAATGCTTTGCGGTGGGATAGTGTCCCAGAGCATATTTGTAGGAATGGGTAGCAATCCCGGGATAACCTGTGGTGCCGGAGGTAAAGAGCATCAGCATCGGGTCGTCGCCGCAGGGAGAACTCTCGGTACGGTTATAGTGGGTGCTGAACCGTTCCATTTCCACATCAAAGTTATTCCAGCCGTCCTTTTCGCCACCCACCAGGATTTTGGTCATGCCGGGGAATTCAGCCGCTGCTTTTTCTGCCTCGGTGGAAACATCCCCGTCTGCAGTACAGACAATGGCTTTCACGCCGGCGGCTTTGTAACGGTAGGTAAAGTCATGTTCCACCAATTGATTGGTGGCGGGGATTGCAATTGCACCAATCTTATGAAGTGCCAGCATACAGAACCAGAACTGGTAATGCCGCTTTAAGACTAGCATAACCGTATCGCCTCGTTTAATGCCCAAGGACTCAAAGTAGTTGGCAGTTTTTGCAGAATACTTCTTCATATCGCTAAAGGTAAAGGTGCGTTCCTGTTTGTCGTTGGAAAGCCAGAGCATTGCCCGCTTGTCAGGAGATTTCTTGGCAATGGCATCCACGCAGTCAAAAGCGAAGTTGAATTTATCATCATTTTTAAACGTGATGCCGTTAAAGATGCCCTTTTCGTCGTAAGAAGACTCGATAAAGTTATCGGCAACGGTCTTTTTTGCAGCCTTAGCAGCAGTTGCGGCTTTTGCGGCAATAAAGGGGGCTTCGGGGTATTCCTCGCTAAAGTGTCCGTCTTGAGGATTTAAGACAACAGCGTGGAATTCACAACCACCCTCGCTGACAGCAATCATGCCATGAGGAATGATACTGTTGTAGAAGATGGAGTCGCCCTCATGGAGAACGTCAACATGGTCTCCTACCTGAACCTTCAGGGAACCCTTGACGATAACGTCAAATTCCTGCCCGTTGTGGGAGTTTAACTTAATGGGAGCGTTCTGTTCCTCGTCAAGATAGGGGAACTTAACCAAAAACGGCTCAGCAAGCTTATCCCGGAACTTGGGTGCCAGATTGTTGTAAACCACACCTTGTTTCTTGATAATTTTAAGACCCTCGCCCTTTCTGGTAATAGCAAAGGAGGTAAGGGTAGAACTGGTACCTTCCAAGATGTCAACAACTTCAACGTTACAAGCTTTGGCACACTTGTAGATAAAGGTAAAACTGAAGTCGGTTTCGCCCTCTTCCAAAAGTTTGTAGTCATCCACAGATACGCCAGTCAGTTTAGCAAGCTCCTCCTGGGTGTAACCTTTTGCCTCTCGCAGGTCCCTGATTCTGCCTGCAACCTCTTTTAAATTGTAGTCCATGTTTGTTTTTTCTCCTTTCTGATTGGTTGTGATTAAAAAGGATTTGAATAAAACAAGAAAACCATCCCAAAGAAAACCTTTGAGACGGGTTATACAACTCGCGGTACCACTCAAATTGCGGAACAAGTTCCGCCACTTTGTAGGCTCTAACAAGCCCTTGCTTTTACGCAGCATTACGGAAGGAATCTACTTGCAAACTGCTTTCGGTCCTCCAACTCAGAAGTGATGGGTCATTGGAAAGCTTTGTCATTGGCTCGCACCCACCGCCAACTCTCTCAAGACGCTGCAATCCGACCGTCTTCGTCATAGTCGTTTGTGATATTCAAATTTGAAACATATTATACGCCCTATTTTAAAAATTGTCAAGAGTTTTTTTTGAAAAAATTTGTTTCATTAAAACTTAAACAAAAACGCAAAATCGAAAAAGAACGATTTGCCGGTAAAGTTATAGGCGACATCAACAAGGTTTTTGTCAATGGAAATAGCGCCAAGGCTTAGATGATACCTTTGTATCCCCTAAGACAACGCCCGAAAACGCCCTCAATGCTTTTGATAATACTATACCAGAAAATAATACCGTTCTATCAAATAAGCAAATGATAAAGGTATCGACTGGAACAATTCCTGATATTTCGGAGTTAAGAGATGCTATTAATAAAAAGTGGAACATAGATTCCGCTCCAGATGACGGTAATGTCCCCCGGATG
>JAZURN010000012.1:0-23144 GCA_045606185.1 Ructibacterium sp.
GACAATACTTGGCGGGCGACCGCCCGGGAACATAGGACATCGCCGGAACTGAAAAATCCTCGTCTTCGGACGAGGATTTTTTTATCCAGTAAATTTCTGTATACTCATATCCTGAAATCGGCTGTTGCCGATTTTCTTTTATTCATACAATATAAAACCCCCGTTTCAACGGGGGTTTATTGATATTACAATTTTTCTGCCATTTCATATATCATGGCTTCGGTTTCCGCCCATCCAAGGCATGGGTCTGTGATGGATTTTCCATAGGTTCCGTGTTCATCAATCTTTTGGGATCCGGGCTCGATGTAACTTTCAATCATAAACCCTTTGATCATCTTTCGGAGCAATGGTTCATAAGCCATACTGTGCATAACCTCGGAAGCAATTCTTGGCTGCTGCCTGTATTGTTTGGCAGAGTTGTTGTGATTGGTGTCAATGATAAGTGCCGGGTTTTGAAATCCTTTCTTGTCGTATTCTTCGGCAATTCGGAGTAAATCCTCATAGTGATAGTTGGGGATGTTTCTGCCCCGCTCGTCAATGCCGCCCCGGAGAATCCCGTGAGTGAAGGGGTTCCCCTGGGTACTGACCTCATAAGTTTGGTAGATAAAATCATGGCCGTGTTGTGCTGCTTGGATGGCGTTAAACATCACGCTGGTATCGCCACCGGTTCCATTCTTCATGCCAACCGGTAAATCTACACCGCTGGCAACCAAACGATGATGCTGGTTTTCTACCGACCGTGCACCTACTGCAACGTATCCTAAAATATCATCCAGATAGGGATGATTGTCAGGATAGAGCATTTCGTCTGCTGATATAAAGCCAGTTTCTTCAAGTACCCGTAAATGCATTCGACGAATGGCCTTGATTCCCTCAAAAGCGTTGGGTTCTTGACTGGGGTTGGGCTGATGCATCATTCCCTTGTAACCCTCGCCGGTAGTACGGGGTTTGTTGGTATAAACCCGAGGAACAATAAAAATCTTATCCTTAACTTTTTCTTGCACCGTGGCAAGTCGTTGAATATAATCCAAAACCGAATCTTCATTGTCTGCTGAGCATGGCCCCACGATCAATAAAAGCCGACGATCCTCTCCAGTAAAAATTTGATTCAGCTCCGTAAGCCGATCCTGCCGTCGTGCAGCTATTCCGGATTCCAGTGGAATCAATTCCTTTAAATGTGCTGCAGAGGGCATTTGTTTTTTATACGAAAATCCCATGTTTGTCAGAACCCTTCCTGTGTATTTTTCCTTATTTTATCAGGTTTTTTTGGATTCGTCAAGTGTTGGTTGAAAGGTTAGTGCCTCTAACATTAACGGAAGTGTTCTTTGGTAAATTTCAGGAAAGTCCGAACTGGGAAGAGGGTTGGATCCTCGCCCGATTTCAATGGTAAACCCCGGCTTTTTAAAGGTCTGAATAAACCAATCTTTGTATCCACCAAAGGAGGCAGCTCCTTCCGGAATGTCCCGCAGGTAGGGACTAACCGCTTCAAAGCGGTCAAGATAGGCGAGGGATTCCTTTGGTGCATATCCGCAAAAATCCCAGTAAATTACCTCTCCTTGACTGTGAAAAGCGAGAGATAAATCAAAGGAATTTTGCCGAGTAAAGTTGACCATCGCCTGGGTTTCCGGTTCCGATTCCGGAAACGGTCCGGAAAATCGGGTTGGTCCAGGCCCCGTAATACCGTTTTTTACTTCTGCAAGTTTAGAACGGTGCCAGAGTGCATCGTAATTGTGATTCAGGTCAACTCCGCGGGCATTGGCCTGCCAAGGCTTACCGGAAACTGCAATTTCTACCCCATCCGGATTGACCATAGGGACGAGATAGAGGGTGCATTTCTTCAATAGTATGCGTGCATCATAGTTTTCGTCTGCTATTTCGGTAGCAAATTGCATCAGGAGCTTTGCGGTAAGCCATTCCATACCGTGATGTGTACCGTGAAAGAAAATGCGCCTTGTACCATTTCCTAATTTGATAGCAAAAAGATTTCGTCCCTCAACGCTTTTGCCAATGGAAAAAACCGGTATTTCCGGATGATTTTCACGGAAATGGAACAGGTCTTCTGTAAGAGTGGCGTAATGATAAACAGGATTCAATTGTCATCGCTCCTTAAGAAATGATTGCGTATTTTAGCGGAAATCTATTATATCTTTTATTCCAAAAAAGCAAAAGATATACATAAATTTGACATAATTGAAAATGAAAATTAATTTTTTTGAAAAAATTCGAAAAACATATTGAAAAATAATAAAGTTAGTAGTATAATACTAAAGAATAAAAGTGTAAATAAATTAAAATATGGGTAAGTTTTAGGATTCTCCCATATTTTTCAAAATTATTTTTCGAGGAAAGGAGGAAGTCGTACTAAATACAAAGTCAATTATGAGAGGGCTTTTCGTTTTGAATAGCTGACAAAAATAATTATTTTGTGAATTTAGGAGGCGATGTGAAATGAAAAATTTTAAGAAAATTAGTGCTGTAGTTTTGGTTGTTGCAATGCTGTGTTCTATTTCTGTCTGTGTTTTTGCTGCAGGGGATACCAATGCCGTGGTTGAAAATAGTGCAAACAATTCCGAAATTCAAATCAACAGCGCTGTTGTGACCTCTGCAGACAATATTCTTACCGTTACATTGGATTACTCCATTTCCGGCACCGTTGTAGCAGGCGATCAGATTACCATGTTGGGTTATATCTTTGATGGCGATGCTGCTACCGGAGATGCTGCTACATTTGTAGAAGGTAATATCCGTGCGATTGACCAGGCTGATGCAGTTGCTGAAAACGGCAAAATTTCTTTCAAACTGGCTACTGCTGGCGAGGGTTATACCGTACCTGCAGGTGCAAAGATGGTTGTAAAGTTGGGGACCAATGTTGCAAACGTAACTAAGGCACAGGCTTTCTTGGTAGACTTAGCAAAGGTAACCGAGGATGGTATGCTGGGTGATGCTAATGGGGATGAAACTGTTGATGGTAGAGATGCAATTGCGGTGCAGATGTATTATCTGAATCCTAGCGTTAATCCGTTGGTCCGCCCGGATCTTGCTGATGTAGATGGCAATGTTGGCATTGATGGTAGAGATGCGATTGCACTTCAAATGTATTATTTGAATCCTAATGCAAACCCCCTTCAGTAATTTGGGTTGCAAAAACATGTTTGAAGATTTATCAATTTAATCTAAGACAATAAATTTGAGAGGAGAAAAAAAGATGAGAAGTTTAAAGAAGATTACAGCGATTGTTCTTGCTGTTGCTATGATGATTAGCTTGGTATCTATGGTATCCTTTGCTGCTGGTGAGGCTGTAAATCTGAAGGTTGTGGCTGACAAGGCAAGTGCAAAAACGGGTACAGTTGTAACCTTGAGTGTATATGTTGAGGGTGCTACCAATGCGATTGGTATGGCTACATGGGGTATCCCTTATGACACAACTGCGTTTGAATATGTAGAAGGTAGTGTAACTACTGCGCTTGGACGGAATACTGGTTCTGTAAATGAAGGTCAGATGAAAATGATGTCTTTAGCTGGTAGCGAGGATGTTAGTGACGCTGCTGCTGTACAGACTGCACAGTTTAAGGCCATCAAAAATGTTGACGTTTCCGAAGCGTTTAATTTTGAATTTACAGGTTATCAGATTAAGGACCTTGACAATGCAGACTATACAGTGACTCCTGTACCTGCAACTGTAAGCATTATTCCTTCTTTCGTTGCAACTCAGGTTGATGCACTTGCTGGTGTTAATGTTGAACTGGGCACCGCTTTGGATGCAGTTATCGCTGAACTTCCCGCAACTGCAACCGTTAAGGATGCAACTGGCGAGAAGTCCGAAGCTTTGGCTGTAGCTGACTGGACTTGCGAAAACTATGATGCAAAGACTCTGGGTACCTACACCTTTACCGCTGACGTTGTTGCAACCGAGGATAATGCAGCTTCTGCAGAAGGTTTGAAGGCTACTGTTGATGTAACCGTTGGTCCTTTGACTGCTATTACCGAAAAAAGCGTAAGAGCTAACTACTATCTGGCACAGAAGTTGGATGCCAACAAGGCTCCCGTTGCTTATACCGACGAGGAACTGAAGGCTGCAGCTGCTGATGCAATTGGTGTAATTACCGTTAAGAATGGCGAGTTCGAAGATACTTACACCAACGGCGAAAACAATGTAGCATATACTGTTTCTCTGAAGACTGCAAACGCTTCCACCAACGACAAAGATGAAACCACTGTAACCATTACCCTGGTTAAGGCAGACAATGGTCTGTTCAACCTGGCTGGTGCTGCTGCAGAGATTGATGCGAAGATGGTAATCAAGAAGAAGTCCTCTGGCAGCGTTCCTGTTGCAGGTCTGCCCATTGGCGGAACAACTGGCGGTTCTACTGATGTAGAAGAGCCTGTTGACACTGAGGAGCCTGCAGATACTGAAGAGCCTGCAGACACCGAAGAGCCTACAGATACCGAAGAGCCTACAGATACCGAAGAACCCGGTACCGATGCACCTGTTGCAGGTTTGTTTGATGACGTAGCTGCTGATCACTGGGCAGTTGAATACATCAAGCAAATGAAGGACATGGGTGTTGTTGGCGGCAAGACTGCTACCACCTTTGAGCCGGATGCAACCATCACTCGTGCAGAGTTCGTTAAGATGATTGCTACCGCATTTAGTCTGGAAGCAAAGGCTACTGACAGTGCTTTTGAAGATTGTAGTGCTAATGATTGGTATACTCCTTACGTAATTGCTGCTGCTGAAGCTGGTTATGTAAATGGTATTTCCGATACCGCATTTGGTGCAAACAACGAAATTAGCCGTCAGGATATTTGCACTATCTTAGGCCGTATCTTGGGTCTGGATGCTGCAGAAGCGGAAGCTACCTTTGCTGACGTTGATGATATTGCTGACTACGCACTGGTTGCTGTAAAGGCACTGGCTGGCAATGGTATCATTGGCGGTTATGAGGATGGCACCTTTGCTCCTACAAAGAGTGCAACCCGTGCAGAAGTATGTAAGATTCTGTCCAGCGTTCTTTCTGCCATTACCGAAGAAGCTCCTGAAGTTGACGCAGACGCTGAGTAGTTTTAGAACAAATCAAAAGACCACCCCCTTGGGTGGTCTTTTTTTCTTGGAAAATTTCTATGATTTATAAGGGAGAGAATCTTTTTCCTATAAAACAAAAGCGTCCTCGAAATCCCATAAGGAAATAGCAATATGGTGTTGCATACAAAATGACTTGATTATCTTATTGGATTATGATATACTATAAAAGAAACTTGTATACAAAATTGAATCTATATACAAAGTAATCATTTTTGTAGACTTGTAAATGGATGAGGTGTTCTTATGCAGTTTTCATACATACAACCAAGATTAAAAAAGGTTATCAACATTACGGAGATTCAAACGATTCATTATTATGAATTTGATGAAAGGTTTTCTTTTGAGGGAGAAAAGCATGACTTTTGGGAGATGGTCTATGTAGACAGCGGTATGGTAGAGATTCAACGTGATGAGGAAACGCTGATTCTCAAGCAAGGAGAAGTTATCTTTCATGAGCCAAATGAATTTCATACCATCAAAAGTTATCACGGGTCGCCAAATGTATTTGTTGTATCTTTTGTTTGTAAATCAACCGTTATGAGTTGCTTTAGAAAGTATAAAGCTCTCTTAAACATTGCATTACGCCCTGTGGTTTCGTCGATTATTAGTGAGGCAGAAAATACCTACAACACCAATGAAAAGGGGAGGGAGAAGGTATCAATTAAGCAACAGGGTCCCATTGGAGGCGAACAGCTGGTAAAAACCTACTTAGAACAGTTGCTGATTCTGTTGGCTCGGGATATTTCTTATAAGGATGATACATCCATATTTCCGTCAAAAGAGAGTATGGAAACATATTTGGTAGCAGAAATTAAAGAGTACATGAAAGGGAGACTAACAGAAAAAGTGGATGCAGGAGGAATATGTGGTTATTTTGGATATAGCAGAGCGTACGTGAGTCGGTTGTTCAAAAGTCAATGCGGCACGTCGCTGATGAAGTATTATATGGAAAAAAAGATTGAATTGTCCAAGACGTTGATTCGGGAAAAACGCTATAACATCAGTCAGATTTCAAACATGTTGTCGTTTGATAATCCGCAATATTTTTCCCGTGTATTCAAAAAAGTTACCGGGTTAACCCCGAGTGAATACGCACATTCTTTGAAGATTAAATAAGAGGAAAACGATGTAAGCAAGCAAAAGGAGTAAACCTTTTTTGTAGAGAAAATGGAAGGAATTATTATCATGTTGTTATTCGGTTTCTAAAAAAGGGTTGCGTTTTTGAGAAGTATCGTTTATACTATGTAAGTAATCGACAGTTCGTTTGTACCATCCTGTCGTAAAACAAAACCAGGACTGCTATTCATCATAATGTCATCATAGCGGCTTTGCGTTTTGCAAGGCCACTGTCTTTTTGTGAGGTGGTTTTGCGTTTTGTAAAACTACCTTTTCTCTTGGAGGAAAACAATGAATAACAAAAGAACAAATCCAAAATGTTGGCTGACGCTCTTTGAAACATGGTTTCAAAGAGAAAAAGAAGAAACGGCGATTCTGCTTCGATGTATTCCTGCAACAGTTGTTTCTTTGTTTGTTGTGAGCGTTATCTGTATGAATTTACTTGCCAACAAAACTCTTGTCCAAACTGATTGGATTGCGTTGGATGGGGGAATTTTAATATCCTGGCTATCCTTTATGTGTATGGATATTATAACAAAGTATTTTGGCCCCAAAGCTTCTAATAAAATTGCAATTCTTGCATCAGGAATCAACTTTCTTACCTGTATGATTTTTTATATAGCAAGTATTATTCCATCCAATGCAGATGATTACACAGCATTGAACGGAATCCTTGGGGGAACATGGTTTATTCTTTTTGGAAGCACCATTGCATTTCTTTCCTCGGCGGTTATCAACAATTTTGTCAATTGGATGGTGGGGAATGCCTTTCGCAAAAAGCCTAATGGAAAACTTGCATTTGCAACCAGAACCTATGTATCTACATTTATTGGGCAGTTTATGGATAATTTTATTTTCTCGGTTATTGTTTTCGTTGGCTTTGCGCCGATATATTGGGACGGGTTTCACTGGACAATGATTCAGTGCGTGGCATGTGCCGTAACAGGAGCCGTTGCCGAGTTAATGATGGAAATTGTGTTTTCTCCCTTTGGGTATCGGATTGTTACTAAGTGGGAAAAGCAGAATGTTGGCCAGGAATACATTGCTTTTATTAAGGAGGGATAATGAAGTGAAAGTGCTGATAACGGGTACATCCCAAGGGATAGGGAAAGCAATTGCTGAACGGTTTATCAAGGAAGGTCATGATGTTATCGGAATTGACCGAATGGAAGCAAAAATTCAGCATCGCCAATATACACACTATCAACTGGATATTTGTAATTATGACAAGTTGCCTGATATTCGGGGGATTCAAATTTTAATCAACAATGCCGGAACACAAAACGAGAATGACATTGATACCAACCTAAAAGCGTTGATTCACATGACCGAGAAGTATGGGGTTCAGGATGGAATATGTTCCATATTAAATATCGGCTCGGCAAGTGCACATACGGGTTCGGAATTTCCGGAGTATTGTGCAAGTAAGGGCGGTGTATTGGCGTATACCAAGAATGTTGCAATGCGTGTTGCAAAGTACGGTGCGACCTGTAATAGTCTTGATCCCGGTGGAGTTTTGACCCCGCTTAACGAATGTGTGATAAGTGACCCGGAGCTTTGGAAACAGATTATGGAGGAAACGCCCTTGAAAAAGTGGGCAACACCTGAAGAAATTGCAGAATGGGCATATTTCCTAACTGTAATTAATACCTTTTGTACGGGCCAAAGCATTGTTGTTGATGGTGGGGAATCTATCAATCATCACTTCATTTGGAAGGAATAAAGAACAGCCGTCTTACGACGGCTGTTTTTCGTTTCTGAAAAATCCAAATGCCTACCGCTTGTGGTTACTTCCGTCCGGTTATTATTCCATAAACAATGCCTATCATAGCGTACGGTATCAGCAAAAGCAGACATATCACTGAACTGATTGGAGGAAGAAAAATACTTATGAAAAATAATAGACCAATAACAACCGTTTCATAACCTACAAATCGGTTAATTTTTCGTGCTTTTTCGGTATTTACATCATAGTTCTTAATGTAATCAAACTTCGGTAAATAGTTCCCTATTACAAGGAAAATAACGCTTACAATGAGCGAAACCGACTTTCGAATATCTAGAGCCCAACCAAGTCCATATCCTAAAGTGATTATTTGCAATACAATTGTCAAACAGGGAATGATCCATTTGGTTACTGTTACAAACTTTTTTCTGTTCCCATGCTTATAGGCGTTTATATCATTGATAAAACAACAAAATGCCTGCAACACTACCATCAATGCGGGAAGTCCAAAAACTACAAATCCTTTTGATGCAAAATCATCAGGAGTTCCGTAAATATTAAAATGAATTGCCATGGCATCAGGCAATTTAGACCAGAGTGAAATTCCAAGCAGTATAGGTAGTAGACAAACAATACTTGTAATAGTAAATGTTTTCCATTTAAAAAACTTCATTTTGTATTACCTCCTAACATGTAAATCCAACGAAGCACATCTTCAAAAACAGACGTGTTAAGCTCATAGAATATAAAATTTTTATGTTTTTGCTCAGCAATAAGATCTGCTTTTTTTAGTTTTGACAAATGATATGAAACAGTTGCTCCTGTTAAGTTGAAATGTTCGCCGATTTCTCCCGCTGATTTTTTTCCTTCTTTAAGCATGGATAATATATCTCGTCTCACTGGATCAGAAATGGCTTTTAAGGTTTCATTGATTCCCACTGATATCACTCCTTAAAAAATATTTAGAAATATTTCTAAATAGATTATACTATAAGTCTTGCTTGATGTCAATCGGTATTTAGAATATTTTCGAAATTGTGTTTAAGATAAAGTATGATGCAAAAAGAAACAGAACGGTTTAGAATTTATCGAAATCGTTCTGTTATTCTGAAAAGCCGACTGGGGTGGAGAACATATATAAATAAGCTTTGCATTAGCAAAGCAACAGTAATATCTTATCTCTTATCTGGAAACGACAATTTTAGTGAAGAGTGAAGAGAGAAAAGTGAATAGATAAGAGTACAAAAAAGACAATTTTCTTTTAGAAAATTGTCTTTTTTTTCTGGGTGCAGGGGAGGGACTTGAACCCCCGACCTGCGGGTTATGAGCCCGACGAGCTACCAAACTGCTCTACCCTGCGATATTTAATTGGTGCCGGAGACCGGAATCGAACCGGTACGGGAGAAAATTCCCACGGGATTTTAAGTCCCGGGCGTCTGCCAGTTCCGCCACTCCGGCATATAGCCCCTTTGCGAAAGCTTATATATCATAACACATAGAAAGCGGTTTGTCAAGGGTTTTTGAAATTTTTTCAAAAAAACTTTTATCTATCGGTATCCGAGCACAATCCTGTCAAGACCCGACAAATCCCGCAAAAGTTCAATGTTTCGGTAGTTGTTTTCCTTCATCAAGGCAACCACGGCAGGGCCTTGGTCGTAGCCGATTTCAAATGCCAGCAGTCCGCCTGCGCTTAGGGGAGCATCCGTAATAATTTTCCGGTAGAATTTTAAACCATCTTCCCCGCCGTCCAGTGCGGAAATCGGCTCAAAGTCCCGCACCTCGGTCTGTAGACCCGCAATCTCTTTGTGAGGAATATAGGGCGGGTTAGAAACAATAACTTGAGGAATTGGCAAATGATGGGGCATTCCGCTTAAAATATCGTATTCCACAAACTGGATGCGGTTCTGTAAGCCATATTTTTGGGCGGTTTGTGACGCTGTATCCAGGGCGGCTTTGGAAATGTCCAGTTCCACCACCTGCATGGTCTCCCAAAGATGAGCAAGAGAAATTCCGATGCAACCACTTCCGCAACCAATATCCCAAAGGGTAACCGGTTCCGGAAATTCCGGAAGTCGCTTGGCGACCGCTTCAACCAGAAGCTCGGTTTCGGGGCGGGGAATCAGGGTGGAGGAATTGACGTAGAATTCCAAATCCAAAAAGGGACAGCTGCCAATCAAATAATGAACCGGCTCCCCTTGAATACGGCGATTTGCCAAATCGGCCAGTGTTCCTTCTTGTCCGGCGGTAACTGGTAAATCTTGGGTTAAAAGCTGGGTTTTGGAAAGACTCAAAACATGCATAAGAAGAAGCCCCGCATCTGCCTCGGGGCTGTCAATATTGTGCCGTAAAAATTGTTGTTTCAGCTCCCGGCGGAGTTCCTGCAGGGTTTTCAAACCAATCACCACAAATCTTCTTCTTTATTTTCGGGAATGACCGCATTCATAGCGGCAATGGCTACCTCAATCATATCGTCTTCCGGCTCATTGGTGGTAATATTTTGAAACCACATCCCCGGTTTGCTGATGATACGGGTAAAACAGTTGTCGTGCCGACCGGCAAATTTGATAATCTCATAGGAAATACCTGCGACAACGGGAAGAAGTGCCAGACGGAGCAAGAGCCTATAAACAAAGAACATCTTGGGGATCAGGAAAAAGACAAGCATACTGACCACCATAACAATCAAGAGAAAGCTGGTTCCGCATCGAGGATGAAGCCGGGTGTGCTTTCTCACGTTTTCCACTGTCAGTTCTTCGCCACGTTCATAGCAATGAATGGTCTTGTGTTCTGCACCGTGGTACATAAAGACCCGTTTGATTTCTTTCATTCGTGCCACCAAAGAGAGGTAAAGGATAAAGATGGCGATTCGAACAACGCCTTCTGCCAGAGTAACCAGAGCATGACTCTCAATGATATTGCGGAGCAGCTCGCCAATGAAACCGGGCAGAAGAATGAACAATCCAACACTCAAAAGCAGAGAGAGAATCACGGAGCAGTAGATGACAACATTCATAGCCCGTTCCGAGTCAAGCTTTTTTTCCAGCCATGCCTCAAACTTGGACGGTTCCTGCTCAATAGGAGTCCCGTCCTCCTCGATGTCAAAGAACTGTGCCGAGAACATCAGTGCTTTGACCCCCACAATCATGGAGTCAAAAAAATTGACGCAGCCACGGATGATGGGGAGCTTGACGAACTTGCCTGTTCGAATTTTGCCAAGAGGTTTTTCGTCCACAACGATTTCTCCATCCGGCTTTCGGACAGCGGTAGCAATGGACTTGGGACCACGCATCATTACACCCTCAATGACGGCCTGACCGCCAATGGAGGTGCGATGAATGGCGTCTTTTTTTTCTATTTCTTTCGGCATAAGCCGACACCTGCCTTTCATACTCTTTTAGTATAACATACTGTCTCCAAAAATTCAACCCTTGGAAATTGGTTTCCAAAAGGGGACAAGGTTCTAGCCAGACGACGTTTTTCATAAAATACATCAGGATGAAAACGGAGGAAGAATATGAAACAATACAAAGCCATTGTCATTGACGGTAAAAAAATGATTCGACGGATGATGTTTTTCTTTGGAATTGGCGGGATACTTCTGCTTCTTTTGGTTATTCTGGCGGAAGGTTCCTGGGAAAAAGAAACCTGGTGGAATCCTCAGGAAATTCTTATAGAATCTGTTCCTGCTCTTCAAATGGGGGAGGCAAATGCGAGGTATAAAATCAAAACTCAGGGGCAGAAGTTACTTTCTGCATTGCTACAGTTTGATTTGTGGAATCCGGATACAGTTCTGGCGGCAGAAATCCCTCTGACCAAGGCTGTGAATCGAACCGGTGCGGCGTATCTAGCACGGAGTGTGGAAAAGATAGAAACAGTACCGGAAAAAAGCAAGGAGGAGGTTTTGCCGGAAATCTTTGTGGACATTCCTCCGGAGAGGCAGGCACCCATTAAGGAGGTCAATGCCGCCCAGAAAGCAGAGGGGACAAAGCGAGTGGTGTTAGGAAATGAAACTTCTTATCAGGTGAATCCGGAGGAGCTTCTGAAATCTTCTCCTGCCATCAATATGAGCGGAAAAGGCCCCAACGTTTTGATTGTTCACACCCATGCTACCGAGGCATATGCTCCCGAGGGGAGCGTGGTGTATGATACCCAGGGTAATGATCGGAGCGAGAACACCAAGGAAAACGTGGTAAGGGTTGGAGAGGTGCTTTGTGAAGTTCTGGAGAAAAATGGAATTGAAACAATCCACGACAGGACGCTCCATGATACCCCGTCATTTAACGGCTCCTATGCCAGTTCTCTAAAGGCAATTGAGGGGTATTTAAAACAGTATCCCTCCATTCAGGTGGTGTTGGACATTCATCGGGATTCCATTGTCTATGGGGACGGAACCAAGGCGAAACTGGTAACCGATATTCACGGAAAGACTGCAGCCCAGCTGATGTTTGTGGTGGGAACTGACCAGAAGGGGTTGGAGAATCCTAACTGGCAGGAAAATATCAAAAGTGCGGTACATTTCCAGAATGCCATCTGCAAAAAATATCCCACCCTGATGCGACATATCAATCTGCGGCGGGAGCGGTTCAATGGTCATACCAGCAAGGCAAGTATGATTATCGAAACCGGCTCCAGTGGCAACAGTCTGTCCGAGGCAATTTATGGCATTACCCTTGCAGGAGAGTGCATTGCCGACTATTTGAACAGTCTACGTTAAAAACCTCTTGCATTTTGGAGAAAGATGGTGTATAATCTGGATTGTAAAAGTGAATATGCAAAGGGGAGCTTGCAAACAGGCTGAGAGGAAATTGTGCATTTCGACCCTGTAACCTGATATGGATAATGCCAGCGTAGGGATTGTGAAAAGAGAAAACAGAGGCATATCCCGTTGGGATATGCCCTTTTTAATAAAACGAGGGGAGGACAGAGAAACCTTAGGGCACAGAAACAATCGGTTGCGGTTCATTTTTATTAAACAGATGCGAAAGGAAGAATATCTATGAAAAAACTACATCTTCTTACGGAAATTGCGGCCTTTGTTGCGCTCTCGGTAATCTGCAGCTTTATCAAGGTCTGGGAAATGCCTCAGGGTGGCTCGGTGGCATTGACCATGGTACCCATCCTGCTGATTGCGTTCCGGCGTGGTCCGCTTGCCGGAATGATAACTGGCGGTATCTATGGGTTGATTTCTATGCTGATTGCAGGTGTTATTTATCATCCCATGTCCATCCTGCTTGACTACCTCCTGGCATTTTCTCTGGTGGGCATTGCCGGATTTTTCCGAAATAGTTTACCGGCAGTACTGGGTGGCACAGTTTTGGGCATTGCCGGACGGTTTTTGTCTTCTTTGTTAAGTGGCGCAGTTCTTTTTGCCGAATACGCACCGGCAGGTCAAAATCCCTGGATTTATTCCCTGGGTTATCAGGCAACCTATCTGGTGCCGGAGCTTGTGATATGTCTTGTGGTGGTTGGAATCCTCTACAGTAAGGCAAAACGGTTCTTTACTGCATAAAAGGGAGGCTCAAAGAGCCTCTCTTTTTAACTGTAACAGTATTTTAACGCTACTCCACTTGTATTTTTCTGAAAGAATTGGTACAATAAACAACAGAAATGACAAAGGAGATGGACGCCATGAGAAAACTACTTGCGATTTGGGCGGCACGGCTGGCAACCATTGCGGGACGGCTTGTGGGAAAGCAGTCCTCGTCTACGCCGGGCATGATTGCTCTAAAGCTGTACCCAAATTTGGTTCGGGAGCTTTCGAAAGAATTACACCATGGTATTATTGTGGTTTGTGGTACCAATGGAAAAACTACCACCAACAATTTGTTAAACACTGCTTTGGAAAAGAGCGGATATCGCACGGTATGCAACGGTACCGGTGCCAATATGATTGGCGGCGTTGCCACCGCCTTTGCGGATGCCTGTAGTCTAACGGGGCGGTTTGATGCAGATTGGGCGGTTCTGGAGATTGACGAAGCATCGGCACGGCGGGTTTTTGTTCACTTAAAGCCTGACTATATGGTCATTACCAACCTTTTTCGGGACCAGCTTGACCGCTACGGCGAGATAGAAACAACCATGGCGCTTTTGCAAGAGGCAATCGACATGGCAGATGGAGTAAAGCTGGTTCTCAACGGGGATGACCCCTTGACGGCACAGTTTGGCGAGGGGAAAGACGCTGTCTATTACGGCATTTCCCAGCAGGTTCTTCCTCAAGAAGAAACCAAAGAGGGTCGTCTTTGCGTTAAGTGCGGCAAAGAACAGAGCTATCACTATCTCCATTATAGCCAGTTGGGGGATTATTACTGCCCCCATTGCGGGAACAAGCGTCCTGACATCGACTTTGAGGCAAAGAACATTGAACTGTCGGAATCCATGAAGTTTACCATCAATGGGAAAGCGATTGATGTGAATTACCGTGGCTTTTATAACATTTACAACATCCTTGCGGTCTATGCTGCCCTTCAGACTGCCGGTGTTTCCACCGAAGAGCTAACCCGGGTGCTGGAAGAGTATAAACCTCAGACCGGACGGATGGAGCAAATGGATTTGGGGAAACCCTTTATTCTAAATCTTGCCAAGAATCCGGCAGGATTCAATCAGGCAATCCAGACGGTCATGCTGGACAAGCGGAAAAAGGATATTGTTGTTGCCATCAACGACTTGGTCAACGACGGACAGGACGTATCCTGGATTTGGGATGTGGATTTCGAAAAGTTAAAGGATGAGAATTTGAATACCCTGTCCACCAGCGGTATCCGACTTTATGACCTTGCGTTGCGGTTTCAATATGCGGATATTCCCGTGGATATGGTAACCAAAAACCTTCGGGATGCTCTGGAAATGTGCCGAAACTCCGACGCGGAGGTCTGCTATGTTCTTGCTAACTACACAGCGGTGTATCCGGCAAAGGCAACCATGCTGGAACTGCAGAGAGAACTGAAAAAGGGAGGGGCAGACGCATGAGCAATCTAGAACTGAATATCATTCATCTTTATCCCGATTTGCTGAACCTCTATGGAGATAAGGGTAACCTTGCTACCTTGACCCATCGGGCATCCTGGCGTGGGATTTCGGTTAATCTAATTGTTTGCACCAAGGATGAGCCGGACTTTTCTTTGACAGATGCCGACATCCTCTTTTTGGGTGGTGGCCCCGACAAGGCGGAAGAAATGGTCTGCTTTATGCTGAGGGAAAAGCGGGATGCTCTTTCTGCCTATATTGAAGACAATGGAGTTCTTCTTGCTACCTGCGGAGGGTTTTCCATGTTGGGAAAGGAGTTCCCCATAGCTGACGGCACGGCAAAGGGACTTGGCCTTTTGGATGTTACAACGCAGGCTGTAGAGGGAAGATTCATCGGAAATGTGATTTTGGAATCCTCCTTGACCAAACGCCCCATTGTGGGGTTTGAAAACCATACAGGAAAGACCATGATTGGGAAGTATCAGCCGTTGGGAAAAATAGTCTGTGGTTATGGCAACACCGGGGATGGTGGGGTGGAGGGAATCCTCTACAAGAATGTGATTGGCACCCACCTCCACGGCCCCTTGCTCCCGAAGAATCCGGAGCTTTGCGATGAGATTCTGACTCGTGCCTTGAAAAAAAAGTACCCCGACTTTGCGGGGTTGACTCCATTGGAGGATACCATGGAGATTCTGGCAAATGACCATATCGTAAAGACCTATGGAAAGAAGTAAAAGATAGAACCTTAGGGTTCTATCTTTTTTTGTATCTAAATTGATGCAATTTTTCGGCAACTGCACCGACCAGAAAAAACAAGCCTACCACAGACAGGGCTACCAGGATTTCTACCATAGCAAGAGCCAGGAGCTGAGAGAGCGTCGGAAGGGGAGGAACGGGGACTGTTCCGGAAAAGACGGGATGGGAAATAGGGAGAATTCTGCAGAGGAAGAGCGTGAGAAAAAAGGCAAGAATTGCCTGAACAGATTTTCCCAAAAGATAAGGGCGGAGGGAAAGACCACCCGGGAGGACAATCCCTGCCGTTTGGAGCAGAACCGAAACTCCGGACAGGGCAAGGAAAAAGGAGATAATTGGAAGCAAAGCCGTCAAGGGCATCCCTTGGGACGCTATGGCATGAAGACCGCCTGTGATTTCTAGAAGGACATGAAGCCACGGACTCCCAGTTGGCAAAGCGGCACAAAAAACCGAAAAGAAGATAACAAAGCCGCACACCTTTAACAATCCGTTGATAGCATCTGCAATCGCTGATGCGAATGCGGCGGCAGGGTTGGCTTTTGGTGTAGTAGATGGGGGCAGAGCGGCAATGGAGGAGGACTTTCTGCCCATCTTCCGGAAAAGAAATCCGGTCAGGAGTGCTGATGCCACATGAACCAAATAAAGGAGAACGCCCAGCTTTTGATTGTGAAGCATACCAATTCCCACAGCACCCAAAACGAAGAGAGGTCCTGAATTATTGCAAAAGGTTAGGAGACGTTCTGCTTCGGCTTTGGTACAGGCTCCGGACTCAAATAGACTGACAATGGTAGCAGCACCGATGGGATAACCGCTGACGATGCCCAAAACAACTGCAAGAGCACCGCTGCCCGGTACCCCAAATAACGGACGCATCCAGCGAGAGAGATATCGACTCAGAAGATTAGCAATGCCCTGCTCCACCAGATAGCGGCTACAGACAAAAAAAGGGAACAAAGACGGGATGACCACTTGTAAGCAGAGGGAAATGGCATCCACGGCGGCAGTCATACAGGGCGTTGGCATCAAAATCATGACAGTGGCCAGATAAAGCAAACAGAGATTTAGAATAATCTTAAGAAAACGTGTCATAGCAGGTATCCTCCCCAAAAGAACTTCTTTTTTAATCTATTCATGAAGTGTTCCCTTTACGCATAAAAATAGGGAAGAGATGAAAAGGTATGGGGAAGCGGAGGCAAGGATGGTATGGGGAAGAAGAACAAGGAACAGAAAGAAGAACGGACAACAGTTCGGGAACGGATTGCAGATGCCATTGATATTTCCAAAGAGGTGGTTCTGGATACCGTTCTTATCTCTGCCATTGGGGAGCGGGAACTGACCTTAGAAAACTACAAAAGCATCTTATCTTATAGTGACACCTGCATCAGGGTAAAAGCGAACCCCTATCCTTTGATGATAACCGGTACCGGATTGGAAATCCGGAATATTACCCGGGAGCTTCTTTATATCACAGGACGAATTCATGCCATGGAATTTCAACGTGAAAAGGGGAGGGGAACAAGTGGGAATCCTTGAGATGGGTTACCGGGCAGAGGGGTATGTAACCATTCAGGCAGAGGGTATCTTTCTGGAACGGTTTTTAAATATTTGTATGCGTCGGGATTTGAGTATTCGAAACATCCGGCGTTTGGGCAACCAACGGCTGACGGCGGACATTTCGGTTAGGTCGTTTCGAAAAATTCGCCCGGTTTGTTTTCGAACTCAAACCAGAGTCAGAATTCTCAAAAGGCGAGGCTTGCCCTTTCTTTTGCACCGGTACCGAAAGCGAAAACTTTCCCTTTTGGGGCTTTGTCTTGCGTTGGCACTCTTGTGGTATACCTCGGGACATATTATGGGAATCACGGTTTTTGGAAACCAAAAAATATCTACCGAAACGGTGCTCCAGTCCCTTGCCCGTTCTGGCGTGGCGCTGGGAAGGTCGGCGAAAAATATCAATTCATCGGATATTCGCAACCAGATGATGCGGGATTTGGATGAGCTTGCATGGATTGGAATCAATGTCAATGGTTCCCGGGTCTATGTAGAGGTGGTGGAACGGCTGACCCCGGAGATGGGTGTAGATAAAGACAAACCTTGTCATCTTGTGGCATCCAGAGATGGAACGATTGCGTCGGTGGAGGCACGGGACGGACAGACTGTGGTTAAAGTCGGTTCCGGCGTCCGTGAGGGAGATGTTTTGGTCAGCGGCATTATGGATAATCCCGTAGCAGGATACAGGGCGGTTCATGCCTATGGACAGGTATATGCCAAGACCACCTATCAGGCGGAAAAGGAGTATCCTCTTAAGGATACGGAAGCGATGGATACGGGTAATAGTAAGACTCGGTATACCCTTCGGATTTTGGGACTGGAATTGCCGCTATACCTTGGAAGAGCAAATCCCTATAAGACGGCGGAAACCATTGCGGATGAGCGGGAATATCGGATTCCGATTGATTCGATACCTTCTTTGTTTGTCCGGACAGAAACGTATAAGGAACAGCAAATCAAGGAGCGGGAATGGACAGTTGCCCAAGTGCTGGAAACGGCAGAAAGAGAGCTTTCCCTAGAATTGGAAGAAAAACTACCGGAAAACATAGACATTGAGAATCGGGAACTGACTCATACTTTAACCGAGCAAGGGACGGTTAAGGCGACGTTGACCTATTTCTGCAAAGAGGACATTGCGGTAGAGGTACCAATCGAGACTCCGGAATTATCGTTTGATGTGGACGAGAGGTCTGCCGGATAGGCAGACCTCTGCCTTTGACTGCTTCTGATAAGAAGAATAGGAAAGGGTAGTATGAAATGTGAAGATTCTGTAAAAACTTTGAAAGGTATCTTGTTTTTTCAAGGGGCCTGTGCTATAATGATTACTTACAATGTAGAATTTTCCAAACACAGTCATTTTATCCAGTAGGAGGAGATTGCGTGAAGCGCTATATCAAAGGAGTTGGCTTTTACGTTTTGCTGTTCTTTGTCATTGTCATGATTTTTTGGATGACATCCATGCCGGGACAGCAGACCAAAGAGATTTACTCTGATTTAATTTTAAAGATTCAGCAGGAGGAAGTAACCGAGCTTTCGGTGGTGGATAACATTGCTACCGCAAAGTTAGAGGATGGAACCGTCATCAGTGTAGAGGTTCCGGGTTACAATACCCTAAAGAATGATGCCGGAGAAAAGATGCAAAAGCAGATTGATGCGGGCACATTGCGGGTGGAAACCCCTCTGCCTTACAGTCCTCCCTGGTGGTTGACCTTGCTTCCTACCTTGGGACTTTTGGTTATTTTCGTCATCTTTTGGTTTATGTTTATGCAGCAGGCAGGCGGCAGTGGCGGCGGCGGTCGTGGCGTGATGAATTTTGGCAAAAGCAAAGCCAAGGTAGGTAACGACCCCAAATCCAGAAAGACCTTTGAGGATGTAGCCGGTGCCGATGAGGAAAAAGAGGAGTTAAAGGAAATTGTTGACTTCTTAAAAGGACCGGAACGGTTCCGGAGCTTGGGTGCCAGAATCCCTAAGGGCGTACTTTTGGTAGGTCCTCCGGGAACCGGTAAAACCCTTCTTGCAAAGGCAGTGGCTGGCGAGGCGGGCGTTCCCTTCTTCTCGATTTCAGGTTCGGACTTTGTAGAGATGTTTGTGGGCGTGGGTGCTTCCCGTGTCCGGGATTTGTTCGAGAACGCCAAAAAGAACGCTCCCTGTATCATCTTTATTGACGAGATTGATGCCGTAGGTCGGCACAGAGGTGCAGGTCTTGGTGGCGGTCACGACGAGAGAGAGCAGACGCTGAATCAGTTGCTTGTTGAGATGGATGGCTTTGGTGTCAATGAGGGCGTTATTATCATTGCGGCAACCAACCGCCCTGATATTTTAGACCCGGCATTGCTTCGTCCCGGGCGGTTTGACCGTCAGGTGGTGGTAGATGCCCCCGATGTAAAGGGCAGAGAGGCAATCCTAAAGGTCCATGCCAAGGGCAAGCCGCTGGCAGAAGATGTTAATTTAGAGGTTCTTGCCAAGACAACCGTTGGATTTTCCGGTGCGGATTTGGAAAATCTAATGAATGAGGCAGCACTGGCTGCCGCACGGGCAGGACATAATGAAATCAGTATGAACGACCTGGAAGAATCCATCATGAAGGTGGTTGCAGGTCCCGAGAAGAAATCCAGAAAGGTCCCCGAGCGGGCAAAGAAGCTGACGGCATTCCACGAGGCAGGCCATGCTGTGGTTGCCAAAATGCTTCCTACTCAGGACCGGGTTCATCAGGTATCCATCATTCCCAGAGGCAGAGCCGGCGGATATACCCTGTCCTTGCCCAAGGAGGATGTCTTCTACAATTCCAAAACCGAAATGATGGAGGAAATTGTAGTTCTTCTAGGCGGACGTGTAGCAGAACAATTGACGCTGGGAGATATCAGTACCGGTGCGGCAAATGATATCGAGCGTGCAACTACCATTGCCAAGTCCATGGTAACCCGGTATGGCATGAGCGAAAAATTGGGCGCCAGAACCTTTGGAGACCAGAACAACGAAGTCTTTATCGGTCTGGATTATGGTCATACCATTGACTATAGTCAGGATACTGCCGCCATGATTGACCAAGAAATTAAGAAAATCATTGACCAGTGTTATCAGCAGTGTACCGATATCCTGACAGAAAAGATGGAATACCTTAATAAGGTTGCAGAGCTTCTCCTTGAGAAAGAAAAAATTGAGGGCGAGGAATTTGACGCAATTTTTATATCAAGGGAAGAACCGGTAGCGGATGCTCCGGAGGATGCAGTTGTTGAAACAGCAGAGCAATCTGTAGAAGAATAGTAGAAAAATCCGCAGTAGTATTTTCGCTCTGCGGATTTTTTGCCCTGACAGAAAGGCGGGATGGATAAGCATGGAAAAATTGACTTTGGAGTGCAGAGGAAAAATCAATCTGGCAATTGATGTAACCGGAAAGCGGGAGAATGGGTATCATGATGTAGAAATGATTCTTCAGGAAATCAGTCTTGCCGACCGGCTGACCCTTTCTCTGCGTCAGGACGGGAAGATACAGATTACCACCGATTCTCCTGAGATTCCCACCGGAGAGGGGAATTTGGCATATCGGGCGGCAGATGCCTTTTTTACCCGGCTGGGTCGCAACGAGGGTGTAGACATCCATATCGAAAAGCGGATTCCCATGGGTGCAGGACTTGGCGGTGGCAGTGCTGATGCAGCGGGAGTTTTGAAAGGTCTTAATGCCATGTTTGGAAAACCTTTTCCCATTGAAACACTGATGGAGCTGGGTGGAAGCTTAGGTGCAGATGTTCCCTTTTGCGTTATGGGCGGCTGTGCCATGGCAACCGGAATCGGGGAGGAATTGACTCCTTTGCCCATGCCCCCGAAAGGACTTCGGTGCGTCATTGCCAAACCGGACCCCTTTGTTTCTACCAAATGGGTATACGAAAATCTGGACTATACCAAAAAGCCAGAGGGACTGAATGTTTCTGCAGTTGCAGAGGGAATCCGGAAGGGGGATTTGTTCCAGATTTGCCGGAGTGCGGAGAACATTTTAGAAACAGTTACCATCCCCGCCTATCCTGTGGTGGGATGGCTGAAGGAGGGATTTCAGGAGGCAGGAGCGGTACTCTCCTTGATGAGCGGAAGCGGTTCTGCAGTCTTTGGTCTCTTTGAAAGCGAGGAAGCAGCCCAAAAGGGTGCCGAACAGGCGAAACGTTACACCGAACAGGTTTATTTGGTATAAAAAAGAACCCGAACCACCCTTTCGATGAAGGTGGTTCGGGTATATTTTTGCAGAAACGGTTTATACTACCAATGAGGTGATAAATCGTGAGAGAAACAAAAAAGAAAGAAAGTCTTTTTGCAAAGAAAGGGTTTTTTATTACGCTGGTTGGGGTGGTGGCGGCAATTGTCATTGCGTTGGTTATGAACCTGATTCTGCCGGAAGAAACGAAAAACGAATTTGACGAGGGAGCGTGGGAGGATGCACTGCGTCGTTCGGTGGCAGAGGCGGATATGAGCTATCAGGAGGAGGCACAAGCGGTCAATGCACAGGCTCTTCCGGAGGAAACCGGGCAGGATGCAGAAGACCCTGACGCAGAGGAAACTACGGGAGCGGTTCAGGAGCAAGAGCCGGTGCCGGAGAGTGTATCCAAGGCAGTTTTGATGGAAAAACCAGTTTCTGGCGGCATTACCAAGGATTTTTCTCCGGAGGATTTGGTCTATTCCGATACCATGCAGGATTGGCGGGTGCATGAGGGTGTTGACCTTGCGGCAGAAGAAAAGTCCCAGGTCAAAGCAGCGGCAGACGGGACGGTGGAATCGGTCAGTCAGGATGGATTGTTTGGTGCATGTCTTGTGATTAGTCATCCCGACGGAATCCAAACCTTTTACGCCAATCTGGAAGAAGATAGTATGCCGGCAGTGGGAACCCAAGTCAAAGCCGGACAAACTATCGGCAAGGTGGGGAAAACCGCCACCGTGGAAATCAACGATAAACCACACATCCATTTTGAGGTTCGCAAGGACGGAAAACCGGTCAATCCCCATGATTTTCTGGGCGACACCGTAACAGATGATGAATAAGTATCGTAGGGGAGGGTCTCCGTGCCCTCCCGATTATATTGTATGTCGGTTTGCGGGCGGGGATGGAACCCCGCCCCTACAATGTTATCCTGTGGATTTACCATAGGATATATTCCCGAATCGCCCGCAAAAAAATGGCAGAACCACTCGGTTCTGCCATTTTTGTTATTGTTTCTTTTTTAACGCCTCTGTGGTGCCGTCGGGGTGGACAATGTCGATATTGTCCAATTGTTTCTTTAAACTGCCCCGAAAGGCGGCAATATACTCTGCCCGAAGCTGTTGTTGTTCTGCCTTTTCGGCAGGAGTCAGCTCTGTCTCTCTGGATTTCCGGGCAAGCTGATTGATGCGTTCAATCTTCGTCTTATCCATCAGGGGTTATTTCTCCAAACGACGGAGGTTGGTACGACCCTTTTCGTCAATCTCAATAACCTCTACGGTTACGATGTCGCCTTCCTTGACAACATCGGTTACCTTTTCTACTCTGCCCTTTGCCAGCTTGGAAATATGAATCAAGCCGTCCTTGCCTGGGAGTAACTCTACAAATGCACCGAAGTCCATAATCCGAACAACCTTGCCTTCGTAGATTTCGCCAACCTCGGGTTCTTTCACAATAGCTTCAATCATCTTCTGTGCCTTTTCGCCCATTTCGGTATCAACAGCTGCAATGAATACCCGACCGTCATCCTCAATGTCAATCTTAGCACCGGTATCAGCGATGATGCCCTGAATTACCTTACCGCCGCTGCCGATAACCTCACGAATTTTTTCGGGGTCAATTGTGAATGCTATCATTTTCGGAGCATACTGAGAAATTTCTTCTCTCGGCTGAGGTATAGCCTTGAGCATAACCTCATCTAAGATATACATTCTTGCTTTACGTGTTTTATCAAATGCTTCCTTTATAATTGCGGGAGTCAGACCGTCAACCTT
>JAZURN010000013.1:0-25126 GCA_045606185.1 Ructibacterium sp.
ACTAACGTTTTTGTAAAGTTCGTTAAAACTTGGAATTGACAAGGTCTTTACCTTGTGCAATTGTCGTAATACTGTACTCTTCGTACTCTTTGTATTACCGCTTCTTCACTGTTTACTTTTCAAACATCAGCAGCGTGACGCTGCACCCTAATACCGTCGCTACCGAATCCTAAAGGCGAACCTTATCGCCGGAGCCACAGACATCTCGTACAACTCTCGCTATTTTTCCGCCCCTCTCGAGGGACAGCTTACATAGTATATCACGCTTTTTTCTTCTTGTCAAGAACTTTTTTCAAGTTTTTTCATGATTTTTTTACCTTACAAAAAACAACATTGCCCTCCCCCAACAGGTAGTGGCCATGCTGTTTTCCATCCACAATATCAACCTTTTATATTTTTCTCGTCCGGTTTGGACGGTAAAGGATTTGGCTGGGAAAAGTGATACACATCTTCGTAGTTTTCCAATTCATCCTCATCTTCTGGCGGAACCTGAATCAATCCGGTACATTCCATCACGGTTGCCGCATTTGTCAATTCAAAGAGAGGTTCTCCATTTTCCTTTTCCCGCTCTGCAGGACCCCGCAAAACCTCTCTCTTTTTCTCTCCCATAAAAAAGCCTCCTATGAAAATCTTTATTCATAGTATGGCTTTTTATTTCATATTTATTCCTCTGCAAGTCCCAGTTCCCTTGCCACAATCGCCGCAGCACATCCGCAAAGTTCGCCGCAAGGACGCTTTTTGTAGTATTCTTTGGTCCGTTCTGCCGGCATGGGCGTCTCCCCTACTGAAAGTCCTAAAAGTTCCCGACAGATAATGCTGCCACTTTCCTTTTTAAACTCTTCTGCCATCCGCTGAAGCCTTTCGTAGTGTGCCTTCTTTTCCTCGGGGACCTTTTTTCCTGTATACCCTTTGGCAAGTCCCACCGTCATGAACATTCCACTGACCGCACCGCAGACCTCCCGTAAGCCACCCATCCCTCCGCCAAAGGAGGAGGAAAGTTTCAAAGCGGCTTCCCTTTCCATACCCAATTCCTCTGCAAAGGTCAAAAATACTGCCTGCGCACAGTTGTATCCCTCACAGAAAAGAGTTTCTGCTTTCTTTTGATAGTTCATTATCTCACTTTCTTCCTAATATTATAATACCATCGAGGTTTCAATGGGTTCTTCCACTTCCGCATAGTAGGGAATCTCATCCATCCGCCGGAACTCGTAACCCTGACTCTGAAGATACTCAATCATTGCCGGCAAGGCATCTGCCGTGGTTCGCTTCGCCGCCGCATCGTGCATCAACACGACAATGTTTTTCTGGGTTGCCGTTTCCCGAATTCGGGCAAGCAACTGGTCTGCAGAGCGGTTTCCACCCTCGGCATCTCCGTTTAAGGCATTCCAATCCGCAAAGTAATACCCATTTTCCTGCAAAAGCAGTTTATACCGTTGCTTGTGTTCTCCATATTTTCCAGCATTATGACCGCCGCCAGGGAACCGCATCAGTTTGAAAGGTTCCTCTCCTGTGATATTCCGAATAAGCTCCTCCACTTTTTTGACTTCTGCCATAAAGCTTTCGCCGGTGGCATAGAGGGCATGGTAGTCATGGCTATAGCTATGGTTGGCAAGGAGATGCCCCTCGTCAAATACACGCTTTGCCATATCGGGGTTCTTCTCAATCATAGAACCTAGCATAAAGAAGGTGGCCTTCACATTATATTGCTTTAGCACATCCAGAATGATCGGAGTTACTGTACTGGTAGGCCCGTCAACAAAGGTCAAATAGCAGATTTTGTTCTCGCTCCCCTTGGCATCAACGGCAATCTTGAGCAAATCATTCTGGCTAGATGCCAGAGGAATCTTGGGTGCCGGTCTTGGCGTTGATAACGGAGTTTCTGTTTCACCGCTTGTCGGTTCGATATCCCTTCCGCATCCGGCAATGCCGCATATTAACACCAAAATCAATACCACAACAAGGCAAAGAGAAAAAAGGCGGGAGACTCCGCCTTCCCTACTGAATTTCTGCACAATTTTGTTTCGCATTCGCTCTCGCCCCTTTGTCAGCCATTGTCGTCTCTTGTTTTCTATTTCTATTATATACAACTTGTCCCGCAAAAGTCAAGAAAAAAGACGGGCATAAGCCCGTCTTAAACAACTATCTTAGTTATCCCAGTAACCGTCGGTACATTTCGCTGTACTGCTGTGCCGAATTCTTCCAGGAGAAGTCTACCTTCATGGCTCGTTTCATCAACGGAACCCAAGTTTCTTTTTCTGCGAAGAACCGGAGTGCCAATCGAATGACCTGCAGCATCTCATACGCACTGTAGGCACCAAAGCTAAAACCGTTCCCCTCTCCGGTAAACTCATTAAAGGGTTGGACGCTATCCTTTAACCCGCCGGTTTCCCGAACAATAGGGATGGTGCCGTACGCCATGGCTATCATCTGGCTCAAGCCACAGGGTTCGAACATGGAGGGCATGAGAAACAGGTCGCTGGCTGCGTAAATCTTATGTGCCAGCTCATTACTAAACGTAATGTTTGCCGAAACCTTTTCCGGATGGAACCATGCATTCTGCCGGAAAAGTTCCTCGTACTTGCTCTCGCCGGTACCCAGAACCACCAGCTGAATATCCATTTCCATCAGCTGACCCATGGCCTCAGCAATGATATCAAAACCTTTCTGGTCAACCAGACGGGAAACAATGCCAATCATTGCCTTTTCCCCGTCCACGGGAAGTCCCAGCTGTTCCTGAAGCCGCATCTTGTTCTCTTTCTTTTTATTAACTAAATTTCGCAAATCGAAGTTTTCAAAAATGTATGGATCGGTTTTGGAATTATACACATCGGTATCAATACCATTGATGATACCAAACAGGGATTGATCCCTTGCCGAAAGCAGGCCGTTCAGCCGTTCTCCGCCCTCGGGGGTTTTGATTTCCTCGGCATAGGTAGGACTGACGGTGGTAACATAATCAGAATAGACAATGCCGCCCTTTAAGAGATTGGCACAGCCGTGGAACTCCAGCTTATCCTCGGTAAAGAAGCTACTATCCAAAGAGAAGAAGTCCGCCACGATATCCATGGAATAAACACCCTGATACCGCAGATTATGAATGGTAAATACCGTCTTAATCCCCTGATAGAACTCGTCCCGAACAAAGTAGGCATTGAGAAGCACCGGAACCATACCTGCCTGCCAATCGTGACAATGAAGAATGTCCGGCTTAAAATCCAAATGCCGTAAAATTTCCAAGCATGCCTTATCGTAAAAGGCAAACCGTTCTAAATCATTCCACTTATACAGGTAGGGGTCCCCGAAATAATATTCGTTATCAATGAAGTAGTAGGTAACACCCTCTCGAACCAGCCGGAAAACGCCGCAATACTTCCGCCGCCAGCCCAAAGGAATGTAGATGAAGAACAGGAATTCCATCTGTTCCCGAAACTCCTGAGGGATACAGCCGTATTTAGGCAGAACCACCCGCACATCATGACCTAATTTAGAGAGCGACTGAGGAAGTGCTCCCAGCACATCCCCCAGCCCCCCACTTTTGGCAAAAGGCGCAACCTCAGATGCACACATCAAAATTTTGCTCATACACAACTCACCTTTCCAAAGAATGTCCTAAACCACGGTCCGCTTGCCAATAATCATGGGATAGGTTTCCTGTCCCACAAGCTTCTTCCCGCTCCGTAGAACTACTTCTTTGTCAAAAATTACATTTTCCATCATACAGTTGTCCCGAACCTCCGACTTCTGCATGATGATACAGTTTTCCACCGACGCACCCTTGCCAATATGTACGCCACGGAAGAGTACACAGTTTTTAACGGTTCCCTCAATTACACAACCATCGGCAATGATGGAATTGGATACCTCCGCATTCTTGCCATACTTGGTGGGAATGGTATCCTTAATTTTGGTGTAAACCGGCATATCATTCTTAAGGCCGAACAATTCCTCCCGGACATCCTTATCCAAAAGGGACAGGTTTGCCTCGAAAAAGGTCTTGATATCGTCAATCTTCAAAATCCTGCCGGTATGCTCATAGGCACAAACCTTTAACCGATGGAGATTGGATAAAAACACATCCACGGCAAGGGAATGCTTGCCATGGGACTTGGCATCATCTACCAAATCCATCAGCAGTTCTTTACGAATCAGGAACTGGTGCATATAAGAGCAGCTAGTTTTCTGCTTTGCCGGATATACATACATATCCTCGACAACACCATCCTCATTCACATCCAGTAAAATCTGCCTCTTTAACTGCTTTTGAGGAATTTCCTCTTCTTTATGATAAATCAGGGTAATGTCCGCACCCACCTCCAGGTGGTGCCGAAGCACATCGTCATAGCTTAAATTACAAATGGTATTGCAATCTGCTGCCAGGACAAAATCCTGCTGACTCCGCCGGAGATAATTGGTAACATCATGAATGATATCCACCCCGCCGACAGCCTCGCTTGTTTCCCGGATTTCCTTGGGCGGCAGCATAAACAGACCATTGTTCTTTCTATCGAGCTCCCATGCTTTTCCCGTGCCTAAATGGTCCGTCAAGGACTGGTAGTTATAGGGAGTGGTAATTCCTACATTGATGATATGGGAATTGACCATACTGGAAAGAAGAAAGTCAATGAGCCGATATCGTCCTCCAAAGGGAACTGCAGCCAAAGACCGTTTGCCAGTCAGTTCGCCCATGCTGGCTTTCGGATTATCTCCAAATATCAATCCCAACATATTATTATTCATAGTTTTCGTAACCTTTCTGCCCGCAAAAATAATTTTGCTTTTCGCATCCTCTGTCCGCAGGCGGAACAGAATCAAACTGCGTCTTCTATCAGCATGGAATTTACAGCTATCTTCTTACCTGCCGGCACCACAACATCCTGCCCCAACAATGTAATATCATTGCTGCAAATTTTCTCATTGAGCCAGGTCTTATCTGCATCGTCTTCCTTGGAACCAATCATGGCTTTTTCGCCCACGGTGGCATTGGGACCTATGATTGCTTTATGAACCAATGCCCCTTTTCCAATCTTTGCGCCCGGCATGACAATAGAATCCTCGATTTTTGCACCCTCTTCCACTACAACGCCCTCAAAGATGACCGAATGGTCAATCTCTCCGGCAATTTCGCAGCCTTCGGTTACATAGCAGTTTCGCAACTTGGCTTCCGGTGCAATATAATGAGGCGGCTTAATGGGGGTTTTGCTGTAGATTCTCCAGCTATCATCGTCCAGACTGCTGCCGGAATCCTCATCCAAAAGCTCCATGTTGGCTTCCCACAAGCTATGAACCGTCCCCACATCCTTCCAATAACCATCAAACCGATGCGCCACCAGTTTGAGTCCGTCCTCCAGCATCTTGGGGATGATATTTTTCCCGAAATCGTTGTCAGAATTGGGGTCTTCCTCGTCAGCAATCAGGTATTTCCGGAGTGCTTCCCACCGGAAACAATACACGCCCATAGACGCCAGATTGCTCTTAGGCTTTGCCGGTTTTTCCTCAAATTCTAAAATGGTGCCCTCGTCATCCGTATTCATAATCCCAAACCGGGACGCCTCGTCCCAGGGAACCTCAATGACTGCAATGGTGGCATCAGCATTTGCCTTGTTGTGCTGTCGAATCATCTTATTATAATCCATCTTATAAATATGGTCGCCGGATAGGATTACCACATTCTGAGGATGAAACCGCTCAATGAATCCTATGTTTTGATAAATAGCGTTGGCCGTTCCTTTATACCATTCCCCTTTTTCCGCCGACATATAAGGGGGAAGAACATAAACGCCACCATTCTGGCGGTCCAAATCCCAAGGCTGACCACCGGCAATGTAGGTATTAAGCTCCAATGGTTCATATTGAGTCAAAACTCCCACGGTATCAATTCCTGAGTGAGAGCAGTTACTCAAGGGAAAATCAATAATCCTGTACTTTCCCCCAAAAGGAACCGCAGGCTTTGCCACATCTCTGGTCAAAACCCCCAGCCGACTCCCCTGCCCACCGGCGAGAATCATTGCAACACATTTTTTTGCTTTCATAATACTACCGTCTGCCTTTCTTTTATTTTTTGCCCTGTTTTTCTTCCTTGGGGCAATGCTTCAAATAGAGCGCCGTAAGCGGCGGAAGTGCCAGTTCGATGGAGTATGGGAAACCATCCATCGATTTCTTTTTGGCTCTGCACTTTTTACTTCCTGTACCAAGACCGCCATAACACTTCTGATTGGTGGAGAGAACCACCTCGTATTCCCCGTCTTCTGGGACACCAATGACATATTTTTTATGCTGTACCGGAGTAAAGTTCAGCACTGCGACCAGCTTCTCAACCCCTTTTGCATCGGCACGCAAAAACGCCAGAACACTGTTGTTGCCATCGTCTGCCTTAAGCCAGCGGAATCCTTTCCACTCTCCTTGCTCCCGCTCAATTTCATAGAGGGATGGATGCTCTTTGTAAAAGGCATTCAAATCCATACAAAACCGCCGGAGCTTTCTGTGGGAGTCATACCCATCTAAAAGCCAATCCAACCCTTCGGCAAACCGCCATTCCACAAACTGCCCAAACTCTCCGCCCATAAAGAGGAGTTTCTTTCCCGGATGGGCATACATAAAGGCATAGAGAAGTTTCAGCTCGGCGAATTTTTCCTCGTAAGTTCCCCACATTTTATCCAGCAAGGAACGCTTGCCATGCACCACCTCATCGTGGGAAAGTGCCAGAATATAGTTTTCTGCAAAGGCGTACATCATGGGGAAGGTAAGCTTGTTGTGGTTCCCTTTCCGAAACAACGGGTCGCACTGCATATAATCCAACACATCGTGCATCCAGCCCATATTCCATTTAAAGTTGAATCCAAGTCCCCCTTCGTGAACCGGGGTAGTAACTCCGCCCCAGGCAGTGGATTCCTCCGCAATCATCATCACATTGGGAAATCGTTCAAAGACTGCCATGTTCAATTTCTGCAAAAAGTCAATGGCCTCTAAATTCTCTTTCCCTCCGTACAAATTCCCCAGCCATTCTCCATCTCGACGATTGTAGTCATGATAGAGCATGCTAGACACGGCATCCACCCGAAGTCCGTCAATATGGTATTCCTCCAACCAAAACAGTGCGTTAGAAATTAGGAAAGAGAAGATTTCCGTCTTAGTCCAGTCAAAGACCAGTGTTCCCCATTCCTTATGCTCTCCCCGACGGCTGTCGGGATGCTCATATAATGCAGTACCATCAAACCTTGCAAGGCCGTGTGCATCTTTGGGGAAGTGGGCAGGCACCCAATCCATGATAATCCCAATCCCATTCTGATGGAGAGCATCAATCAATGCCTTTAGCTCCGCCGGTGTTCCATATCGGCTGTTTGCTGCATAATAACCCGTAACCTGATATCCCCAAGACCCGTCAAAGGGATACTCGGATAAGGGCATCATCTCCACATGGGTATACCCCATCTCCTTGAGGTAGGGAACCAGCAAATCAATCATTTCGGTATAGGTATAAAAACTTCCATCCTCTTTTTGCTTCCAAGAACCGAAATGCATTTCATAAATATTGACCGGCTTATCATAAAGCGGGGTCTTCTCTCGCTCTTTGAGCCACTTGGCGTCTTTCCATTGATAGGTTAAGTCCGCTGTTACCGATGCGGTATCAGGACGAACCTCTGCATAAAAAGCATAGGGGTCGGCCTTGAGCATAATTTCTCCGCTTGGCGCCTCAATACTAAACTTATAATTTTCCCCTGTAGTCACTCCGGGAAGAAACGCTTCCCAGATACCGGCATTTTGATGAAGTGACATGACTCCTTTTTCTCTGTTCCAGCCGTTGCTATCGCATACCACCGAAACCGACCTGGCGTTGGGTGCCCAGACCGCAAACCGATATCCATCCTCTATGGGATGCGCACCCAGCATTCTGTAGCTTTCATAATTCACGCCCCGATTAAACAGGTACATTGCCGCCTCGTCCAGTTGTCCCGGTTGCTTGAAAACGGCGTTCCCTTCCTTTTTCATTTGCTATCCTCCGTCTACTCTCTATGGTTTGGCAAAACCCTTTTCGGGAACCGTCTTCCCGCAAGGGTTATTTTATCTATTATGCCCAATTTCATTGTACCATGTTTTGCTCTTTTTGTCTATTTTAAAGGTGCACAAATTATCCCGCTTCCTTTTGGCAGTTTTTCAAGGTTTGTGAGGATTTCTGCTTGTTTCATTTTATGTAGAAGCCAAAGCTTGTATGCAAAAGGATTTTGTTTTTTGGTATTTTGTAGGTTCGGGCGAAGATTACTAATTTTTGTTTGCACGATTGTAGATTAAGAAAGAGCCGACCAACTGGTCGGCTCTTTCTTAATCCTCAAAATCGAACATATCTGCGTTCCGCTCCCGGAACAAATCATAGACTGCTGACAAAACCTCCGGGTCCTCCACCTGCTCTAAGCAATCCTCCTCCTGGTCGAGAATCTGGAAGATGACAACCTCGTCCACCTCTTCCTCCTCATCATCATAGGGAATGAAGACCACATAGTCCTTTCCTTGATACTGCACCGTATCCAGGTGCTCAAAAGTAACCGTTTCGCCGTCTTCGTCGGTCAGTTCAATCAAATAGGGGTTTTCCTGCATTTCAGACATTTTCTATCCTCCTTATTTTACTTGTTTTGTACTTATGCTGTCGAGATAAGACTGCAGAAGATACGCAGCCGAAATACTATCCACACTCTCTTTCCGTTTCTTGCCCCGGACATTGGTTTCATTCATCAACAGATGTGCCGATACGGTGGTCAAACGCTCGTCCCAGAGCTTAATTTCCACAGATACTCTCTCTTTGAGCAGTTCAGCAAAGGCTTTGGTCTTTTCGCCCCGAGGGCCTATGGTTCCATTCATATTCTTAGGATACCCTAAAACAATTAGACTAACCTGATTTTCCTTTGCCAGAGCGGCGGTGTAATCCGCCACCTTTGCCATCCCCTTCTCTTTACAGGCAGGCAGGGTGGTTGCCCCGAAACCCAAAGGGTCAGAAATGGCATATCCGGTTCGGCTATCCCCGAAATCAACACCCAAAATCCGCATCTTCTTACCTCACATTGTTTTCTTTTCTTCGTCCAGACGATACTTTTCCTTGTAACGCTCGTACATAGACCGGAACTCGTTGTCCCCGCCGTCCGCCTTTAACTGTTGGAGATACTCATGAACCTCAAAAGAATCATGGGTAATCTCAATCATACAGGCTGCAATGTTGGAACAGTGGTCGGCAACCCTTTCGTAGTTGGTCAAAAGGTCGGATAGGATAAAGCCCAACTCCATGGTGCAATCCCCTTGCCGGAGCCGGGAGATATGTCCGTTCTTGATTTTCCGCTTTAGCCGGTCGATAACCTGTTCCAGAGGCTCTACTGTCTTGGCAATCTCTAGGTCTTCTTGTTCCAGGGCCTGAACCGACATTGCCAAAACCTCGGTAACCGCTCGGGCAATCACTGCCAAATCCTCCTTGGCGCTTTCCGAGAAGCTGACCTTTTTGTCCGCAACCTCCTTTGCCGCTTTGGCAATGTTTAAGGCGTGGTCGGAGATTCTCTCAATATCTCCGATACAATGGAGGAGCTCGGTAACTACCTTACTGTCCTTGGCAGAAATCTGGTTCGCCGCAATCTTAACAAGGTAACTGCTTGTCTTGTCCT
Organism: Ructibacterium sp.; assembly: GCA_045606185.1. GTDB lineage: Bacteria > Bacillota > Clostridia > Monoglobales > Monoglobaceae > Ructibacterium. Next base: position 9,639 of record JAZURN010000013.1, read on the forward strand.
CATACCTATCTGCCAATTTTTCCAGCCGATGAATTTCGTCGAACTTTTCTGTGTCATACTCGTCAAGGAGCTTAACCGCCTTCCGGAAGGTATCCTCCGCCAGCTTTGCCATGTCGCAAACCAAATCCTTACACTTCTCCACCGCAAAGGCAGGTACCGACAGGAATCTGTCGTCCAGGGTATCGAAAACATCGGTGGTTTCCTCTTCCTTTTTTCCCTTAACGGTCTTGATCGCCAGTTTTTCGATAGCAGAACAGAAGGGCATCAAAATCACGGTAGACAGAATGTTAAAGAGGGTATGGACAACGGCAATATTCATAGCAGAAACCCGCTCTGTCATAAAGGCAAAGCCACCTACCATCTGGTTCAGCAGATAGAAGATTCCTACCACAACTACAACACCAATCATCTTGATATACAGGCAGGAAAACGCCACCCGCTTGGATTCGGTGTTGCCGCTGATGGCAGAAAGAATCGGGGTAATGGTGGTACCGATATTCTGCCCCAGAATTACCGGAATTGCGGTGGAATAGGGAATCACACAGGTAATGGCAAGAGCCTGCAACACACCCACCGATGCCGAAGACGACTGAATAATGGCGGTAAAGATGGTTCCCACCAGAATACCCATGATGGGGTTATTGGAGAACATGGTCAGGATATTGGTAAAGGACTCGTTATCCCGCAGACCCTCTACCGCACCGCTCATGGTTTCCATCCCGAACATCAGAATCGCAAAACCCACTAAGATACTGCCGGTGTTCTTTTTCTTATCGGTTTTTGCCATCATAATCATCACAATACCGATGGCAGCCAAAATCGGGGTAAAGGAATCCGGCTTCAAAAGCTTCAAAATAAGAGCAGTTCCCTTAATGTCCGCTGTACTCAAAAGCCATGCGGTAACCGTGGTACCGATATTGGCACCCATAATAATACTGATGGTCTGCCCCAGCTTCATAATGCCGGAATTGACAAAACCAACTAGCATTACGGTAGTTGCCGAGGACGACTGAACGACCGCAGTTACCACCAATCCCAGCAAAAATCCAAGCCAGCGGTTCGCCGTCAGGCGCGCCAGAATGGATTCCAGCTTGCCGCCGGCAAGCTTTTTCAAGCCGTCGCCCATCAATTCCATTCCATAAAGAAACAGGGCAAGACCGCCAATCAATGCTAAAATACTAAAAATGTCCATGTGTATCCTCCGTTTGTTTATTCGTTTGTTAATTCATTCTATCATATTGTATCGGTAAAATCAACCAATATTATTCCAGCACAAAACCCCCGAAGAATTCGCTTCTCTGGAAATCAATTTCGGTGGGATGAAGAGGATACATCGAACCATAATGCTCTTTTATGGTATCCTCGCCGCACTTATAGAGGTTCCCCAGCATCTCCTTGGTATGTCCACCGAAAACCTCGTCAATATATGAAAAAGGAATCATCATCTGAATCGTCCAGCAATCCTCCTCCACCACACTCTGCACCTCAAAGAAATGCTTATCTTTTTCGGGGCGAACCGGGTCAAATCGAGTAGTGCGAATGGCAAAGAGCATGGTGCCAAAGGGATTGATTTCAAAATTCAGATACCGCTTGTCTCCCGCCTTGGGAGAGAGGTACACCTCCATACAGCTATCGGTGCAAACCGGGTCATTCTGCTTGGTGTATCTTGCAAGGAGCGGGGTTTCGTCTGTCCACATCTTAATATAGATAGCTTCTTCGTTGTAAAGTAGCTTTCCATAAGTATGAGGAAGATACTCAAACTGCTCCCAGTTATTGATATTAACCGAGGCAGTTTCCGCTGTTTCCCATGCTTTGTCATTCATTTCTGTAATCTTGTGGTCTGTTTTTTTAATGGTATACATAGTTCCTTCTCCTTATCCTTCCATCGCTTCATCCGTCAATTTGGATACAGCAAATTTTTGACTTTTATATAGACCGAAATGTCCGGACAGCAAAAAGCTGACACTGCAAACGGCTCCAAAAATCCAAAGGTTTCCGCCAAAGACCTCCATTGCTAAAATCAATGACGCAATGGGGCAGTTGACCACGCCGCAGAAGAGTGCCACAAAACCTATGGATGCAGAAAAGCTAGCAGGGAGCCCCAAGAGAGGCCCTGCTACGCAACCAAAGGTAGCACCAATAAAGAGGGTGGGAACAATTTCTCCGCCTTTGAATCCCGCACCGATACAGATAGCGGTAAAGAGAATCTTCAGCAAAAACGCCGCCGGCTCTGCCGTTCCGTCCAGTGCACGGGCAACCACATCCATTCCGGCACCGTTATAATCGGTGGTACGGAGCAAGATGGTAAGAAGAACAATGCTCAATCCGCCCGCCAAAGCCCGAAAATATCCGTTGGGCAGAATCTTCTTCATATACTTTTCGGATTCTTGGATGGCAACACAAAAGAGAATGCTGACCAATGCACAAAGAAACGCCAAAATCAACGCTCTTACTATGGTAGGTGCCGATACAGCCAGCATTGCAACATGGGAAAACCGCACCGGAGTAATGCCCAAGAGCAACGCCGTTCGGTAGGCAACCAAAGAAGCCACAATACAAGGGAAAAGTCCACTGTAGCGTATGGCACCGATATAGGTAACCTCTATGGCAAAGATTGCAGCCGTCATAGGCGTACCGAAGAGTGCCGCAAAGACACTGCTCATCCCTGCCATAACAATGATATGCAAATCGGTTTTATTCAGCCGGAATACCTTACCGATATTATAACCAAGGCTCCCTCCCAATTGGAGTGCCGCTCCCTCTCTGCCAACCGATGCTCCAAAGAGATGGGACAAAATCGTACTGACAAAAATCAAGGGAGTCATGGTAAGAGGCACCCGTTCCTCGGTTTGCACCGCTTCAAGAACCCGGTTGGTATCCAGCCTTCCTTTTGCTTTTCCCAGTTGATAAAGTCCCGCAATAACAAGACCCCCAAGGGGCAAAAGCAAAATCAACCAAGAATGTTCTGTCCGAAGCTCCGATACAATATCCAAAAGCTTATGGAAAACACCGCCCACAGCGCCGCCAACTACACCCGCCACAGCGCCTAACATCAGCCATTTGAAAAAGTGTAGTACGCTTTGCAGCATAACCTTGAGAGTGTTTTTTATCTTTTCCAAGAGAATGGCTCCCTTTCTATTAAAATTCTTTTTTATCTTACCACAAAAAACTCCTCTCGTCAATTTAAAAAAGTCTTGAGAAACTCGTTTTTCTGTGCTATTCTTCATGGGAGAAGAAAAAATCCGCCACGAAGGGCGAGTGTTCTTAAGAACAGTCAAAGGGCAGAAACCCAAGTGTTTCTGCCCTTTTCATATGCAATAAGGGTTTTGTTTTTTAGCCTTGCCCAATTGCGCTCGCCATGGCTTATGAAGAAACACTCTGCGTTTCCTAAAAGCCGGTGCTGTCGCCCCTCATATTCCGTTACAAATATGCCACTGGCATATTTGCTTAACACGAGAACCCGAGCGCCGCTTTTCTCCCTTCGGGGGCATCAGCAAAAGGGGCGAAAGCCCCTTTTGAAACCCCATCGTTTTCTTCGTAGGTTTAAAGAAAAAAGCCTCCCTTGTGTAAAGGGAGGTGAGTTTTGCGAAGCAAAACTCGGAGGGATTGTACTGATAAAAAACAACATCAAACTGTCCTTTGCAGTACGCCCCCCTAGGCGGATTTCTTTTTATCTGTTTAGAATCAACTTGGTCAACTCAACCGGCTCCACAATCTTGCCGTCCTTATAGACACGCATATTGCCGGATGCAATTTCGTCAATCAGGATAACCTCGTCATTGTTATAACCGAACTCAAACTTGATATCCCACAAATCCAGACCAATGGTCTTTAAATCATCGGCAACAATCTGTGTAATCTTTAAGGTCTGCTCCTTCATGCTCTGGAACATTTCCTCACTCATTACGCCCAGAGCTGCTAAGCCTTCGCTGGTTACCAGGGGGTCGCCCTTTTCGTCATTCTTGAAGGTACACTCCACATAGCCACCGGGGATGGGTGTACCGTCTTCGATATACTCGCCGTAACGGCGGATAAAGCTACCGGTTGCAACCAGTCTGCAGATAACCTCCAGACCGTGGCCGAATACCTTGCCAGGCAGAACCTCCATGGTTGCATTCTCCACATCAGCACTGACATAGTGGGTCTTGATACCCGCCTTTTTCAATAAATCAAAATAATAAACCGAAGTCCGGAGGTTTGCTTTGCCGATACCCTCAATCTTCAAACCGACAGAGTTCTCGCCCGGGTCAAACACGCCATCTTTTCCGGTACAATCGTCCTTGAATTCCAGCATCACATTGCCGTTATCCAGACTGTAAACATCCTTGGTTTTTCCCTCATAAATTTTTTTCATAAACAAAACCTCTTTTCTTGTTGTTTCATTGAATAAGACTATTTTATCACAAATTTTTTTTTTTGTAAATAAAAAAGATACCAAAAGGGTATCTTTTTTCGCTTTTCTTTTTGTTTCTTTTTTCATAGGATAAACCGTCCGTAATCCAGAATTTGTTCCTCTGCTAAGGGATTGTAGGGTGCAATCTCCTTTCCCTGATTCATTTTGGGGGCAATGGGATCACTCATCAGAAAATATTTTAAGGCGTCGTAGAGATGATCCTCCTGTCTGGTATCCACATCCTCAGGATTGACCGAATCATACCGCAGTTGGGGCAACGTCCGTATCATATTCCTGCAAGTATCAAAGACATAGAGCATGGGAAGCCCCTCCTCGTCAAAGGCGAGCCGGTAATGAACTTGCATCTTCCCGGCAAGACGGTCATTCTTTCCCTTTTCAAAATAGACCCCCTGTCGTTCCATCATTTCTGCAATGCTCCCCTCTCCCGAGCCGGTAGCATTCCAGATGGCAGGGTCGGCAAAACCTGCAATGGTGCAGTCCTTGTCTTCCCGCTCCTCAATCTCCCGAATCTCCTTGGCAATCCGTTGTGCCGTCCACCGAACCCCGGTGTCCGGGGTGCCGGTACATCCGTATAGTTCCCGATAATTGTAAGCTCTGCCATCCTCGTCCAGAGCAAACCAGGAAACCGCAAAGGGTTTGGAATAACCAAAATCAAAGGTGCGGAACCTCCGCCAATGCTTGGGAATGGCAAAGGGCTCTATAACATGACTGTACCGTCTTGTCCGGTAGCCTTGGGGATTGTTCTGCCACTCGGTAAAAACCTGACCATCAAAAATATCCCATTGTCCATAAAGGAGCGCCTTTCTCTCCGCCTCCGGAAGCTGTTCCAACCGCTTCTGATACCCCTCGTCCGCTCGCATCAGGAACACATTGTCCTGCACAAAAGAGGGAATAAAAACCCGGGTGGCTCCTGTCTTGCCGTCTGTAAACTCCTCCCCCGGCTTTTGCCCGTCGATAAACCGCCGCTTGACCCAGCCATGCCCAATTCCGCCGGGGTTGGTGCTGGACTTCATCTGTTTGGGATAAGGGTTGACCCCTCGAATCCGTGACAAGAGATAAGTATACTGTTCCTCGGTAAAATGGGTCAGTTCATCAAAGCGAACCACATCGTATTCCGCCCCCTGATACCTTAGTACATCTTTTTCTGCCGCACAGTAGCCAAACTCAATCAAGGAGCCGTTTAAAAACTCCCACATATGTTTGCTGCCCGAATACTTTCCAACCCGTTTGGGGTAAAACTGCAGGGATGTAAATATAATAGAATGTTCCAACTCCGGAAAGGTTCGTCTTAAAATCAACTGCCGGCTTTTGGGATACCGGAGGGCATATACAAGAGCATCTGCCAACTGCCCATAAGACTTACCTCCGCCGGCTGCACCCCCAAACAGAACCTCATCGGCGGCCGCATCCATAAATCGCTTCTGGGTAGCAGTCAAATCCAGATTCAGTCTGATTTTTGCCATAGGGGTTTCCTCCTTCCTTTATTCTCCCACCACCCGAATGGTAACTTCCAATTCAATTTTCTCGTCTTCTTCTCTTTCTTCGCTTGCCTTGATGGCAAGAATCTCCTTTGCCGCCGAAAGCTCTACCCTCTCATTACCGCAATGCAAGAGTTCCTTGAGTTTTTCCGTTGCCTGCAGCTGAGATTTCTCTTCCTGTCCAGTTCGTTTCTCGCTCATCGTTTTTCCCTCCCAGTTCCAAACCTACCAAGTGCTCAATTGCTTGATTATGAATCCGAATGGCCTGCCGACGGCTGTAATGAACGTGAAATTCCATGGCATCCCACAAAAGTCCCCGCACATAACGTGCCGTAAGAATGACCCGTTCCTCCGGGTCTAAAACGTCCAGTATCCGATTCATCTGTTCGGTAAGCTCCTTCATTTCCTCCTGAAGACGGATGATTTGTCCGCCGTAATACGCAATATATTTTTCTCCAGTTGCTCCAAGTCTTCTGTTGCTTTGAATCAAATCTCTGTAAAATACGGTCTTCAACTCCAGTTCCTTTTTCAGAAGAGGAAGTCCTCTCAACCACTTTTTTGCCTCGTTTGCCGTTGTAAATTTCATGGATATCCTTCCTTTCTAATCGTAACGTTTTTTTCGACCAAATCAGAGCTCCCGTATCTCATAATAAGAATGGCAGCAATCCATATCACAGAACATTCCGTCCGCCGCTGCGACCAGCTCATTCATCTGGTCGTACAGAAGTCCGCCGCAATAGCTGCACTCCCCAATTCGCCGTGGTTCCGGCGTTGGGGAAAGCTCTCCCAGTCTTTCCATCTTCAAAATATCGGGATGTGTCATCCTTTTTCCTCCTTCCTACTCATCTTTTTTCATTTACCAAGATTTCCCAATATTTTGACCTCTGTATCCTTATTATACAACAAAGTTAGTGTTTGTCAATAGATAAAAAAACAAATATTTTGTTGTTTTTTCTCTTGTCAAGTAGAAATATGTATGATATAATAGAATCATGAGGTGAGAATATGGCAAATCTATATATCAGTCAACAATTAAAGGCTGCACGCAAAGCAGCGGGCCTGACCCAGCGGGATGTTTACGAATGGTTGGGGGTAGGTCAATCCACCTTCAGCGCATGGGAAACCGGACAAAGCGAACCTGCCATTGGTGTTTTTCTGCAGCTTTGTCAAAAATACGGAATTCACGATATTGTAGGGTATTTTATTCCTGAGGCGGCTTTGCCTGACAGTAAGCCGACCATTAGCCCTGCTTTTTTGAACAAGCTTCTTTCCTTGCCCCATCGGGGACGGGAGGCGGTGGAAAACTGTCTGGAGTTTGAATACCGCTCGGCAAAGCAGAAGCGAATTCCCTTTTGCAAGCCCCGACAAATTCCTCTTTATACCCAGACGGCAACTGCCGGCCGGGGCAGTTTTTTGGACAGTACCGATGCGGAACTGTGCGAATTGGATGCTCCGGAGGATACCGACTTTGCAATCCGGATTTCCGGGGATAGTATGGAGCCTTTGATTCATGATCATCAGATTGTATTTGTTCGTAAGCAGCAAGAGCTTCGTTCGGGAGAAATCGGCATCTTTCTCTACAATGGCGAAAGTTTCTGCAAGCTCTGGGAGAACCAGAGCGGTTCTCCCAGACTGGTTTCCTTAAACTCCAACTATCCACCAATGATTTTAAAGGCATCCGACGCCTTGTGTGTCTGCGGGAAAGTATTGCTTTAATTCTGGTGCGGCATTGCCGCACCTTTATTTTTTGCAATTCCTTCCAGCATTTTTTCCTTGCCGTCAAGATGCATCCCTTCAATCAGGAGTGCCGCAGCATCTGCCATCTGAGGCTGGAATACCCCCAACTTCCATAGCTCGGTTAACGTTTGATTTTGCGCCAGCCTGTTATATGGATTGTTCTTCTCCGCACTGACCACCACATCCAATTCCACCGGATGATTACTCTCACATAATTCGTGATTGGAAAACCGGATATAATGACTCTTTCCATCGGTATTTTCCACCCGATAGCTACGGGGACTGTCATAGAACTGACGCATCAGCTCAATGCAAAGGGAGATAATCTCCTTATAAGCGTTATACCCCTCTGCAATCATATCCCGGCTCAATTTTTCCCCTGCCTGCTGGAGTGCGGCAATGGCAGAGTACGCCGTAACACCGCCGGATACTTGACCCTGTTGGAAATCCCGATTCCCAGCCACTTCTTTCAGCTCTTCAATTTTATTTTGCCGATGCTGAATGATAAAGCTATGGAGGGGTCTGGCTTGAAGCTCACGGATATTCTCCTCCCCCACCGAGCCAGCTACATGAATAATATCCTTGGATAAATCAGACAACTCATATTCGTTCAATCCGCCGTTGTCTTTGACCATAAATCGAGTCTTGCCGGAAATTAAGGCGTTTCGGCTGATGAGCGCATCCAACCGGTCAATATAGAGCTGGGGGCTTTTTACAATATCCACCAAACCAAATCCTACCGGACTGTCTTCGTCGGGATACATCACATCCAGAACAAAGGGGTACTTACCATGGGCGTATATGCCTGTATCGCCACGGTCCTCGGAGGCGTCCAGAATTTGATTGCCGCAGAATTTAATCAATTCCAAAGTCTGCCTATCTCCCCGCAGCTTCTTATAGTAGCAATCCACCACCAGAACCTTATTGTGGGCAACATCCTGCCCTGCCGTATTCTGCATATCATCATAGGTCTGAATTTCCAGCGCAGCATCTCCGGATAACTGATTCTTCACATGGGGATATTGCTCCTGAAGTTCCTCCGCATCACAAAGGGCAGTCAAAAAGAGAAAACGGCTTTCCTGAATATCTGTAACCCCGGGTTCCCAAAAAAGGTTCAAAAGGTCAATTTTTCGAATGTCAATCTCCCCCAATCCGTCCCGCAATCTGGGATTAAAGAAAACCCCATAGCATGCAGCACCGTTTTTCAGCTTGTACCACCATGCACGGCTGTAGGTTCTCCTGAAATTACACAAGTCAAGCTGAATGGGTAAAATTTTGGTAAAGGTTTCTGCCAAATCCCGGTTTTTCTCCTCCCGCTCCAGCACATTGGGTGCGGGATAGTTATCCATGGCATCGGCATGCTTGTTGGCAATCGCATTGAAGAGATACGGTGTGGTGGGTGCGGGCATTTCCTCGCTTTGCTCCCCCTGATACCGCGCCTTGAACCAACGGTTGTTCTCGATAATCCTCCGGTCAAACAACTTCTTGTGTTCCTTGTACCGCCGAAATTCTTCTGTAACCAACGCAAAAAACTCCGGCTTAATTTTTCCTGCATAGCTTTGTTTTTTCATTATTCATCTTTCCTTTCCTTCAGTAATAGTTCTTAATTAGCAGCAGCTATTTTTCTTTCCAGTTCCTCTACCTTATTCTGCAGAGAGATAACCCCGCTGTATAAAGCCGAAAGCTGGCTATTTACATCTGTTCCATTGAGTAACACCCGGCTTCCGGAGAGCCAGAGTTCTCCGCTCTCCTCCCAGAAATCAATAAAGGGTTTATATCCGACCAGTCCCATGTTGGCATGACCGTTATTTTTCTGAATCTTAAAAGTCCCATTGGTATAAACCACCCCATTGATGTTAGTGCTTGCCTCTCCATTCCCGGCACCCAGTACCAGATACGCCTCTCCATCATGGCTACCTACCGTCATGCCGATTTTCTGTTTTCTTACCCCGTCTTTATCCTGCATCACTTTGAGTCCTGTGGGGTCCATTTGGGCAAAGACGTCGCCCTTTGTTTCTTCATAAGAAACACTGTCCGTGCCAATGACAGTGGACGCATAGATGACGGAGCTTTCTACCTGCCCCGAAAAGATGGCATCCCCGTTGCTATTGATGGATACGGTAGGTTCTCCCTTTTCGTTGCAGAGCAGAAACTGAAATTTTTTGGTTTCTTTGTTGTAAGCCGCTATGAATCGGTTGTAGTTTCTGTCCCGAATTACAATTTCCGAGCCGGAAATCTCCAATTGATTTTCTCCGTCCGCCACCGTAACCTTACCGGTATCTACGGTGCCTGCCACCAGCTTGTCGGCACTCAAGGCACCGATTTGGGCATTGGAAATGGTTGCTGAAGCCGTATCAATGTTTTCTGCTTTGACACTCGCCGCCTCCAAAACATTTCCGGCGTCCAGATTGGAAAAGAGATAGCTTAGCTCGTCAATCAGTGCCGTCCCCCACTCCTTGAGCCGCTTGATATCCTCTTCCGTCCTTCCGGTTAGGTTGGGCGGAATCGGCGTTGTTACATTTGGCATTTCTTTTTCCTCCTTGTTTTTGATTTTGTAATTTAATTATATTAGATATCAAGTGCCATACCGTGCCAAGGTTTTTCCTCTTTTGTTACATTTTTGTATATTTTAAAAAGAACGCCTTGACATTAAAAAAAACATGGTTTATAATGCCAAAAAACTAGGAAAAAAAGCCACAAAGATGGGGGATGATTCCTTTGGCTACATCTCGTTTTGTGATGAACCAACGATATCAAGCTTAATACCTTTCTCGCTGCAAAAATAGCCTATACTAATATAGAAAGGATTTATGCCTTATGCGAAAACTGATTTCGCTCCTCCCAAAAAAATACCGATGGATTACCCTCGCCACCATCCTTTGTGCCATTGGCGAGGTTCTGATGGAAACCATGATGCCTAAGGTCATTTCAGAGATTCTGAACGAGAGTGTTCAAGGTCAGGAAATGATGCAAACTCTCCTCTCCGGCTTGAAAATTGTCCTGATGGCAGTCTGTTCCTTAGGGTTTGGTGCTCTGGCAGCCCTGTCCGCCTCCAAGGCAGGTATGAACTTTGCCAGAGAGGTTCGCAAGGCTCTCTTTCATCGGGTGCAGGACTACTCCTTTTCCAACATTGATAGATTGGGAACATCCTCCATTATTACCCGAATGACCAACGATGTCTCTCATGTCCAGATGGCGTTTATGCATATCATCCGGTTTATGGTACGGGCGTTTTTTATGGTCGTCTCTGCAACCTGTATGGCACTTACCATTAACGCTAAACTCTCCCGTGTCTTTCTGGGCATCATTCCGGTTCTTGCCATCTTTGTTTTCTTTATTCTCAAAAACGCCAGACCACGCTTCCGGAAGATGCTGACCCGATTTGATAAGCTCAATGCCCGAATGCAGGAAAATCTTATCGGCATCCGGGTTGTCAAAGCCTTTGTCCGGGACGATTGGGAAAAGGAACACTTCAATAACACTGCAGAAGAAGTGCGAAGTGCCCAGATTCATGCAGAACGGTTGATGATTCTTAACGGGCCCTTTATGCAGTTGATGGTTTATGTCTGCATTATCCTGATTCTTTGGTTCGGCGGAAAGATGATTGTCTTTGGGGATATGCTCCCCGGAGATTTGACCAGCTTCTTAATCTATGTGAACCAGATTCTAAACTCGGTTATGATGGTGGTGGGCGGTTTTAACTTCCTTGCTATCTCCCGAGCCTCGGTTGTCCGCATCTCCGAGGTTCTGGAAGAAACCCCCGATATTCCCGACTCCGCACCGAAGGATTACCCGGTAGAAAATGGAACAATTCAGTTCCGAGATGTTTCTTTCAGCTATGCCGGAAATAAAGATAACTGTGTTCTCTCTCATATCAACCTGGAAATCGAAAGCGGCGAAACCGTAGGCATCATCGGCGGTACCGGCAGTGCCAAATCCAGTCTTGTTCAGCTGATTCCTCGTCTTTATGAAGTAACCGACGGTCAGGTTCTGGTAGGGGGCAGAGATGTCCGGGACTACAAGCAGACCACCCTACGGGAACAGGTTGCTATGGTACTCCAGAAGAACGTCCTCTTTACCGGAACCATTCTGGAAAATCTTCGATGGGGAAACCAGGCTGCCACCGAAGAGGAAATCATTGCTGCCTGCAAGGCAGCCCAAGCCCACGACTTCATCATGGACTTCCCTGACGGCTACCAAACGATGCTGGGTCAGGGCGGCGTCAATGTTTCCGGCGGGCAGAAGCAGCGGCTCTGTATTGCCCGTGCTCTCTTAAAGAAACCAAAAATTGTAATTTTAGATGACAGCACCAGTGCGGTAGATACCGCCACTGACAGTAAAATCCGGGAAGCATTTCGGACGGAGCTGGCAGATACCACCACCTTAATCATTGCCCAGCGAATCTCCTCGGTCATGGATGCCGACAAGATTGTGGTTCTGGACCGAGGTCAAATCAACGGGGTAGGTACCCACCAGCAGCTTCTTGCAACAAACGAAATCTATCGGGAAGTTTATGAATCTCAGAAAAAGGGGGTGGAGTAAATGCCTCCCAGACCACGAACTGCACATCAAAAGCCCGCTGATGCCAAAAAGACATTTCTGCGGATTTTCCGGTATCTCTCGGCATATCGCTGGAAGATTCTGTTGGTTGCCTTTCTGGTTATTTTAAGCACCGGTGCTGCCGTTGCAGGCAACTATTTTATAAAACCCATTGTGGATGACTATGTAGTTCCCTGGATTGGTCATGATAACCCCGATTTTTCCGGGTTACTTCGTACCATTCTCCTGATTGGTATTATCTACCTGATTGGTGTTATCAGCACCTACGCTTACAATCAAGTCATGGTAACCGTCGCAGCGGACACCCTCTACATGATGCGGAAAGATATGTTCTCCCATATGCAGAAACTACCCATCCGCTACTTCGACACCCGAACTCACGGAGAAATTATGAGCCGCTACACCAACGACATCGACACCATGCGGAATATGTTGAGCCAGACCATTCCCCAACTAATTTCCTCAGTGGTATCCATTGTCGGCACAATTGCCATGATGCTGGTTTTAAGTCCAGCCTTGACCCTTTTGGTCCTTCTCCTTTGTGCTGACCAATTCTGGATTACCAAGGCAATTACCAAAAAAAGCTCCCATTATTACCGCGTCCAGCAAAAGGCACTGGGTGCCGTCAACGGTTATGTGGAGGAACTGATTGAAGGACAGAAAGTGGTAAAGGTTTTCTGCCACGAAAAGCACAGCAAACAGAACTTTGACAAGCTCAATGACGAACTCTGTGATGCGGCTACCCGTGCCAATACCTTTGCCAGTATCTTAAACCCCATTTTAGGTAACCTGAATCACATTCATTATGCCTTTATCGTGATTGCGGGTACCACTCTTGCCATCATGAGCAACCAGCAGAATCTTGGCATTTTTACACTGGGTCTTGGTTCTTTGATTGCCTTTTTGCAATATGCCCGTTCCTTTGCAGGCCCCATCAGCCAGATATCCCAGCAGTTTAATGTTCTCTTAAATGCCCTTGCCGGTGCGGAACGGATTTTCGCTCTCATGGATGAAGAACCGGAGATAGACGACGGCTATGTAACCTTGGTCAATGCCAAAATTGACGAGGATGGTACCATCCAGGAAGTTTCGGAGCGAACCGGTAGGTGGGCATGGAAGCATCCCCACCATGACGGAAGCCTGACCTATATCCCCCTCAAGGGCGAGGTTACCTTTGAGAATGTGGACTTTGGCTACAACCCCGACAAAACGGTATTGAAAAATGTTTCCCTCTATGCTCATCCCGGACAGAAAATTGCTTTTGTAGGTTCTACCGGTGCCGGAAAGACAACCATAACCAACCTGATTAACCGATTCTATGATGTTCCGGACGGAAAAATCCGGTACGACGGCATTAACATCAATAAAATTAAGAAAGCAGACTTGCGTCGCTCCCTATCTATGGTTCTTCAGGATACCCACCTCTTTGCCGGTACCATTATGGAAAACATCCGCTATGGTAACCTTGGTGCCACCGATGAAGAAGTTATTGCGGCAGCAAAGCTCGCCAATGCCCATTGGTTTATCTCCCATCTCCCCAAAGGCTATGACACCATGTTGACAGTAGATGGTGCCAACTTGAGCCAGGGTCAACGGCAGCTAATCGCCATTGCCCGGGCAGCGGTTGCAGACCCGCCGGTGCTGATTCTGGACGAGGCAACCTCCTCCATTGATACCCGAACCGAAGCCTTGATTGAAAAGGGCATGGACGAGTTGATGAAAGGCAGAACTGTCTTTGTCATTGCCCACCGTCTCTCCACGGTACGAAATTCCAATGTGATTCTGGTTCTGGAACATGGGGAGATTATCGAACGAGGCAGTCATGACGAGCTTCTTGCCCAAAAAGGAAAATACTACCAGCTTTATACCGGTATGTTCGAGCTATCTTAAAAAAAGAAAAATGCGTGAATCGTAAGATTCACGCATTTTGTTATTGGCATAAAAGGACAAGCTGCTCGTATTCTCTGTGTTTCGGCACTCCTTTGTGCTCCCTGCTTCCGCCCCCGGCGGCGGTCGCACACGTCCCCCACCTGCCCTAGGGGCACGTCGGTTCTTTCTCTTTTCGCTGCAAAACAAAAAACCCCGCTTTTGCGAGGTCTCTTGACTATGGCGGAGATGGTGGGATTTCTCGCAGGCGAGCCTGCCTCAATCATCAGTTCATACTTCGCAGGACAAACTGCTCGTATTCTCTGTGTTTCGGCACTCCTTTGTGCTCCCTGTTTCCGCCCCCGGCGGCGGTCGCACACGTCCCCCACGTGCCCTAGGGGCACGTCGGTTCATTCTCTTTCCGCTGCAAAACAAAAAACCCCGCTTTTGCGAGGTCTCTTGACTATGGCGGAGATGGTGGGATTTGAACCCACGTGCCCCTCATCAGGACAACACGATTTCCAATCGTGCTCGTTATGACCACTTCGATACATCTCCGTATTTCTCAAAGTCACTGTACTATTATATCACGTTTTTTTAAAAAAGCAAGGGTTTCTTTAAAAATTTTTTAAAAATATTTTATCTGTACCACCATGACATTTCCAATTGACAAAGCAAGCTACCTGTGATAAAATAAGAAACCGTAGAATCGTTGCTGGCTTGGCTATGCGGGTTTGAGTAAGACTCGAACTCGGCACACACTCTCTTGACTGGCAGTTTTTCTAACTATAACCCAGTCAATTCTATTTTTTACCAGTTTTACTTCTTTCAAATCGGAGCACATAACATATACACGGAGCGGTATCGAAGTGGTCATAACGAGCGCGACTCGAAATCCCCTCGGTTACACTGTAACTGTACCCCTACAAATGGCTTAACCGTGCGGGTTTAAGCGAGGTTCAAACCTTGTTTTTACACTCTTATCTAGCGGTTTTTCTAGCCATTTCTAACAAAATTCTATAATTTGCTTGTTTTTTGCTCTACCAAAACGGAGCGAAATAACATATCTGGAGATGTACCCAAGTGGTTGAAGGGTCTGCACTCGAAATCATTCGAAATTGTTTGAACTTAATGGAACTTGAAACTCCGCAAACGCCGTAACGGTGCGGTTTTCAGCAATCGGTGCTGACAATGAAGAAATTCTTTTCTAATGGAATTTCTAATAAAATTTAATATTTGATATAAACTCATTTTTTTGAGTTTAGATATACACGGAGCGGTATCGAAGAGGTCATAACGAGCGCGACTCGAAATCGTGTTGCCGTCAGGCACGTGGGTTCGAATCCCACCCGCTCCGCCACAGAGCACCTGATTATGGTGCTCTTTTTCTTTGCCAAAATCACATCAAAAAGCCGTTATATTTGCCCTACAAT
>JAZURN010000014.1:0-92610 GCA_045606185.1 Ructibacterium sp.
TCGACTGGAACAATTCCTGATATTTCGGAGTTAAGAGATGCTATTAATAAAAAGTGGAACATAGATTCCGCTCCAGATGACGGTAATGTCCCCCGGATGTACGTCCAAGACGTTAAGAATTATGTTCCTGACCCCAATATACCACAAAGCGGTCGTACTGTCAAGGAAAGCGGTTCGGCGGTTTTGCAGAGGGTAGAGGAACTATCCAAGAATGGAGAGGCTATTACCGTAGAGGAAGCCAAACGGGCATCGGGATATGGGGACAACGGAGCATTGGTATTGACCAATTTTGTTAACAATACAAAGGGACAGAGCTTCAGCCAGGTTAAGAGTGATATGCACCTTGCCTATTTGGCGGGTCGTGTCAACAAAGGGATGAAGTTTGAAACAGATTTGCAGAGAGAAGCGTATTATGCCGGGAAAAAAGATGCGGAAATGGACCGGCTTGCTGCAAAGAAGAAGGCAGGGTATGCTACGGTGTACGGCGAGGAAGGTGGTTTTATTCCCAACGATGCCTCGAGAAATGTTTCGCCCAAAATGCAGAAGGCGTTAAATATTGTTGCCAAAGACCTTGGACTGAAAGTGATGTTTGAGGACAGGATTTTTGTCAACGAGGATGGAACCGAGGCAAATGCATCCATGGGGGATGATGGTATCTTCCGGATTTCTTCTGCATCTACCCAACCCCTCTATGAGTTGATTATCCATGAGCCATTCCATCGGATGCGGCAGTTTGCGACCCAAGAGTACTATGATGCCATGAACTTTGCGGTACAACACGCAGAGCAGTTGGGACTTCGTCTGGAACAAGGAAATGGTGCCGGAACTTATTTTGAGGCGTTAAACAATCTGTTTAGTGAAAAAGGGATAAGTCACAATGATGCGAAAATATTAGATGAATTGGCGGCACAGTTTTACCAAAAGATTATCAGTGATGATGCCGATGCTTTTCGATTTATCCAGGAGATGAACAAGACGGAGAAAAGCAGAAGTGCCCTACAGAAGTTTATGGACTTCGTAAAAGACTTGATTGCCAAGCTGCAGAAGGTGGTTCGCAAGCTGCGAAACCAGGGCGAGTATGCGGCGGCCAAGCAACTGGATATGACCATCAAGGAGCTGGAAACGGCAAGAAAGTTTTACCTGAAGGCCTATCAATCAACACGGGAATCGGTTGAAAACCGCCGTGTGGAACAGACATGGGATACCAAGGCAGAGGATAAGCTGGAGAAAACGGGGATAAGTTTTTCTCTTATGAAAAAAGAGAACTTGTATAATGAGACAAATAGTGATACAATAAACGATGAGAGCGAAGTTGATTCTGTTTTAAAAACAGCACTCTTGAATGTTAGAACTTCAAAGGTTAAGATGAAAACTTTTCCTCCGTATGACAAAAGCAAAAGTGACACGAATGAGTTATCCACACGGTGGGCACATCGAAATGATGTTAAAACGGGTGCGCAGGCTATCGCCTTTCATAAGAACAGGTGCTATATCATAGAGAAATTCGATGATACTGATTTGAAATATATAATCAATGGTCGTATTAGTTATCAAGATTATCAAAGTATTCGAAGGGAGTTAGAACAAAATGCCAGAACAGAAAAAACGAAATCGGCAGCGGAATTGGTTGTTATCTATGATCAACGCAATCGACAAGGAAATTTCGATGAGAGAGGAAGACAAGGTGTTGATGGTTCTGCAACTGAATACGGAAGAAAAAATGACGGAGTTCAACGAATGGGTGAAAACCAAAATCGTGGACGGGAAATTGATGACAACACCGGCAGAGGTAATGAACAAAACGGCGGAAATAGGGAAAATAAAAATTTAACCGAAAAAGACTACTCCCTCAAAGAAGAATGGCACACAGATTTAACGAAGGCACAGTTGAAGATGGTAGATGGGTGGCTTCGTAAGGCAGGAAGTCCCGAGGCGACAAGAATTACCGATACTGCAAATTGGTATATGGGAAGGCTTAACGGAGACGACTTATTCGTTATCTATAGTAACGAGGATAAGGATGGAACTACCATTTTGTATGAAGTGAAGGGCAAACAGGCGAAGGTTGAGTTAAACGAACTGAAATCAATTTTGGAGGATTATGAATATGGAAGAGGCGAAGATACCCAATCGGAGACTATTGACACGGTACTTGGCAGCGGTTGGTTGCGACAAGGGGACAACATTCGATATAATGTTTCGGATAAAGAAGGAGGACGAAGTAATCAAAATGCTGGAATTTTGTCGGGACAATCCCAAGGCAACACCAGCGCAGCTTTCGAAAATATCATACGAAATCTCTTCGGAATATCCAGTCTTGGACGAGAAAGAATAAAAAACGAAAATCTTTCCTTAAAAGGTGCAGAAAGTCTTGAAGCCTTGGTAGAGAAATATGGTGCGATTCCTGTCGGCGAAAACCCGGCAAGGGATGTGTCTGTTCCCAAGAAAACCAGCGATGACAAAAAGGTATCCCAAACCGTTCGGACGATTCTTGAGGCAAAGGTAACTCCTGATGAAGCTCTACCTACGATTGAGAAGATGGTGGAACAAGGCGACTTTTCCTATAATGTCTATACTGACAAGCAAGCCATCCGTGATGCCGAGAGATATATCAAAGAGCATGGGTGGATAGGAAGCCTTACGGACTGGTTTGCTTCGGTAGAGAAAGGAAATGTGTCCAAACAGATTACCGCTATGGGATGGGCGCTCTATAACAATGCTTCCAATACTGCCGCAACCACCGAGTCAAAGTCGGAGCGGGATACTGCCATGGAAACAGCAATGAAGATTTTAAACGCCATGGTACAAAATCAGCGTAGTGCTGCACAAGCGTTGCAGGCTACACGAATATTAAAGAAGCTTTCGCCGGAGACCCAGTTATACGGAGTGCAAAAAAGCGTACAAGCACTCCAAAAGGAATTGAAAGATCGGTACGGAGAGAAAGCACCGAATCTTAAAATTGACAAAAACCTTGCAGAACATTTTTTGAAAGCAGAAACAGAGGAAGAACGAATTGAGGCAGAAAAGGAAATCTACAAAGATATCGGCGGACAAATGCCTTCTCGTTTTGTTGATAAATGGAATGCTTGGAGATACCTTGCGATGCTTGGTAATTTGCGTACCCATGTAAGAAATGTTGTGGGTAATGCAGGGTTTGCTCCTGTTGTTGCGGTAAAGAACCTAACTGCCACAGCAATTGAGTCTGTTGTCAATCGTGTGTCGGGGGGTAAAACCGGAAGAAGTAAGGCTTTGGTTTTGACGAACAAATCCGGCAGAGAACTCTTGGAGGCAGCGTGGGAAGACTATGCCAAAGTTGCCGATTTGATTTCCAATGGCGGAAAATACAACGATTCCGCAAACGCAAACCAGTACATTGAAGAGGGAAGACGAATCTTTAAAACCAAACCTATAGAGTGGGCAAGGAAAAAGAATAGTGCGCTCCTTGAAATGGAGGATATGTGGTTTGCTCAACCTCATTATGCTTATGCTCTGGCACAGTATTGCAAAGCACATAACATCACTGCTGAACAGGTTAAGAAAGGTGTTGCCATAGAGCCTGCAAGAGTGTATGCCATCAAGGAGGCTCAAAAGGCAACCTACAGAGACACCAATGCGTTTTCACAAATGGTAAGTGATTTGGGAAGAGTCAGAAAAGGCGAAAAGAATGCTGCTAAAAAAGCAGTTGCTACTGCTGTTGATGGGATTCTGCCGTTTCGCAAAACGCCTGCAAATATTCTGGTCAGGGGTGTTGAGTATAGTCCCATCGGTCTTTTGAAGGGCTTGAGCTATGACCTTGTTCAGGTTAGCAAGGGGAAAATGTTGGCATACGAAGCAATTGATAACATTTCTGCAGGGTTAACAGGAACGGGCTTGCTTGCCCTTGGTGTTTACCTTGCGGCACAGGGACTTCTTCGGGGACACGGCGAGGATGATGAGGAAGAGCGTGAATTCAATGAGCTGATGGGGCATCAGGCGTATGCTCTTGAACTTCCCAACGGAGCCTCGGTTACCTTGGATTGGCTTGCGCCTGAAGCACTTCCGTTGTTTGTTGGTGTCAACATTTGGGAGGCAACCCAAGGAGCGGAGAAAGAAACGAACTTCTCAACGATTCTTGAAGCGGTCAGTCGTATCAGCGAACCGATGCTTGAAATGTCTTGTTTGCAGAGTTTGAATGATTTGCTTGAGAGTATTGGGTATGCAAAGAAGGAAGGAATGGCGGCTTTGCCCACTGTTTTATCAAGTGCGGTAACCAGTTATCTTACCCAAGGCATTCCAACTCTTGGCGGACAAGCAGAGCGTTCAGGAGAGGAAATACGGATGATAACCTATACAGAAAAGAATGATTTTCTCACAAGCGATATGCAATATACGCTTGGAAAGATAAGTTCTAAAATCCCACTTTGGGAGTATAATCAAATTCCTTATATTGATGCGTGGGGAAGAAAGGAAGCGTCAGGAGTTGCACTCAAAAGGGGATTTAACAACTTTCTCAATCCTGCTTATACATCTACCATTGAGACAAGCAATATGGAAAAGGAATTGCTTCGGCTCTATGAGAGAACAGGCGAGAATGCCGTGTTTCCTTCGAGAGCGGAAAAGTACTTCGTAGTTGACGGAAAGCGTAAGGACTTGACAGCGGATGAATATGTAAGGTATGCAACCCTGAAGGGTGAAAAATCCTATAAGGCAATTAAAAATTTGGTACAGAGTAAAGCATATCAAAGCCTTGATGATGAAGAAAAGGTAAAAGCTATTGATGAAGCGTACCAATATGCAAATCAGAAAGCAAAGCAAGTCATTGGCAATTACAAACCTGATGATTGGGTAAGCAAGGCAGATGAGTTCGACAATGTTGGCAGTTTTCTCTCCTTTAGAGCGGATGTAAGCAACATAAGGACGGATAATGGCGGGAAGATTTCCAAACCGGAGGTTGCAGACATTATAACGGATATGGCTCAAAGCGATTCGGACGCTTGGAATATGTACTTATCCATGTACGACAGCGAGAACGCCAACTTTGCGCGCAACAAGGGTATTCGAGGCGAAATATATATGGCTTTTCTTGCCGCCCTCGATGAAGCTGATAAGCCTACAAAATCAGGCAAATATGGAACATATACGCAGGAAGAAGCGTATCATGCAATTCAAAAAATCAAAGGTATATCACGGCAAGACAAAGCAATATTATGGCAGAGCGTCAATGCGAATTGGAATGCAAAAAACAATCCGTTCCGATGAAAAAGTAGATGTTTGAGACGGAGAAGAAATGAGCTGGTGCGCATAAAAATAACCGCCTTTTTAGGGCGGTTATTTCTATACAACGGCATCTTCGGCAATATCACGAAGATGGATGAGAGACAAGTTTTCTTCGTTACACAAAAGGACTAGAGATTTAATTTTATTGAAGCAGGGAGATATATCCGGAACTTGGTCAATCAAAACATTGTTTTTGAGTGCTCCAATTCCATAGGTGGTATGTGTTTCTCCTTCAATCTGTATTTGCCCTGGAATAACAACGTAGGTAACAGCACCGTGTTGAAACAGTTCGGAAACTGTGATGCCCATTCTGCTTGCGAGAAGCTGTACGGTATCCAGCCGCACATTGGTCTGTTCTCGTTCGATTAGGCTGATGGTTTCCTTGCTGATTCCACAATCTTCAGCAAAATTAAATTGATTGATGTTTTCCTGTTCTCTAAAAGTTCTGATTTTGATTGCCAGCAACTCCCTTTCGTCTGTCATAGGTTCGCTTCCTTTCACAAAAAATGTAAAAGAAAATGACAATATCTGCAACGGAATATATTCCGCTTTAAAGTTTTGACAGACATTTGACAGACAATTTTATAGAATCTTGACAAATTTCATCAAGTTTCAGCTGAACGCCAGAGAGAAGAAAAATAAAGAAAAACCGCATAAACGCTGGTGTTTAGCCAGATTTATACGGTTTCTTCCTTGGCGGAGAAGGAGGGATTTGAACCCTCGCGCCGCTTTCACGACCTACACCCTTAGCAGGGGCGCATCTTCGGCCAACTTGAGTACTTCTCCGAATTTAAAAATTATAAAATTATATCGCACGAGAGAATAAGTGGCGGAGAGGCAGAGATTCGAACTCTGGGTGCTTTCGCATCACTAGTTTTCAAGACTAGCTCCTTAAACCACTCGGACACCTCTCCAAGCACAACTATCGTGCCGCTTCGGTGCGACTTGAAAAGTATATCATGTTCTAATCTGTTTGTCAAGAACTTTTTAAAAAATTCTTATTATGCCCTGCACGAATTCAGGGAAGATAGGGTTTTGAAATTTTTTAAGCAATAAAAAAATTCAGTTAAATTTCAATAACAAAGCCACAAATGCCTTGACAATTTTGGATATTCATACTACAATGAAGAAAATGCGGAAGAGGATGTACGTTGGGGAAAACCTCTCCCTTTTTTAAAGAAAGATTCCTTTCTGCTTATCATAAAAGAGAATGAGTGATTTATCTCACAAAATAATAAAAGTAGGTGTAATCCATGGCGATTTTGTTTGATGAAAAGAAGAAGATTTTCTATCTGCACACCAAGAAAACCAGTTACATTTTGGGTTTTTTGGATGAGCATCTTGTACATATCCATTGGGGAAAGAGGATGAACGAGATTTCCTCGGTAACACAAGCGGTGCCTCATCGCAGAAGAAACTTTTCTCATTATACAGCAGAGAATGACCAGCTTTGTCTTGATAATATTCCGCAGGAATATCCCACTTATGGAAACACTGATTTGCGGTCTCCGGCATTCCATGCCCAGTACGAGGACGGCACTACCATCACTGCATTTCGATATTCCGGTCATTCCATTATTACGGGAAAACCAACCCTTGAGGGGTTACCCCACACATTTCCAGGAAATAATAAGGTAGAAACACTGGATTTGGTTCTTTTTGATGAAAAAACCGAGCTGGAATTGCATCTTCTTTATTCTGTGTTTGAGGATAAAGACGCCATTACCCGTTCTGTTAAAGTCATAAACAAGGGCGAGAAAAAGGCGGATATCAAACGGATTATGAGTGCAAATGTTGATTTATTTGGCATGGACTTTGATGTGATTAGCCTTTGCGGTGCTACCCAACGGGAGCGGTATATCAATCGGACTCCCTTATCCTATGGGGAATACAGGGTGGACAGTAAGCGTGGTGCGTCCAGCCATATGCGGAATCCTTTTATCGCCATTGCGTCGAAAAATGCTACGGAGGATATGGGCGAGGTTTATAGTATGAATCTTGTCTATAGCGGCAACTTTACAGCTGATGTTTATGTGGACCAATATGGTATGACCAGAATGGGCATTGGCATCAATGACTTTGATTTTAATTGGAAGCTTTCTGGCGGGGAGACCTTCCAGGCACCGGAAACGGTACTTGTTTATAGCGATGAAGGTATTGGTGCTATGTCCAGAATTTATCACGATTTGTATCGAGAGAATCTTTGCCGCAGTAAGTATGCCATGAAGGTTCGGCCTATCCTGATTAACAACTGGGAAGCTACTTATTTTGATTTCAACGAGGAAAAGATTCTAGAGATTGCTACCAAAGCAAAAAAAGCAGGCGTTGAGCTAATGGTTTTGGACGACGGATGGTTTGGTAAGCGGAACAGTGATGAATGTGCCATGGGGGATTGGTATGTCAATACCGAAAAGCTTCCCAATGGTATTGATGGTCTGGCGGAAAAGGTAGAAGCTTTGGGAATGAAGTTTGGCCTTTGGTTTGAGCCCGAGGCGATTTCTCCAGACAGCGACCTGTATCGCCAGCATCCGGATTGGCATTTGCAGGTTCCTGGCAGAACCACACACCTGGGACGTTCCGAGTATCTTCTCGACCTTGCCAATGATGAGGTTTGTGACTATCTCATTGATGTGATTGGGAAAATTATCCGTGGTGCAAAAATTTCTTACGTAAAGTGGGATATGAACCGAAACATGACCGATATTGGTTCTCCTGCATTGCCGGCAGACCGTCAGAGGGAAACTGCTCATCGGTATATGCTGGGTCTTTATAAGATTATGGATGCCCTAACAACCGAGTTTGAGGATGTTCTCTTTGAAAGTTGTAGCGGCGGCGGCGGTCGGTTTGATGCAGGAATGCTTTATTATATGCCTCAGACATGGGCAAGTGATAACAGTGATGGTATCAATCGTTTGCTGATTCAGTATGGCACCAGCCTTGCTTATCCGGCAGTTACTATGGGCTCTCATGTTTCGGCAGTTCCCAATCATCAGATACATCGCACGACATCCTTTGAAACTCGCTATACCACCGCAAGTATGGGACAGTTCGGGTTTGAATTGGATATTACCAAAATGGATGATGAAGAATTCAACAAGATGGCGGAGTGCATTACGCATTACAAAAAGGTACGGGAAATTGTACAGTTTGGCGATATGTATCGTTTGCTCTCCCCCTTTGAGGGAAACTATGCCGCATGGCAGTTTTTGTCCAAAGACGGCAATCAGGTTTATATCTGTTGCAGTAACGTTCTGGCAGTACCCAACGGTCCCTATACGTTTGTGAAATGCCGGAATCTGGAGCCGGACGCTATCTATTACGACAGTGATAACGACATCCGAATGAGTGGTGCAGAGTTGATGAATATTGGATTGCCACAGTTGGAAATCCGGGACTTTGACTCGAGAACTTATTTGTTTAGGAAAATATAACGAAAGATACTTGAAAATCTTTTGATTTTCGGTAAAAAAAGCCATTGAATCACAGAGTGGGATGAGATATAATTTAAGCGATAAATAAATTAAGTTCTCTTTGACAAGGAGTGATAAAAATGAAGAAGTTAAAAATGGGCTTGATTGGTTGCGGGGCATTCGGAAACCAGCACCTGCTGGGGATGGCGGATATTCCGGACATCGAGATTACTGCGCTTTGTGATGTTGATGAAGAAAATTTGAAGGACAAGGCGGAGAAGTTTCGCATTGATGCAAAGGATTGTTATACAGATTACAAAGAACTTCTTGCCCGGGAAGATATCGAGGCGGTCAGCCTTGCACTGCCTGACCAGATTCATCGCCAGATTGCAGTGGATGCTATGCGTGCAGGAAAGCATGTTTTCTGTGAGAAGCCTATGGCACTCAATAACGATGACTGCAAGGCTATGATGGAGGTAGAAAAGGAAACTGGCGCCAAGTTTATGATTGGTCAGATTTGTCGATATACTCCCTCTTTTAAGAAGGCAAAGATGCTTTACGAACAAGGAGTAATCGGCGACCTGGTTATGATTGAATCCGAATATGCACATGACTATGGCACAAATGCAAGCAAAGGATGGAGAATGACGGAAGAACGTCACATTGTCATTGGCGGCGGTTGCCATGCCATTGATTTGATTCGTTGGATGGCAGGTAATCCGGATGAGGTATTTGCTTATGCAAATCATGTGTTCCAGCCCACCTGGGCAACGGACGATACCGTCATGGCAGTGATGAAGATGCCCAACGGCGTGATTGGTAAGGTAATGGTATCTTCGGGTGTGCGTCGTAGTTATTCCATGAGAACTGTTCTCTACGGAACCAAGGGAACTCTTGTCTTGGATAACACATCCAATACCATCAGTCTGTACGAACGGGAAGTATACGGCGAAACCGTGCGTTGCGAAGGCAATGCCTGGGAAAATGTGGAGCAGAAGATTTCCGTTGCGGTTAATAATCACAACGTGAAAGCAGAATTGGAAGAATTCTGTGATTGTCTGCTCAATGATAAACCCATTGCAACCAATAGTGTTGAAGGTGCTAATACTGTTGCTCTTTGTACTGCTATTGTGGAATCCAGCAAGACGGGTAAGCCTGTAAAACCTCAATATTGCTAATGAAAAATACCGGCGACAGAGTGTCGCCGGTATTTTTTTTGAAAAAATTTTGTAAAAAAACTATGTGGAAAAGCTGAATTTTATGCAAAATAATATTGAAACAGACGGTAAACTGTGGTATAATTAACAGATAAAAAGTGTCCCAAAGGAATAGAAATAATAAAAACCATCCTGGGAGGTGGATGTTATGTTTCAAATTGTAAAAAAAGAAGAGCTTAACCCATCCGTTTCCCTGATGGTAGTTGAGGCACCGTACATCGCTCGTAAGGCAGAGCCGGGACAGTTTATTATTTTACGGATTGATGAGCAGGGGGAACGGGTTCCCTTTACCATAGCAGATTTTGATAGGGAAGCCGGTACTGTTACCATCATCTTTCAGATTGTAGGTAGCACAACTCAGCGTTTGAATACCCTAAAGGCAGGAGATTCTCTCTTAAATTTTGTAGGCCCCTTGGGAAAGGCATCAAAGTTTGAGAATGTAAAGAAGGTTGCCGTAATTGGTGGCGGCTTAGGAACTGCCATTGCTTATCCCCAAGCAAAGAAACTTCATAGCATGGATGTTTCGGTGGATATGATTAACGGATTCCGAAACAAAGATTTGATTATTATTGAGGATGAGTGCAAGGCAGCTTGTACCAATCTCTATACCATGACCGATGACGGTTCTAACGGGAACCGGGGTTTTGTAACCGCCAAATTAGAAGAATTGATTCAGGCCGGAAACAGGTATGACCTTGTGATTGCCATTGGCCCGCTTGTGATGATGAAAGCGGTTTGTGAACTGACAAAAAAGTATAACATCAAAACCATTGTCAGCATGAATTCTATCATGATAGACGGAACAGGTATGTGCGGCGGTTGTCGTGTCACGGTAGGCGGGGAAACCAAGTTTGCCTGCGTGGATGGTCCTGATTTTGATGGACATTTGGTGGATTTTGACACGGCGATTCGTCGTTCCAAAATGTTTGCAGAGGGCGAGAGAAAATTCCGGGATGCCCACAGTTGCAGATTGGAGGGGATGAACCGTGCCTAATATGTCCCTCAAGAAGGTTCCCATGCCGGAACTCAACCCGGACGTGCGAAACAAGAGTTTTGAAGAGGTTGCTCAAGGCTATACCGAGGAAATGGCGGTAGAGGAAGCAACTCGTTGTCTAGAATGCAAGAATCCTGCCTGTATGGGAGGTTGTCCCGTTCAGGTTAAAATTCCTGAATTTATTTCTCTTGTGGCAAAGCGGAGGTTCGCCGAAGCCTACCACAAAATCCACGAAAGCAGTTCCTTGCCCGCTGTATGCGGACGGGTCTGCCCCCAGGAAAACCAGTGCGAGAAGTACTGTGTTCGGGGTAAGAAAGGCGAGCCAGTTGCAATTGGACGCTTGGAGCGATTTGTTGCGGATTGGTATTTGGAACATGGAAACAAGGAATTGGTCTCCCCTGTTTCTAACGGGAAAAAGGTTGCAATTATTGGTGGCGGTCCTGCGGGACTGACCTGTGCCGGGGACTTGGCAAAGCTTGGCTACGGAGTTACTGTCTTTGAGGCATTTCATACTGCCGGTGGCGTTCTGGTCTATGGGATTCCTGAGTTTCGATTGCCTAAGTCTATTGTCAAGCAGGAAATTGAAAACCTGAAAGCAATGGGCGTTACCATTATGACCGATATGGTTATTGGTAAGGTTCTGTCTATTGAAGAATTGGTCAGCGAGGAAGGCTTTGATGCAGTGTTCATTGGTACTGGAGCGGGACTTCCCGGCTTTTTGGGTATCGAGGGGGAAAATTTGAATGGTGTTTATTCCGCCAATGAGTTTTTGACCCGCATCAATTTGATGAAAGCATATCGGTTCCCTGAATATGATACTCCTATTCATTTGGGGAAGAATGTGGTAGTCGTCGGCGGCGGCAATGTTGCCATGGATGCGGCAAGGTCAGCAAAACGGCTTGGCGCAGAAACAGTAACCGTTGTTTATCGTCGAGGCAGGGAGGAAATGCCGGCACGTCAAGAAGAAATTCATCATGCCGAGGAAGAGGGGATTCAATTCCGCCTTCTTTGTAACCCTGTGGAGATTCTCGGGGATGAAAACGGCTGGGTAAAACAAGTCAAGTGTGTTGAGATGGAGCTGGGCGAGCCGGATACCTCTGGAAGACGACGTCCAGTGGCAAAGCCGGATTCGGAGTTCTTCCTGGATGCTGATGATGTGATTGTAGCAGTTGGGCAGACTCCCAATCCGCTGATTAAATCTACCACAGAGGGACTGATTACCAATAATCGGGGCTGTATTGTGGCGGAGGAAGAAACCGGAAAGACATCCCTTGATGGCGTTTACGCCGGTGGGGATGCTGTAACCGGTGCTGCTACAGTGATTCTTGCCATGGGTGCCGGGAAAAAGGCGGCAACGGCAATTCATGCATATTTATCTGAAAAGTAATAAAATTTATATATTAAGGAGATGTTAGCAATGACATTAAAGAATGAGTATCTTAAGAAGGTGTTCGAACAGGTGCAGGCACGGGACAAGAATGAACCCGAGTTCTTGCAGACAGTAGAAGAGGTATTTTCTTCTCTGGAGCCTGTTATGGAGAAGCATCCGGAGTTTGAAAAGGCCGGATTGATGGAAAGAATCGTAGAACCCGAGCGAGTAATCGAGTTCCGTGTTCCCTGGGTTGATGATGCAGGAAAGACCAACATCAACCGTGGTTTCCGTGTGCAGTTCAACAGCGCAATCGGTCCTTATAAGGGCGGTCTGCGGTTCCATCCGACCGTAACCCTGAGCGTGATGAAGTTCTTGGCGTTCGAACAGACCTTCAAAAACTCTTTGACCAGTCTGCCTATCGGGGGCGGTAAGGGTGGTTCTGATTTTGACCCCAGAGGTAAGAGCGATGGCGAAATCATGAGATTCTGTCAGTCCTTTATGACTGAGCTTTATCGGCACATTGGTCCTGACGTAGATGTTCCTGCCGGCGATATCGGTGTTGGTGCAAGAGAAATCGGTTATCTCTACGGTCAGTACAAGAGAATTAAGGGATGCTGGGAGAATGGTGTTCTGACCGGCAAGGGGCTTCCTTACGGCGGTTCCTTAATCAGACCGGAAGCTACCGGTTTTGGTGCTACATACTACGCAAATGAAGTGCTCAAGCATTTTGGCGAAACTTTTGAGGGTAAGACTGTTGCAATCTCCGGCTTTGGTAATGTTGCATGGGGCGTTGCTATGAAGGTTGCAGAACTGGGCGGTAAGGTTGTTACCATCTCCGGTCCTGACGGTTATGTATATGACCCGGATGGTGTTACCACGGAAGAAAAGTTCAACTACATGCTGGAAATGAGAAGTTCCGGGCGTGACCGTGCTCAGGATTATGCAGAGAAGTTCGGTTGTGAATTTTTCCCGGGTCAGAAGCCCTGGGGTGTTAAGGTTGATATTTGCATGCCTTGTGCAACCCAGAACGAAATCGGCATCAAGGAAGCAGAGCAGATTATTGCAAATGGTGTAAAATACTACATCGAGGTTGCAAATATGCCCACCACCAACGAGGCTACCACCCTGCTTCGGGATAAGGGTCTTGTGGTTGGTCCTTCCAAGGCTGTAAACGCTGGCGGCGTTGCAGTTTCTGCACTGGAAATGTCCCAGAACTCCATGCGCTATAGCTGGTCTGCTGAAGAGGTTGATGCAAAGCTGAAAGGAATCATGGTTAATATCCATGACGTTTCTGCAAAGACTGCAGAAGAATTTGGCCTTGGCTATGACCTGATTGCAGGTGCAAACATTGCGGGCTTCATGAAGGTAGCTCAGGCAATGATGGCTCAAGGTATCGTATAAAAATAACAATCTGCGGAGGGGGCAAATCGCCCCCTCCAGAGCGGACGTCCGGTGAACGGCTCTTTGAGTAAGACAGAGGAGGCATTCGCTGGCCGTCTGTCTGTGTTTTTTGGGAAAGCGTAGACAGGAGGGGTTTTATGATATTTGAGGAAAAAACAGTTTCGTCGAAAGATATTTTTAAAGGGAAGATTGTGAACCTGAAAGTCGATATGGTTGCCATGCCGGACGGGAGTCTGGCAGAACGGGAACTGGTGGGTCATCCCGGTGGTGTGGGAGTGGTTGCACTGACTGATGAGATGGAAATTATTCTGGTAAAGCAGTACCGGAAACCCATTGAAAAAGCCATTCTGGAAATCCCTGCAGGGAAGTTGGACCAGGGAGAAGACCACAAAGTTTGCGGGATTCGTGAATTGGAAGAAGAAACCGGACTTTTGGCAGAGAATTTTGAATATCTTGGGTTTATTTATCCATCCCCAGGATTTACCGACGAGGTAACCCACATCTATCTTGCTACCAATTTGTATCAAGGAGAGATACATCCCGACCCGGATGAATATTTGGATATTATTAAAATACCTTTTTCTGAGGCAGTAAAACGCATGATGGAGAACGAAATTGCGGATGCTAAAACTGTGGCAGGAATTTTAAAAACGGCCCAAAAACTAAAAGAGAAAAATATCATGGAATCTTAAACCTAAACCATAAGGAGGACGCCATGGAAAATAAACGAGTGGAAGTTAAAATTAACAATGTTGAGTACATGCTGGTTACCAATGAACCAGAGGAGTATGTTCAGAGAGTCGCTTTGCTGGTCAACAAGCGGATGGCACAGATTCAGCAGGAAAATAAGCAGCTTAGTACGGCAATGACTGCAGTTTTAGCTGCCATCAATATTGCGGATGACTATTTAAAAAGCGAGGAGGTTTTGGACAACCTTCGGAGCGAACTTAAAGCCTATGCTGAAGAAACCGGCAATCAGGGCGAGGAGCTTGCCAGCAAACGTCTTGAGGTGGAAAAACTGAAAGAAGATGTTCACAAGCTCCAGATTGAGCTTGCCAAAAAGGAGACCGAACTGTCTTCTGTGCGGCGAAATAACCCCGCAGGCGGTTCGAGATACGGAGGATAAAGCTATGGAGCTTTTGGCACCTGCCGGAAATATGGAATGTTTAAAAACAGCGATAAGCTTTGGTGCCGATGCGGTGTATTTTGCGGGCAAACAGTTTGGTGCTCGCAGCTTTGCGGATAACTTTTCCGATGAGGAGATTTTTGAAGCAGCGGAGTACTGCCGTTTGCGAGGTGTCAAAACCTATGTTACGGTCAATACCATGACAACCGATCGTGAGCTTTTAGAGCTGGATCGGTTTCTTGGTGTTTTAGCAGATGCCGGAGTGGACGGTGTAATTGTTCAGGATTTGGGAGTTCTTCGTCGTGTTAAACAGGTTTGCCCCCAACTGCCGGTTCATGGAAGTACCCAGATGACGGTGCATAACCTTTCCGGTGTTCAAAAACTGGAAGAATTAGGCGTCAGTCGAGTAGTTCTGGCACGGGAACTGTCCAGCAAAGATATGCAGACTATCCTGAAAGGCTGTCAGGCAGAAATTGAGGTCTTTGTCCATGGCGCTATGTGTATGAGCTATTCGGGACAATGTTTGATGAGCAGTATTTTAGGGGGCAGGAGTGGTAACCGTGGTAAATGTGCCCAACCCTGCCGGCTTGCCTACCATAGTGGCGATGGGAAAGAAAAAACTTATTTGAGTCTATTGGATATGTCTCTTGCATCTCATCTTGAGGAGCTCAAACAGATGGGGGTTGCCTCGCTGAAAATAGAGGGCAGGATGAAAGGCCCTGACTATATCGGAGCGGTGGTAGGCACCTACCGCAGATGCATTGATGAAATGCGAAAGCCCACCAAATGGGAAGAAGAACAAATGAATCGTGTTTTTTTCCGGGGAGGCTTGACAGACGGATATTTTATTGGGAAAACCGGACCGAATATGTTTTCCTTTGAGAAACCGGACAATCCCTATGCCAGACAGGCGGGAGAACCGGCGATGCCTCCAATGGAGCGAAACCCCATGAATGCGGTGTGCCATGTAATCCTTGCAGAAGGAAAGAAACCGGAAATTATCCTAACGGCTATGGGAAAAACGGTAACCTGTTATGGAGAATCGGCACTTGAGAGGGCGCAAAAGGGTGCACCTGACGAGGATGCCATTCAAAGACAGCTAAATAAGACAGGTGGAACAGCATTTGCATTTTCTCCCATCTCTCTGGAAATTACGGGGATGCCCTTTGTCCCGGTCAAAACGCTTAATGGGCTACGCAGAAATGGTATCGAGGCGTTGACGAGAGAGATAAACAAGAGTGCAAAAAAGGAATTTCTTCCCCAGCCTATCTTGATGCAACAAAAGAAACAGAATCGACCGATGGCGTTCACTGCATCGGTTTATTCCAAAGAGCAGTTTGATGCAGTAAAGGAATTTCCCTTTGTGAAGATTGATGTTCCCCTGCATTTGGTTTTGGCAGAGCCGGAACACTACCTGCCGGAAAAGGAACGGATATTGTTAAATCCGCCCGTGATTTTGTTGGATTGTCAATGGAAAAAGGTCGCAGAGCAGATATTGCAATTGGAGGATATGGGATTTGCCGGACTTCGTGCGGAGAATATTGGAAGTTTTTCTCTGGGAAAGAAGCTATCAATTTGGGGCGGACATCGCCTGAATCTTGCCAACCACCTTGCCTTGCAGGAGATAAGAGGATTTGGAGCGGAGGTTACCTGTCTTTCGGCGGAACTGAACCTTGCCCAGATTCGGGACTTACAGGGAGAGCTTCCTACCGAAGTTTTGGGATATGGATATCTTCCCTTGATGATTACCGAAAACTGTGTGCTTGAGAATATGCAAAAGTGTCCCTGTGACGGAACTGGCGTTTTGGTTGACCGAAAGGGAAAGAGCTTTCCGGTTATCAAAGACGGAAATGTCTGCCGTAGCGTGATTTTAAATACCGTTCCTCTCTATATGGGGGATAGGTTAGATGAATTGCAAGGTGCCGGAGTTGCTTACTGTCGGTTAGCATTTACGGTGGAGTCGGCAGAAGAAACCAAACAGGTCTGCCGGGTGTATTGTTCCGGAGAGAACTTTGTTGGCGAGTATACTCGGTTGCACTATTACAAAGGAGTGAAATAGGATGCAGGTTAAAGTTCAATATCTTAATGACGCAGTGAAAAAGCCAGAATATGCAACTTCCGGAAGTGCGGGCATGGACTTGTCTGCAGCCATGGAAGAACCGGTTACAGTACCTGCCGGAGGAAGAGCCTTGGTTCCTACCGGGATTGCCATGCAGATTCCTGTGGGATATGGTGGTTTTGTCTTTCCCCGTTCCGGACTCTCTTATAAAAAGGGAATTTCCATGTGCAACTGCGTGGGAGTGATTGACAGCGATTATACAGGAGAAATCCAGGTAGCGGTTCACAACATTTCTCGGGAGGAGTACACCATTTACCCAGGGGACAGAATTGCCCAGATGGTCTTTTTGCCAGTTCCTCAGGCAGAGTTGATAGAGTGTGATTCCTTGGAGGAAACAGACCGGGGCGGCGGTGGCTTTGGGTCTACCGGCAGATAGGAAGTGTAAGAAATGAAAACGGTTATTTTGGCTTCGCAATCCCCCAGACGGCGGGAACTTC
The DNA here is from genome assembly GCA_045606185.1 of Ructibacterium sp. GTDB lineage: Bacteria > Bacillota > Clostridia > Monoglobales > Monoglobaceae > Ructibacterium. The sequence continues at coordinate 17,333 of JAZURN010000014.1, forward strand.
TGGGACGGATTCTTGAGAATGTTATTGTTCGTTCCGATTCCTCCGAGGAAACAAAAATCCCCGGAGAGGCTCCGGAGAGTATGGTACAAAGACTGGCATTGACCAAGGCAAAGAATGTGGCGGATGTGAGCTGTGAGGATGCCCTTGTAATTGGCGCCGATACTGTGGTGGTGCAGGACGGAAAGGCCTTGGGCAAGCCAAAGGACGAGGAAGATGCTTTTCGGATGCTGAAAGCCCTTTCGGGCAGAGAACATACGGTGTATACCGGTGTTGCGGTTCTGGATAGACTCAGCGGCAAAGAAGCCGTTACGGTGGAAGCAACCAAAGTTCGATTCAAAGCATTGACTGATGCAGAGATTTTGGCATATATCCGAACCAAAGAGCCTATGGATAAGGCAGGTGCCTACGGAATTCAGGATTTGGGCGCTCTACTGATTGAGGGCATTGAGGGCGATTATTTTAATGTAGTGGGTCTGCCCCTTTGTAAACTGGGCAAACTCTTAAAAGAGAAGTTTTCATTGGATTTGTTGGTATAAAGCGGGAATTACGAAAGGAGAACCCTATGGATATTGGAATTGATTTGGGCACGGCGAACACTCTGATATATGAAAAAAAACAAGGGATTATTCTTCAGGAGCCTTCGATGGCAGTGAAGAATAAGAAAACCGGACAGTATATTGCCATTGGTAAAGAAGCCAGTGATATGATGGGTAGAACCCCGGACGGAACCCAGGAAATTCGTCCTATTCGCAATGGTGTCATCAATAGCTTTCAAGGAACCGTGGCATTGCTGAAGCATTTCATTAAGAAGGTAGCCGGAAATAGTATTTTTCGGGTTCGCACCGTGATTTGTATTCCTTGCGGCATTACCGAGGTGGAGCGTCGGGCAGTGACCGAAGCAGCACAAGGCGCCGGTGCAAAAGAGGTATTTTTGATTGAACAACCTCTGGCTGCAGCAATTGGTTGCGGTGTTCCTGTCAACGAACCTCATGGCAGTATGATTGTCAATGTGGGTGCCGGCGTAACAGAGGTTGCCGTAGTATCTTTGGGCGGAATTGTGGTTTCTCACACCATCCGTACCGCAGGCGAGGCATTCGACAATGCCATCATTCAGTATGTAAAGCGGAAATATAATCTGTCCATTGGAGACCTGACTGCGGAGCAAGTAAAATGGAGCATTGGCTCTGCTTACCATCAAAAAGAGACAGTTCGAGATGAAATTATGGGTCGGGATATTCTAACAGGTCTTCCCAAAACAACCCCCATTACAGCAGCAGAAATTCGGGAAGCGTTGCAGGAGTGTGCGGAGGAAATTATTGATGCAATCAAGGTTGCCCTAGAAGAAACGCCTCCGGAACTTGCGGCGGACATTATGGAAAGCGGCATTGTCCTCTCCGGTGGCGGAGCACTTTTGCGGGGCTTAGGAAAACGAATCAATATGAGCGTGGATATTCCTGTCTACATCGCAGAAGAACCGATGGAATGTGTTGCTATCGGTGCAGGAAAGTTTTTGGATTTCATGGAAGAAAAGGGTCAACGGATGCGGAGATTTGTGTAGGATAACTTTGGATAGCGAGGGTTCATTGTGAGAAATTTTAAGGAACATAAGACGGCAATCTTTTTGATTGTTGCAACGCTGGTTATTGCGGTTTTGATTGGTATTTTTGGTGCGGTTGCCTCCAGAGAAATGGCGAGTCTTGCTGAAGATACTGTGGGAACTGTGCTAGAGCCGGCGCAAGGGGCAACCAGTGGTATTGGGGGGTGGTTCCGCAATATCGTTACCTATTTTGGCAGTGTGAAATCACTCCGTGAGGAGAACGAAGCACTGAAAAAGGCAAATGTTGCACTGGACAAGCAGGTGCGGGATATGCAGGGTTTAGAGGCAGAAAACGATAGTCTTCGAATGATGCTTGACCTTTCGAAAACAGAAAATAAACTGGATTTGGTTGCAACACAGGTCATTGCTAAGGACCCCTCTAACTGGTATAGTAGCTTTACCATCAATAAGGGTGCCGACGATGGAATTGAGAAAAACCAACCAGTCTTTACTGCCAATTGTGAGCTTATCGGTCAGGTATATAAGGTAGGTAGTGGTTGGGCAGAGGTTATTACCATTTTAGACCCTGATAGTGGTGTCGGGAGTATGATTTCTCGAACCAAGGATATCGGGGTTTTGGAGGGAGATTCTTCCTTACGGCTCCGTGGCCTTTGTAAACTAGGATATTTGTCCCGAGATACGGATATTGCAGTCGGGGATTATGTGGAAACCTCCGGCATGGGTGGTATTTATCCTCGGGGACTGCTGATTGGTAAGGTAACCGAAGTCAAAGAGGATAATGCTACCATGTCGAAATCTGCAACGGTCGAACCCATTGCGGACATAGGGAGAGTGACCGAGGTTTTTGTTTTAAGGAGCTATACCGAAGAGATTAAGCCGGTTACCGTTCTGGATGAGAAGAAAACGGAAGAGGACACGGACGAAGAGGATAAAGAGGAACCAGATGAGGAGGAGCGTCCTTCGGTAACGACAAAGCCTTCGTCTGCTTCAAGGCCGACTGCGACCGCTACATCAAAACCTGTTTCCACACCCAAACCCACCCCGTCGGCAACTTCCAGTCACAACACAACCTCAAACGCTATGAATGGATCGGAGTTGACAGAATAAATGCAGATGGTATTTTGTTTGGTTTGGTTATTGATATTAACCATACTGCAATCCACGGTAGTAAGAGAAATTGATATTTGGGGAATAGCACCCAATCTTTTCCTTTGTTTTGTGGTTTTGTTGGGGTTTTCCCGTGGAAGAACAGAAGGGGCAATTTGCGGAGGAGTCTTTGGGTTGGTGTATGATATCTTGATTGGCAGGATGATTGGCATCAATGCCCTTTGCTATTTGTATCTTGGTTTTGCATCTGGTTTTTTGAGTGAGCGGTTTTTTATTGGTCAGAAACGGATGGCGTCCATGCTAACAGCGGTTATTGGCACGATTCTTTCTGGGATTGTCTATTATATTGCAAGAACGACTATGCATGGAGATCTTGGCTTTTTAACGGCAATTTTTCGAATTGGATTACCCGAGGCAATTTACAATGGGTGCATCTGTTTTTTGCTAAGCTTCCCGGTAACGGGATTGATGAAGTTAATGCGAATCAAACGAATTTCTTAAGACAGAAGGTGAAAATATGGACGGACGGGGCGAGTACAAGCGTTATTTGATATTGATGATACTGGTTGGGGCTTTAATTCTTGCCTGTGTCATTCGGCTGTTTGATTTACAGATTGTCCATGGAGAAAAATACCGTCAGACGGCGGAACAACGGCTGGTACGTGCCTATCCGGTCAAAGCACCTCGTGGTGAAATCTTAGATCGCTATGAAAAGGCGTTTGTACAAAATCGAATGGGATATACCGTTCAGTTTCAAAAGATGGATATTCCGGTGGATGATTTGAATGCAGAGATTCTGGCTGTTGCCAGAATTGTTGTAGAGTCTGGCGGCGAGCTTGCTGCAGAATTCCCAATTTCGTATTTAGATTCTATTGCGGAGTGGGAGTTTTCCTACTTGAACGCAGGAGGCGACATAGAGGGAGAAGACCTTGACAGCAAAGCGGCGGCAGAACTGAAGAAACAAAAAAAGCAGGAACTTGAGGATTGGAAAAAAGAAAATCATTTGGAGAATTTCGAAAGTCCTGGAGAAATAATGGATTATTTTCGGAATTATTATGGTGTTGCGGGAAAGTATACTGATGCAGAGGTGTTGACCATTGTTACTGTACGCCATGATATGGAACGAAGCGGCTTTAGTAACCGCATTCCTTATATTATGGCACGAGATATTGATGACGTGGCGGTGCAGCGGATTAAGGAACAAAGCATGGATTTTCCTGGTGTCGAGGTAGAAATCGAACCAGTTCGTGTTTATGCAACCGGAAGCAGTGCTGCACACATTTTAGGCAGAACCGGTATCATCTACGCCGAGGAATACCAGGAACTGAAAGACGAAGGCTATGGCATGAACGACATCATCGGAAAAGACGGATTAGAAAAGATTTTAGAACCTTATTTAAAAGGAACAGATGGATATAAAAGCGTGTCCATGTCCCGGGCAGGCGGTGTCAATGAAATCTTAGCAAGTCAACCGGTGGAACCTGGCAATTATGTGAAATTGACCTTGGATTTGGAATTACAAAAAGCCATGGAGGCTTCGTTGCAGGAGAATATTACTGCAGCAGTAGACCGGTATGGTGCCGGTGGTGCCATTGCGATTGTGCCGGGAACCGGCGAGGTTCTTGCTATGGCATCGTATCCTACCTATAATCCGGCGACCTTTGATGAGGATTATGAGGATTTGTTGCAAGCAAAATCAAAGCCTTTGTTTAATCGTGTTCTAAACGGAACCTATTCTCCCGGCTCAACCTTCAAGCCGTTGACAGCCATTGCCGGATTGGAAACCGGCGTAATTGAGCCGAATACCTATATTGTTGACCGAGGAAAGTACACCTATTTTGATTCTTACCAGCCGACCTGCTTGATTTACTCCTCTTCGGGCGGAACGAAAACCCATGGAACCATTGAAGTGGCAGAAGCACTTGGTGTATCCTGTAACTATTTCTTCTTTGAGGTAGGACGTCTTGCCGGGATTGAGGAGTTAAGTCGGTATGCGGCAAGTTTTGGGCTTGGTAAGGAAACGGGGATAGAGCTTTCCGAGAGCAAAGGACAGATGGCGGGACCGGAACTACGTGAAAAGAACGGCGGAGTCTGGTATCCCGGCGATGTCATTCAAACTGCGATTGGTCAGTCAGATAGTTTGTTTACCCCTGCACAGCTGGCGAATTATATTGCAACCGTTCTCAATAAAGGAAAGAGATACCGCTTGCATCTTGTCAATGAGATAGTAGATTACGATTCCCATAAGGCGGTAAAAAAAACGAAGCCTGAGCTTTTGAGTGAGCTTACCATTTCCGATTCGACGCTTTCCAAGGTAACTGAAGGGATGCGTCGGGTGGTAACCAGCGGAACAGCGAAGGATGCCTTCAAAGACAGTGAGTATAAAGCTGCAGGGAAGACCGGGACTGCTGAGGTTCCCGGCGGTAGAGATAATGTGTTGTTTGTTGGTTTTGCGCCTTACGAGAATCCCGAAATTGTGGTGGCTGTTGTGATTGAGCATGGTGCAAACAGCCATTATGCAGCGAAGGTAGCACGGGATGTCTTTGATGCCTATATGGAATTAAAGGAGGAACGGAACAATCCGGAATCCTCTGGAAAGCGAAAACGGGTAACGGGAGCAGAAACAAAGCGGTCAACTGCTGTTAAAACTACGGAAAAAAGCTCCCGTGCCTCGGGAACAACCACCGAGCAGGGGAAGGCACCGGTAGAGGTAACGGAACCTAAACCAAGGGACGAATCCGGCGGCGAAGGGACTCTCTGAGAAAAAATATCTAAAAAAATAAAGAAATTCCTTTGACTTTTGTCTATTTCTATGATATGATATCGGTGTTGTTGTTTTAGAAAAACGAAATGACGCTGCTTGTGAGCGTCCTGTCATAGCATTTGATTTGAAAGGATGCCGGGTTTCCGGTACGGGACAGGAAGGAGTAGAGAGATGAATATTGCGTTGATCGCACATGACAAAAAGAAAGAACTGATGGTTGATTTTTGTATTGCTTACAGCGGAATTTTAAAGCACCATAGCCTGTGTGCCACCGGAACGACCGGTGCCTTGGTTGCAGAAGCCACCGGATTACCAATCAATAAGTTTTTGTCAGGGCCAGAGGGCGGCGACCAACAGATTGGTGCCAGAATCGCCTATAACGAAATTGACGCAGTTTTGTTTTTCCGTGATCCGCTGACCGCCCAGCCTCACGAGCCGGATGTGGCGGCACTTTTCCGTTTGTGTGATGTGCATAATATTCCTCTGGCTACCAACGTGGCAACTGCCGAGGTTTTGATTATGGGTATTGCCCGTGGCGACCTTGGTTGGCGTGATATTGTTAATCCCAAGAATAAATAAAAAACCGCTCGGAGATGGCAAGCGAAATATATTGTGTATGAAAAGGGCAGAAACACAAGTGTTTCTGCCCTTTAATTGTCTTTTTTGGTACACTCTAAGAGGCGACTTTCCTTATTTTCTAGCGACTCCGGATTCTCTGGCGGCATTGGCAACTGCCTCGGCTACGGCTGTTCCGACCCGTGGGTCGAAAGCTTTAGGAAGAATGTAATCAGCAGATAATTCCTCAGCAGAAACCAGATTTGCAATCGCATAAGAAGCCGCAAGCTTCATTTCCTCGTTAATATCTTTGGCCCTCACGTCCAGTGCACCCCGGAAAATACCGGGAAAGGCAAGGACGTTGTTAATCTGGTTGGGAAAATCGGAACGCCCGGTTCCAACCACTGCTGCACCGGCGGCAAGAGCCAAATCCGGCATGATTTCCGGAACAGGATTTGCCATAGGAAAGACAATGGGACTCTCTGCCATGGAACGAATATCCTTCTGGGAAACCAGATTCGGTGCAGAAACTCCGATGAAGACATCGGCATTCTTTAGGGCATCTTGCAGAGAACCGGTTAGCTTTTCCGGATTGGTAAGCTTCGCCATTTCCTCATGAGCAGGGTTCAGGTTAGGCAACCCCTGATGCAGAATACCAAATCTATCACACAGAATCATGTTCTTCACGCCAAGACGCAAGAGATGTTTTGCAATGGCAATTCCGGCAGAACCAGCTCCGTTTAGGACAAGTTTGATTTCATCAATTCGCTTATTGACCACCTTTAAGGCATTGAGAAGTGCTGCAGCAACCACAACCGCAGTGCCGTGCTGGTCATCGTGAAAGACAGGGATATCGCAAAGCTCTTTTAAGCGGCGTTCTACCTCGAAACAACGGGGGGCAGCAATGTCCTCTAAATTGATGCCGCCAAAGCTGCCGGAAATATTGTAAATGGTTTGAACCAATTCATCTACATTCTGAGTTTTGATGCAGAGAGGAAAGGCATCCACGTTTGCAAATTCCTTAAAGAGGACGCATTTTCCTTCCATTACAGGCATGCCTGCCTCAGGACCAATATCTCCGAGGCCTAAAATCGCAGAACCGTCAGTAATCACGGCAACCAGATTCCAGCGTCTTGTCAGTTGAAAGGACAACTCTGGATTTTTTTGAATAGCAAGACACGGTTCGGCGACGCCGGGAGTATAAGCAAGGGATAAATCCTCACTATTCTTGACGGGAGTGCGAGAAATCACTTCAATTTTTCCGTTCCATTCCTGATGTTTTTTTAGCGAAAGCTCTTTACTATCCAAAAGAATTCCTCCTAATTTAAGTAAAATAAAATCTCATGCTAGCGCATGAGATTTTATTGGTGACCCATCGGAGATTCGAACTCCGGACACCTTGATTAAAAGTCAAGTGCTCTGCCAACTGAGCTAATGGGTCATAGAAAAAAGATGGCTGGGCTGGCAGGATTCGAACCTACGAATGCAGCAGTCAAAGTGCTGTGTCTTACCGCTTGACGACAGCCCAAGGTATTAAATGGGGTGGATAAAGGGAGTCGAACCCTTGACCTCCAGAGCCACAATCTGGCGCTCTAACCAACTGAGCTATACCCACCATAATTGGCGCGCCTGAAGGGACTTGAACCCCTGGCCCACTGCTTAGAAGGCAGTTGCTCTATCCAGCTGAGCTACAGGCGCATGATGTCTTGCGGGTCGATTGAAAAAAGTGGAGCGGGTGATGGGAATCGAACCCACGCAATCAGCTTGGAAGGCTGAGATTCTACCATTGAACTACACCCGCTCATCTCAAAGCGACTTTGATATTATACCAACATTCCTTGGATTTGTCAATAGATTTTTTTCAAAATGTCAAAAGAGTTTTTTAAAAGCAAGAAAACCAATATCTAGAAACAAAAAAACACAGATTTCCATGACCAAAGACGGTAAACGATAGAATGAAATAATGAGTAGCTAAAAGATTCTTGACAAGATTGCGGTCATGTTATAGAATGAAACCGAACGCATCTGAATGAGCAGAGATAAGCGGGAATTTGGAAATACGGGAGATAAGAAGTATGTATATAAGACCGATTCAATTATCTGTAAACCATATGCCATCTAAGAATACACCGTGTGTAGTTCTGCGCCGGTGTTTTCTTGGTCTTTGGAGAGTGAAGTCCATCCGGTTGAGCAAAAAGGATACCAAATCATTGTTAAGGACGGCGAGGAACTTCTTTGGGACAGTGGCTTTGTTTCCTCAGTAAAGCCGGAGGCGAAGTATGCCGGCAAAACCTTGATGGCGGGTGCCTGTCCGGTTTGGAGTTTGCAAATACAGACCACAGACGGTACCAAGAGTCAGGTTACGACAGGACAATTTCGGGTGGTGCCGGAAGAGTTAACCGGTATTCGTTGGATTACCGATTTTTGGTACGCCTCAGTTGGCTGCAAAATTGGAGTCTGAGTATATCGACGGTACCAAGGAAGAGATTGTAACCGCCCTGATGGTACATAGTGCCGTGAATAACGAAAGCTATTTTTCCTTTGGAAATCTGTGGGTAAATCAAATTCATCAAAATATTGTTCAAACAGAAAAGAACTGCCTGCAGGGCATTGCCGCCGACTGTCATCAGCGGGACGAACGTCTTGGCTGGATGAATGATGCCACTGTTCGGTTCGAGGAGACCCCTTATAACTTTAATGTATCAAGGCTCTTCCCGAAAATCGTAGCCGATGCCGTGGAGGAACAGACCGAGGCAGGGGACATTACCTGTACCGCACCTTGTATTTATGCAAGGCAGCCATCCGGCCCGGTCTGTGCGGCGTTCTTAATTGCAGGTTGGCAGGTTTGGCTCCATTACGGTAGTCCCGAGCTAATCCAGCGGCATTATCAAAACTTTTCCAAGTGGGCGGACTTCTTAAAAGCCCACGAGCTGGAGGAAGAACCCGGCATTATCAGTTATTCCTATTACGGGGATTGGGCGGGGGCCGCAGACAGTTGCCATAGCGTGGAAGGCCCATGGAGCGTAGTTACCCCGGGCATCCTCATGTCTACCGGCTTCCATTACTATGATCACAAAACCGTTGTAAAAATGGCAAGGTTCTTGGGCAATTCTGTTGCAGAGTATAAATATAAGGAAGAAAAGCAGACCCTCACAAGCGGCTTCCATCGCTTTGAATATCCTATCGCATAATCCGTCTGTGAAAATCTGGCTTGGTTGTAGGGGCAGGGGTTCATCCCTGCCTGGATTTCAATATGCAACGCCCCTTATGGGGTAGGAGCCTCCCCTCACACATTAAATTGTGAAACCGTCAACCATCCCTTTCTTAATTCGAAAAATCTGTCCTTTGAGATGGCACAAAAAAACACAAAAAACATTTTTTTATATCTCCCGTCACTGTAGGGAAAAGAAAAACCAACGAAAAAACGCAGATTTATAGGTAATAATCCCCTCGAATTCACTTGAAATAAAAAAGCATAAAACGTTAACAAAATAGCATGATTAGTCATTGATTTTTTAAACTTTTATTGGTAAAATAGTTGAAGATGTAATTTGGGTATTTTTTTCGAACGGAATTGCTATTTGTTTGATATTTTGTTTCTCAAGGTTGTTGGAAGTCTTCCTTGATTCAAGAGGGGGACGGTTTTTAAATTTGTAAAAATAATAAATAAACCATATATACATATTTTTAAGGAGTGATTTTTTTATGAAAAAGACACGTATCTTGGCAGCACTGATTTGTGTCATGATGGTAGTCTGCTCTTTGCCTATGATGCAGGCTTCTGCAGCTTTGACAGGAGCGGACTTCAACACCATCGGTGCACTGATCGGCAAAGCCAGCGCCGTTCCGGTTGAGAATCATGCAAGCTGGTTTGGTATGAACTTCGATTTCAAGGATAACTTCAGCCAGACTGCAGGTATTACTCTGCCCACAGGTTGTAGTTATGACAACACCAATGGCTTGAACTTTGAAGCAGGTGCAGTTAAGACATGGAGTTATTTTCCGTCAGGCTCCAGCCAGTGGTCTCCTCTGGTACTTGGTGCATACACTGTACGCTTTAAGCTGGATCAGGGTGGTTTCTTGGGATTCCAGGCGTGTGAGTTGTATGGCCATGACCGTTCCATGATTGAGTTCTCCAACACCGGCGTTACTGTTTACGAGGGTAACGGAGCCGGCGGCTTTCAGGTTGCAACTGCAGTAAACGCATTTACACCGGGAACCGACTGGATTGATATGGTTGTTGCTCCTTCTGGCAGTGGTTACGCAGTATACACGAAGAAGGCTACTGACAAGAACTTTACCCATGTAGCAACTGCAGCGGACTATCGTCCGGGTGGTAACTGGAAAGGTACCGGTATGACCATTTACGGACAAGGTGCACATGTTAGCGATGCAGAGATGTTGATGGGTACCGATACCGTTTCCCCGTCTACCAATGCATATTCCAACGAGGTTAATTACACGGTTTCCGGCAGTGGCACAGCTATTGTAAAGAATGGCAACCATCTGCTCCAGATGACACATAGTACCTCCGGAGTAAGCTATGTGACAGCAAGCGGAGCTAAAACCTACGGCTATGGCACCGGAACCTTTAAGGTTTTGACTGATGGTCCCTTTGCAGAGGTATACCGGAACGGACAGTTTGCTTTCTCATATCTGATGCCTAAAGCATCGGGGACAGTGACCGCATTTAACGGAAGCATTACAAACGGTAGTGTAACTGTTCCGGCAGAGAGAAAGAGCTGGTATGCGGCACGAAATGTGAATGTACAAAATGCAGTTTACGAACTGGCAGACCTGCCTCATAACCATAACCTTGACTTTGTGGCAAGTCCTGCCGATGAAGTACATCTGGCATTGAACGATGGCTATTACCGCAACGATATAACGCTAAAGGATGGTAAGATTTATGTTCTTTCTGCGGAGAGAAACAATTCTGTAGCAAAATCCACCGAGATTGCAACCATGGCATCGGGCGATGTATATTACAGAGTGGAAACCTCTGCAGGTATGTCCAGATTGTACGCAGATGGTAAGTTTATTACCACCTTCCGGAATGGTAATGTAGCCGGAAGAAAGGGAACCCTTGCTGTGAATGTAACCGGTGGAGACGGACTCTCTTACTTGGGTGTTAACAGCAATGCCGACTTGTATTACTACAGTGACACCTTTGATGGCAGCGGCGAATTTGCCTCCGCAGATTATTGGTCTTCTGATGATTTGACAATTTCCGCTACCGACGGTTCTATGGTATTGGATGCTTCCAATAGCACCGATGCTATGGTTCTGTTCAATGCAGCTTGCGGCGACTTTGATTTATCAGCAACAGTAACCATCGATTCCTTTAAAACTTTCTCCGAAGGTGGCTTCTGGTTCCTGATGAACCACCCCACCTCGGATGCCTATACCAAGGCGGGATATTACAAAAACGCATGGGGTACCACCAAGCAATACCAAATCATTGATAATGCTTCCACTTCTGCAAAGACCTCCACGGCAACCGGTTCCTTGTCTACCGGTACTGCATATCAGTTCGATGTGAAGGTTCGGCAGAATGATGATGGCACCGAAACGATTACTCTGTATGTCGATGGAAGTCAGGTATTAACTCAGACGGGTAGCTATACCCACCGTGGTAAGATTGGCTTTATTCTGTCTAAGTGTAAGGCAATCATCTCAGACGTTTCTTACCGTGGCGATGCCAAACCCATGCTGGATGTTCGGGACAATCCTTTGAGTGGTACTACAACCCTTGATATGATTGAAACCGATAGCATTACCTATCTGGTTAATGCGGGTGGTGGCTTTACCACAACCGACGGTGGTAAAACCTGGACTGCGTTTACGCCGTCTGCAGGTGCCGGTTTGAGCACAGAGTATAGCATCGGTATGACGCAGAATATGGTTCAGCTCCAGAATGGAGAAGTTCTCTCTATCAACAAAAACAGTCCCGCTAGCTGGAGGGATGAATACGACCAACGGCGGAGTGTCCATAATGTTTGGGTGTCCACCGACAACGGAATGAACTGGAGCAAGAGAGGCAACATCGGCGGTCAGACTCTTGAAGATGCAATCCAAGGCCGTGATGCTACCGTAAACCGAATTTCTCAAGGACCTTCCGGAAGAATTTACTTTGTTGCCGGCGAGGGCAACAGCGAGGACTATGGCGATGCTGTGGTATGGTATAGCGATGATAACGGTAGTAGCTGGACTCGAAGCAGTTCCAATATCAGTGCTATAAACGAAGGCTATGTTATTGCTGAGGCAGTCGTGATTGAGACTACCAAAGATACCCGGTTCTATTTCAGAACGGATAAGGGTCAGTTGTGTTATTATCTTTCCAATGACAGAGGTGCGACATGGGACATGATTCCCCATAGCACACCCTTTGTCAGCTCCATGACCTGCTTCGGTGTTGAGGCGGATCCCGCAGACCCCGATACCTTGTATCTTGCATGGGGTTATGACAACATCAATCTGTTTGCCAGAGCCCAGTTCCCAAGAACCCGTTGGGCGGTTGCCAAGAGTACGGACGGCGGTGACACTTGGGAGATGATTGGTACAGCGCACGAGAACAACAGCGTTTCTCATAATATGATGAATCTTGATATTAGTGTTGGTAACGAGTATATTTATCTGAATGCATTCTCTTCCGATACCTTTGGCGAAACTTTGCCTTGGACCAGCAGAATTGTTTCCTTCCCCAAGAGCAAGCAGAGAACCAGTGTCCGGATGGAACAGCTGCATTTGATGTATCCTGAGCAGATTGAGAATACCACGATTCTTCCTAAGGAGAAGGAGAATTTAGCGATGGTTGTCAGCCCAGCATCCGGTGGCGTTCTTCTGAATGGTCAGTGGATTCCTGGTGCAGCAAGCGGCGAGTACGTTTCGGTAGATGTGCTTGCAACCTTTGTTGGTGCGACTACAGAAACGGCAGCAGACGGAACCGTTAGTATCAAGGCGGGTAACTCTGTTGTAACCTTCGGTTCTGACATTTTGAATGCGGTTAATGGAACACAGTTTGTGAAGCTTGAAAAAGCAGCAGAACAACTTGGTTTAATTATAACCGAGGAAGATGGAACTCAAATTGTCAGCACAAATGCAGAATGGTCTGCACGTCAGAAGAAGGCGCTTCGATTTGCAACCGACCTGTTCTAATTCTAACAAAGAACCCCTTGGAATGTACCAACTACATTCCAAGGGGTTTTCGTTTTTTAGAGATAACGGCAAAGAAGTTTGTGAATGTTAAGAGATGGGGCAAATACTTTTTTAAAAGTAAGAAAGGCAGAAACGTTCGTTTCTGCCTTTTATAACTTATGTTAATCCTTATATTGTTCTTCCAATAAATCAAATGCCTTACCGAGCCACGGTTCTGCGTCCACGGTATCAATTTCGCCCCTATCGCAGGCTTTTGCAATAGCAGGGTCAATGGGCAGCTGGCCTAAAACATCCAAGCCATATTCTTTGGCAACCTCATCAATGTGGCTTTCGCCAAAGACGGAAATCTTGTTGCCGCAATCGCCACACTGAATATAACTCATATTTTCCACCAAGCCTAAAATGGGGATGTTCATCATCTGTGCCATCTTGACTGCCTTCCCAACAATCATGGAAACCAGCTCCTGCGGAGAGGTTACCACAACAATCCCGTCAACCGGGAGAGATTGGAACACTGTCAAGGGAACATCGCCGGTGCCGGGAGGCATATCCACAAACATATAGTCGACATCAGCCCAAACCACGTCGGTCCAGAACTGCTTAACCGTACCGCCAATGACGGGGCCGCGCCAGACAACCGGGTCGGTATCGTTTTCCAGTAGAAGGTTAATGGACATGATGGAAACACCGGTTTTGCTTACCATGGGCAGAATACCGTATTCACTTCCCTGTGCTTTACCAGAAACACCGAAAATTCGGGGAATGGAGGGGCCGGTAATATCCGCATCTAAAATGGCTGCTCGGTATCCGGCTTTCTGCATCCCGGATGCCAAAAGCGAGGTAACCAGGGATTTTCCAACCCCGCCCTTGCCGCTGACAACGCCGATAACCTTTTTTACATGACTCATAGCATTGGCAGGAGCTGCAAAGCTCTGTGGCTCCTGTCGGTCGCTGCAGCTCTGGCCACAGCTGGAACAATCATGGGTACATTCACTCATTTGTTACACAACCTTTCGTTATTATTGATTTTCGTCCGGAGTACCAAGCGAGTTTCGGTCGGTTCCCCCGATACGATGAATGATGTCTTTGTAAATTTCTGCTGCCTGTGCTTTTAGAATCTTGGCAGCCTGATCCGCCTCCGCCCGGGAGCCGGCAAAAATCTGTAATTCTAGAAGAGGGGTGCTGGCATCCAACATCTGTAGAGATGCCATGTATTGTTGAGGTGCTACGGGAAGAATCTCGGCCTTGATGGCGTGAGGATCCACTTGCTCCTGAAATTTCATGGAGGCAATGGTTTCTTCAATGTGTCGCCGGATACTGCCGGGAACTCTTGCAAAGAAGAAATCGTTGGTGTCCTTGCCCTTTTCACTTAAAATAAAGGACTCATCGTTCCGATAATGAGTTCTGACCACATAGTCATCCTCAATCAATTCGTTTAACATAATGGCAAGGTCAAAGTATCCCATGACCTTGTTATCCCAGGTCAAAATCTCTGAAAGCTTGGGCATATTTGCCGGCTCGCCATGACGCTTGAGGGTGTAGAGAATGGCAAACTTCATCTCGTCCCGTTCCAAAAACATAGAAACACCGCCTTTTAGTTTTCGTAGGTATTGTAGGGTTGTTTGTGCTTAAAGTAGATGCCGATAACACCAAGACCTGCATGAGAGGTAATGATGGGGCCTACCTTGCGGACAGAAATGGTTTTGGGATTGACCTTCTCGGCAACCATTTTTTCCAGAATCTCCATTTTATCCGGAGCGTCTGCGTGAAGAAGAATGACCTCGTTTTCCGAAGGGGTGTCCATCCGTTCTACGGCATAGTCTACAAGAGTTGCAAGAGCCTTCTTGGTTCCGCGAACCTTTTTGTATGCCTCAACCAGACCGTCGTTGATGTTGAGAATCGGCTTAATATCCAGCATGGTGCCGATTGCCATGGTGGTCGCTTTAATCCGCCCACCCTTTTTCAAAAATGCCAAATCATCAACCATAAAATAAGCGGTATCCCGGGTGTAGGTTTCGTTCAGTAGTGCAAGAATTTCTTCTTTGGACCTGCCATCCTTTGCCATCTTGGCAGCCTCTACAACCGAGTAGCCGATGGGATAGGAGAACATGGTGGAATCCACTACGGTAATGTCAAAGCCTTCTTCCTCGTTGAGCTGCTTTGCAACCAAGCAGGCGCTGTTGTGAATTCCGCTTCCCTTGGAGGATATGGTAATATAGATAATACTGTTTTCCTTGCCCTGGGAGCGGTAGAGTTCTTCGATATCAGCCGGACTAATCTGGCTGGTGCTGGGAATGTCGTCATAGTCCCGAAGCTTGGCATAAAAGGCATCCGGGTCAAGGGTGGCGTCTGCACGAACCGATTCATCTCCAAAATGAATCATAAAGGGAAGAATGGTAATATCCAGTTCCTGTGCAGTAGCCAAATCAATATCTGCTGCTGCGTCTGCCATAATTCGAATCATAATAAAATACCCTCTTTCTTTAAATTTTCATATTCAAACTGTCGCAAAACCTCATAGGCAATTACCGCCACCGAGTTGGATAAATTTAACGACCGTTTATTTTCCAGCATGGGAATCCGGATACAGGTTTCCCGATTTTCCCGGAGTAACGTCTCCGGCAACCCTTTGGTTTCCTTCCCGAAGACCAGAAAAATATCTCCGTCTTGATGAACCGTGTAGTCCATATCGCTGTGAGTGTGGTCACCCTTGGTGGTGCAGTAGTAAAAGTTACCTTGGGGGTATGCCGATTGTATCTCCTCAAAACTCTGATGTTCATAGAGCTTCAATTCGTCCCAGTAGTCTAGCCCTGCACGCTTGACCTGCTTTTCACTGATGTCAAACCCTAAGGGATGTACCAGATGAAGTGTCGCCCCAATGACGGAGCAGGTTCTGGATATGTTTCCGGTATTTGCCGGAATTTCCGGCTCTACCAATACAATGTGTAAATGCAAACTGTCGACCTCACTTTCTTATGCCCAGAATTTCCGGTCTAGCGACCGATATTGAATCGCTTCGGCAAGGTGGATTGCCTGAATGGTATTACTGCCTGCTAAATCAGCAATGGTGCGTGCAACCTTTAAAATTCGGTTATGGGCACGGGCACTTAAGCCGAGATTCTCAAATGCTTGCTTTAAAAGTTCCTTGCCGTCTGGTTCCAGACTGCAGAATTCTTCCATCATTCCCGGTGTCAGCTGGGAATTGGAATAGATTCCGCTGCCCTGATACCGCTTTCTTTGAAGTTCTCGGGCACGATTGACCCGTTCCTTGATGATGGCGGAGGATTCCGAGGTTTCCTGCTTTTGTTCCAAATCTTCGTAGGGAACTGCCGGAACCTCGATGTGTAAATCGATTCGGTCAAGGAGAGGACCGCTAACCTTGCCTAAATATCTCTGAATTTGTACAGGGGAACAACTGCAGGTGTGGGTTTTGTCTCCGTAATAGCCACAGGGGCATGGATTCATGGATGCTACCAGCATCACGTTACAAGGATAGGCAAAGGTGCCACTGGCACGGGTAATGGTTACGGTGCCGTCCTCCAAAGGCTGGCGGAGAATTTCCAGAGTTTGTTTCTGGAATTCGGGAAGTTCGTCCAGAAAGAGAACGCCGTGATGGGCAAGACTAACCTCGCCGGGTTTGGGATTTCCACCACCGCCGGTAAGCCCTACCGGCGATACCGTATGATGGGGACTGCGGAAGGGTCGGGTCATTACCATGGGCTGCTCCTTTTGCAGCTTGCCGGCAATGCTATGAACCTTGGTAACCTCCAATGCCTCTTCGAAACTCAATTCCGGCAAAATAGAGGGAATCCGTTGTGCCAGCATGGTTTTTCCCGAGCCGGGCGGACCAATCAACAAAAGATTGTGACCGCCGGCTGCTGCTACTTCCAGAGCACGTTTGGCGTTCTTCTGCCCTTTGACCTCGGCAAAATCCAGTTCGGTTTCTGCCGCCTGACGGAAGAGCGAATCAATATCAACTTTGGTGGGAATGAGCAACTGCTCTCCTCGAAGATGGAGTAAAAGTTCTTCTAAATTCTGAATTCCAAAAACCTCAACACCGGCAACGACTGCTGCTTCCTGTGCGTTCTCTGCGGGGAGAAATATCCGCTTAAGACCGCTTTGATAAGCGGTAATGGTCATGGGCAACGCCCCATGGATAGGGCGTAAAGAGCCGTCAAGGGATAGCTCTCCAAAGAAGACTGCGTCTTGGAGATTGGGGAGATATAACTGCTCTGATGCTGTCAAGATACCGATGGCAATGGGTAGGTCGAGATAGGCACCCTCTTTTTTTACATCGGCAGGTGCTAAATTGACCACCATCCGTTTCCCCGGAATCTGGAAGCCGGCATGCTTGACGGCAGAGCGGATTCGTTCTTTGGATTCCCGGACGGCAATATCCGGAATCCCGACAATTTCCCAGGCGGGAATTCCGGGGCTGACGTCGCATTCTACCTGAATGTTGTAGCCTTGGATTCCGTTTAATCCAACACTGTTGATTTTGGTAATCATACTTGTTTCCTCTTTTGCAATGTTTTATTCTTCCAATTGGGATAATTCTTCTTGGGTCAATTCCCGCATCTCGCCCAAAGCAAGAGTCGGGTCCAGCTCCAGACGATTCATCCGGATTCGTTTTAAGTAGGTAACCTCTTTGCCAACGGCAAGAAACATCCGCTTCACTTGATGAAACTTTCCCTCGGTAATGGTAAGCTCAATTTCGGAGGTTTCTCCATAGGTTAAAACCTCAAGCTCGGCAGGCTTGGTGCAGTAGCCGTCATCTAGCAGAACCCCCTGGGAGAAGTGCCGGATATCCTCCGGGGTAACCTTGCCTTTGATTCTGGCATAATAGGTTTTGGGCACATGGCGGTTAGGACTTAAAATCCGATGGGCAAGCTGCCCGTCATTGGTTAAAAGACAGAGACCCTCGGTGTCAATATCCAGCCGCCCTGCCGGAAAGAGGTCAAAATGCCGGAATTCTTCAGGGACCAAATCCAGAACAATGGGTTGCCTGCCATCCCGGGTGGCAGAGAGATACCCTTGGGGTTTGTTTAGCATCAGGTAGATAAATTCTCGGTACTCTACCGGAACACCTCGAACGGTAACCACTGCGGTTTCCGGGTCGATTTGGGTTTCGGGGCGTAATGGAGTTACCCCCACAACCTGAACAAAACCGTTTTTAATCAGTTTTTTGCTTTCGCTGCGGGACGCAATGCCGCAGTCTGCCAGATATTTATCCAGACGCATCTTTTACCTCATATTTTTTTTCTGTCTCGCATAGTCTTTACTATAGAAATGGAGGAAACCTCATGCTAGATTCCCGTATGAACTGCAAGGCAATTTTTTTGATTCTGACCGCAGCCCTTGCTACGGTTGGAATTATTTTTCTGTTATTTGGCTCCGACTCCGGAATCAATGAAAAGAATCTGGAATTGCTTCGTTCCTATGGCTGGGAAGTGGAGGAGGAACCGGTAGAACTTTGCCGTCTGACCATTCCGGAGGAGTTCGATGAGGTCTTTGCTGTCTACAGTG
This sequence comes from Ructibacterium sp., assembly GCA_045606185.1. Classification (GTDB taxonomy): domain Bacteria; phylum Bacillota; class Clostridia; order Monoglobales; family Monoglobaceae; genus Ructibacterium. Next base: position 36,001 of record JAZURN010000014.1, read on the forward strand.
AGATGAGCAAGGAATCGGGGTTTCCTTTGGAATCCCATAGGGGGAAACCGGTAATCCGCTATACCTATCGGGTGTTGAATCATAAAGATTCCGAAAGTGGTCTGATTCGTGCCAATGTCTTTGTAACCAAGGATGGCATCATTGCCGCGGATGTCTGTTCTTTGGAGGCAAAAGGATTTTTGCAACCGGCAAACGATTCGACAGGACAAATTTCATAAATTTTGGAATATTGATTATAGTATAGCATAAATGTTTGATAAATTCCATAGATTTCTGAAAGTTTTTATTGAAATTCCAAAGAAAAGTGACTATAATAGAAAACAGACGATACTTTGTGCTGTTTTACGACAGCAGAATGGAGGAAAAACCTTTGAAGATAGAAACCAAATGCATTCAGGCGGGATATGCCCCGCAGAACGGAGAACCGAGAGTTCTTCCTATTTATCAAAATACCACATGGAAGTACGGCTCCACCGAAGAGATGGGCAGGCTCTTTGATTTGGAGGAGAGCGGGTATTTCTACACCCGTCTGGCAAACCCCACCAACGATGCCGTTGCCGCAAAGATTGCGGCGTTAGAGGGTGGCGTTGCAGGGATGCTGACCTCTTCCGGACAGGCTGCTTGCTTCTATTCTATTTTTAATATCTGCACTGCCGGGGACCATTTTGTTTGTTCTTCCACCGTCTATGGCGGAACCTTTAATCTCTTTGGTGTTACCATGAAGAAGATGGGAATTGACGTAACCTTTATCGACCCCGACGCCAGCGAAGAAGAGCTGCAGGCGGCAGTTCAGCCCAACACCAAGGCGTTTTTCGGGGAAACCATTGCCAATCCAGCTCTGGTGGTACTGGATATTGAGAAGTGGGCAAAGGTTGCCCATGCCAACAAGGTGCCGTTGATTATTGATAACACCTTTGCAACACCGGTCAACTGCCGACCCTTTGAATGGGGTGCGGATATTGTGGTTCATTCCACCACTAAATATATGGATGGGCATGCGACCTCGGTGGGCGGTGCCATTGTGGATAGCGGAAACTTCGACTGGGAGGCGTCGGGCAAGTTCCCGGGTTTGACCACACCGGATGCCTCTTATCACGGCATTACCTATACCGAAAAGTTTGGAAAAGCGGCATACATTACCAAGGCAACTGCTCAAGTGATGCGGGATTTGGGCTCCATCCCCTCTCCTCAAAACGCCTTTCTTTTGAATCTGGGTTTGGAAACTCTGCCTTTGCGGATGCGTCAGCATTGTGCCAATGCCCAGGCGGTGGCAGAATACCTGGAAAAGCATCCCAAGGTTTCCTGGATCAATTACTGCGGTCTTCCGGGGAACAAGTATTATGAACTGGGACAGAAGTATCTGCCGGACGGCTCCTGCGGCGTTATCTCCTTTGGGGTCAAGGGCGGAAGAGAAGCGGCAGTTACCTTTATGGATAGCCTGAAGATGGCTGCCATCGTAACCCATGTGGCAGATGCCAGAACCTCGGTGCTCCACCCTGCCAGCCACACCCATCGTCAGTTAAACGACGAGGAGTTGAAGGCGGCGGGCGTAACTCCTGATTTGATTCGGTTCTCGGTAGGTATCGAGAATGCCGAGGACATCATCGAAGATTTGGAACAGGCACTGGCACAAGTGAAGTAAAATAGAGTAAAAAAGACTTGAACGATTTCCGTTCAAGTCTTTTTGTTTTATTTGGTATCATACCAGCTTTTGCCGGTGTTCATATCCACCACCAGGGGAACATTTAATTTGCAGGCGTTCTCCATTTCCTCTTTCAGGATGATTTGGGCACGCACAACATCTTCCTTGGCGGATTCCACAATCAGTTCGTCATGAACCTGAAGAATCAGCTTGGCGTCCAGCTTTTCCTGCTTTAGCCGTTTCCAGACCCGAACCATAGCAATCTTGATGATATCGGCGGCGGTACCCTGAATGGGGGCATTCATGGCAACCCGTTCTCCGAATGCCTGGGTAATCCGGTTAGAGGCTCTCAACTCGGGCATGTTCCGTCGTCTTCCAAGCATGGTTTCGGCATAGCCTTTTTCCTTGGCGTCCTCGATGGCTTTCTTCATATAGGCATCGACCGATGGGTAGTTTTCCAAGTATCCCTTGATGTAGGCGTCCGCCTCCTTGATGGAGATTTTCAAATCCTGGGAGAGCGAGAACGCACCGATACCATAAACAATACCGAAGTTGACTGCCTTGGCGGCAGAACGCATGGAGGGAGTAACCTCCTCCATGGGTACACCGAAAACCTGGGAGGCGGTGCGGGTGTGAATGTCCTGCTCCTGTAAAAAGGCATCCTGCATGGCTTCGTCTCCGGAGATGTGAGCAAGAACCCGAAGTTCAATCTGGGAGTAGTCGGCATCAATCAGGAGCTTGTCCCCCTCTGCGGCAAACATCCGCCGGATTTCCCGACCAAGCTGGGTGCGGACAGGAATGTTTTGCAGGTTGGGTTCGGTACTGCTGATTCTGCCGGTGGCGGTTACCGTCTGGTTAAAGCTGGAGTGAATCCTTCCGGTGTGGTTGCTAATCTGGGGGAGCAATCCCTCCACATAGGTGGAGTGGAGCTTAGAGAGGTGCCGGAATTCCAGAACCTTTTCCGCAATGGGATGTTCTTCTGCAAGGCGGGTTAGGACATCAACATTGGTGGAATAGCCGTTTTTGTTCTTCTTCCCGCCGGGAAGACCCATCTTGTAAAAGAGAATCTCGCTGAGCTGTTTGGGGGAATTGATGTTAAACTCCTCTCCTGCCAGGTCGTAGATTTCCTTGGTCAAAAGAGCAATCTTCTCCGAGAGCATCTCCCCAAACTGCCCCAGTGCTTCCTTGTCCACATAGACGCCAATTTCCTGCATCTCTGCCAAAACATCAATAAGAGGAAGTTCAATTTCATAATACAAATCGTGTTGTCCGTCTTGTTCGATTCGTTCTTTAAAGTATTTTGTCAGTGCAAAGATAGCAACCGTCCGGTCGGCAAGTGCTTGGCTTTGGCTCTCGTTCGGTAGGTTAAAGCACATGGACATCTGTCCGTCTTCCTCGGTGCGGTCAGCCGTTTCGGCAAGCTCTCTGCCTAAGTATTTCAGGCAGAGCCCCTCCAAATCATAGCTGCTTTGGGTGGGTTCGGCTAAATATGCTGCCAGCATCACATCAAAGGCAAGACCATGGTAGGCAATGCCTTGCTTGGAGAGGGAAAGCATATCCTCTTTCACATGGAATCCGCACTTGGAAAGGTCGGGGCTCTCAAAAAAGCTTTTCAGCTCGTGGGTGCCAAGAAGGGAGGCATAAACGGTTTTTCCATCCAAAGTGGCATAGAGGGTAGAACCATCCAAAAGATAGCAGACCTCCCCCGTATCGGGAAGGAGGGATTGGAATTCTTTTGCCGGTACCGACTTCAGCTTTCCGGAGAGCATTTCTGCACCTTGGGGTGCACCGCCTCCTGCCGGGAGGTCTAACTTCTGCAGAAAGGATTTGAACTGCAGCCGGGTAAAGAGTGCGCCTAGTTTTTCCTTGTCGTACTTCCGAAGTCGGAAGCTCTCCAAATCCAGTTCTATGGGAACCTGGCAATCAATGGTAGCAAGGGTCTTGCTTAAGAAAGCGCCGTCTTTATCCTCGGCAAGCTTTTTCCGTACCGAGGGGGTAACCTCCAGAGCGTCCAGGTTTTCGTAAATCTTCTCAATGCTTTCATAGTTTTGAATCAGGGAGAAGGCGGTTTTTTCTCCAATTCCCTTAACACCCGGAATGTTGTCCGAGGGGTCGCCCATCAGGCCTTTTACATCAATAAAGGCAGAGGGAGTTACTCCGTATTTTTCCATCACTTCATTGGGACCGTAGTCGGTGGTGGTGGTCTGACCCATTCGGGTAATTACCAGCTTGATGACGGTGTTTTCCGATGCCAGCTGTAAATCATCCTTGTCCCCGGTAAGAATCCGGCAGGCAATCCCCTTTTGATTACAAAAGGACGAGACGGTACCGATTAAATCGTCCGCCTCGTAACCTTCTTTTTCGATACAGGCACAACTCATGGCAGAGAGAACCTCTTTAATCAGCGGCAGCTGAACCAAAAAGTCCTCGGGAGCTGGCTTTCGTTGTGCCTTGTATAAATCATACATTTTATGTCGAAAGGTTTTTGCTTTTACATCAAAGGCAACCACCAGATAGTCCGGTTGCTCCTCTTCCAGATGCTTAAAGAGAATATTCAAGAACCCATAGACTGCATTGGTGGGAGTCCCATCCGGTGCAGTCAGGGGACGAATGCCGTAGTAGGCTCGGTTTAAGATACTGTTTCCGTCAATGATTAAAAGCTTTTCCATAATTTATTCCTCATCTTCGGTAATAATAATTAGAAACTCTGATTGTTCTGCAGATAAACCGTCCTGGGTAATGCTGGTGGACATCTCAAAAGAAAGCAGGCTTTCGGTAAGCTCTGAGGAAAGCTGCAGTACTGTTGCGTCGGCGTCAATGCCGGGGAGAAGCTCATGAGGGTCGGTTTCTATTATATAATTTTCCCATTCATAGCCGGAGGCAGTCTGCCAGCCATCCAAAAAGGCTTGGGTATTGAGCAATGTCAGGCAGGTAACCCTGTCGTATTGCCTGGGAATGGCAAACCCGGCAGGGGTATCTTCGGCGTCTAGGGATGCCGGAGCGGGAACATGCTCCATACTTGCCGGACTTGGTGTATCCACTGCCGGAACTTCTGCCGTGAGGACCGCTTCGGTTCTTGCCGGAGCGGAAACCTCTGTTGTAGGATTGGGAGTGGTTGCAACCGGGTTAGTTCTAGCCGGGGTAGGAGGGTCGCTCTCCACCGGAGCAGAAGTAGTAATCGGGGTTTCGGTCAGAATCCGGTCAGCCTCCTGCCATTGGTCGTAAAGGCCCGAGGAGAAGATTCCAACCACCAGGGCAAGGCAAGCCAGTGCTGGCGCCAGAACTTTGAAACCACCCCATTGGGAGAGTTTCTGTTTGGTTGGCTTTTTCGCCGCCATTTCCTCGGCGGCATGAGTGAGTTTTTCATGTAAATTTGCAGAAAAGGATGCAGGAAGAGGAATATCTTCACGAAGTGCCGATACCAAGAGGGATACATGTTCCGCTTCTTGGCGGCAAGAGGGACAGCTCTGCAAGTGTTCTTTTATTTTTATTGTTTCAATATCAGAAAGCTCTTGGGCAAAAAACGCCCAAAGGGAATCCTGACAATGCTTGCAATTCATCTGCATGGCTATCACTCCTTTCCTGTGGTTTACTTGATTAGACGAATCTTCTAATCAAATAGTTCCCGATTTTGTAATAAATTTTTTTTCAAACTCTCTCGGGCGCGGTTGATGCGGGATTTGACAGTCCCCTCGGAGCATTTTAAAATTTGGGCAATTTCCTCATAGGAAAGACCCTGTACTTCCCGAAGAAGAATTACCTTTTTGTGTTCGTCTTTCAGTTTACCGATTGCCATGCGAATGGCTTGCTGCATCGCTTTCCGCTCGGCAAATTCCTCCGGGGTAGGACCGGTATCCCTGAGTTCGGTGGCAAAACTTCCGTCCTCGGTTTCCAGTTCCTCGTCCAGAGAATAGGCAGAGTGCCGACGTTGTTTTTTTTGTTCATCCAGACAGGTGGTGGTTGCCACCCGATAGAGCCAGGTAGAGAACTTGGAATCTCCCCGGAAGTTTTTCAGGTTCCGGAAAATCTTGACCAGGACTTCCTGTGCCATATCTGCCGCATCCTCTTGGTTTCCGGCAATCCGGTAGGCAATGGAAAAAATGCGTTTCTGGTGCTCCGCAATCAGCTGCTCAAAGGCAATGGCATTTCCCCTTTGAGCACGTTGAATCAGCTCCTGTTCTGATAACATTTTTCCCACCTCCCTAATACTCATAACCATACCATATTTCGGGACGCTTGTCAAACCAAAGAGGGGAGAACTAAGCTGTCCTATCTAGCCGTAGCACCAGCACCGTCATATCATCGTCTGCCTCTCCGCCTTTGAGGGTAAGCGCCCGATTTAAAATCTCGTCGGCGAGTTTTTGCGGGGAGATATTTAAGGAAGCGGAGTCAATGACTTGACGAAGCCAATCCCCGCCGGATTCCTTGAGAGCAAGACCGTCACTGACCATAACAACCATATCTCCGCAGGAAAGCTGATGGGCAAAACTTTCCACCTCCACCCCGGAGAGAACTCCCACCGGCAGAGAGGCAGAACGAACGGTTTCGGTACCGTTTTTCCGTTTGATATAGCTGGGTTCGGCGCCGTTTTTAATAAATTCCGCCTCTCCGGTATAAAGGTCTACCATGCATAAATCCACGGTGGCAAAAGCCTCGTTGACGGATTTCATTACCATGACCGAGTTGATGAGCTTGACCGCAACGGTTTTGTCAAAGCCGGCATCCATAAATGCACTCAAAAGGGAGATGGTGGCGCTACTCTCCCGACAGGCTTGATGCCCGGTTCCCATGCCGTCGCTTAAGGTGGCAATATATTTTCCGCCACTTAACCGATTCAGCAGATGAGAATCTCCGCATTCTTCATCTTTTTGAGAAGAGGCAAAAGCGGCATCAATGGTCAAATCGGGAATCTCCCGAAACAGAAGAACACCGGAGATTTCTTCAGGTGCCTCCTGGAAGCTTTTGCCAAACACATGACGAAGAACCGAGAGAATGACAGCCTTGTCCCCCTTGAGGACTCTCGGAAAAACAAAACGGACACTCTGCCGTCCGTCAAGGCCTTGGGTCACAGTGATTTGTTCAGGGCAGATAGACTTTTTTTCAAGCCGGCATTGAATTTCCCGGGCAGAAAGCTCATGCTCGGAAGATTCGTCCTCTAGTTCTGTACCCAACCGGGCGAGAATTTCGGCGACACCGCTAAACTGTTCCCCTACCAGCAAACGGTTCTCGCAGAGCTTTTGCTTCCATACCTGATTGATTTTATAGATCTCGAAAAGGCGGTTAACTTCAGCAAGAAAGGCATCCAACTTCAAGCACCGCTCCAAAAAATAAGGGTCTACATCCAGTTTTCGAACCGCACCTTTTCTTTCCAAACGTTCCAGTAGCTGAAACAGCGTTTTATAGGTGGCGTTGAAATCCCGTTTCCAACATTCCTTAGCACGGGAACAGGTGCGGCAGACGTTGGAGGCAGCAATGTCAAACAGGGCAGCAATGTCTTGGGAGTTTAGCTTGTCATCCTTGTCCGAAATACGGACAAAGGTATCGGCAAGCGTTTGGAAAGAGTTTGCAGCCTGAGTGAGCTTGGCTTGTAGGTGTTGCTTATAGGGAGAACCGGAACTCGAACGTGGCGTGGCAAAGGTGGTAAAAGGATGAATTTTTTGAAAGAAGCTGTCTGGAACAAGAAAAAGCAATCCAGCACCAATGGGAGCTTCCAGATATCGAAGAGTTGACACATGACTGCCGTAACCATAAAAGGCAAGAATAAGTCCGGCAACCGCCAGACTGCTTGCGACAGCATATTTACGGAATCGGCTACAGATGCCGCAGACCAGACCGCAAAAGCTAAAGATGGAAAGGGAAGGGAGCAGGTCGGTGCCAAGCCCCAGCAAAAGCCCCAATGCCGGTCCTAAAATGGTGGCACTTTGGAGATTTCCGGAGAGAGAAATAGCTCCCAGTAGAAAAAAACCAAGCACGTTTGCCATGGAGAACCAATCGGCGCCCCAGAAGTTTTGAAAGCTCAAAAGAACAATGCCAATTAAAATCCAAAGGCTTATGTTTTCCTCTCCGGTGGGGGCCTGGGAGCGAAATGCTTTTCCGGAAAGTAAATTTCCGCATCGGTCAAAGGATAAAACACCCAGAGCTGCCAGAGCGGGGTCTAACAGCATGGTCAAAAGACCCGAGAGGGAAAATCCGTTCCAAAGCATGGAAAAGGCATCAAAGAATAAAAGGCTACCGGCGGATAAGGCAGCCATCGCTTTTTGAGTCAATACCCGGGGCCTTTCTAAAAAGAGAAGGACTCCCATTAAGGCAACGGCGGCACCAATATACCGTAGGCAAAACCAATCTCCCAGGCTAAGATAACCTGCCAATACCATCCCAAAGGTCAGGAAGCTATGCAGAGAACACTTTGTCTCCAATGCCAGAAAGGCAATCCCAAAGGGGGCGACCCCCGGCAACGGTACTGCTCGTGCTGCCAAAAATCCAATTGCTCGAATAAAAATGTCCCAAAGAGATGGACGAGGCAGAACTCGCTCTATTCTTTTCTTTGAGGGAATCAGGACGATATCCCCTTGATTTTGTTCTTTAATCTCTCTCATGGTAATTCCTCCTATGTAGATTCTGATACTATAATATCCAAAATTTTCCAATTCGTATGTCGAAACAGGGCAGCCATAGAGAAAAAATTCTTTTATTTCAAGAAAAGACTTTCTTTCTTTTGAAAATTGTGATATAATAATGATAAAAAGGGGATATTTTTTCTAAATTTGGATTGAAAATTTGGCACCACCAAGGGATGCCGGAAAAAGATAGAAGAAGAGTTGGTAAAAATGAAGGAACGTTTTCTTGCAGGGCTAAAAAAAGCATCAGTCATTATTATTGCCAGTATTATGCTCCTGGGCGTCATTCCGTTGGGGATGCTTTCCCATGTCACAACGGTAAATGCCGAGGGGGAATTTTTGCGCCTTCAACCGGAGGCAGAGGCATCTGTTGCGGCAGGAAACACCTTGTTGGGTAATGGAATTCTTTCGGCGGATGAGGACAGCTATGCTGTAGGAGAAAACCACTATGGCTATCTCCGGTTTGATTTGAGAAGCTTGTTAGATAAGAAAATCGACCAAATCAGCAGTGCAAAGCTGCGGTTAATTGTTTTGCGGACTCCGACGACGGAAGCGGTGCCGGTTCAGCTTTGGTTGACGCCGGATAACGGTTGGAGCAAGACGATGGATTGGGAGGAGAAACCCTCGCATCTTGGAGAAATCCTCGTATCCAGCATTACGGTCCCGGCGGAAACTGATGGAAAGTCCAGACTTTTTCAGGTGGACTTGACAGAGTATTTGAAAAAATGGCTGGAAGAGGGACGGGAAAAGATTTCCTTTCGATTGGATAGTCCGGGGAAAGGGATTGCGGCAGTTTATGCCGGAAATTCCCACGAGGACCCTTTGTATCGTCCTTGCTTGAAGATTACCACCGGAACAGCAACTGATCCGGATGGCAATACGCTGCAAAAGGTTCGATTGAGCGGGCAGTATGCAACGGGACAGGAGCAGACAACATTGATGACTGTGGGCGAAGGAAAGGAAGTCTATTTGAAGTTTTCCTTGAATACCGAGAATATCCGTGGGGCGGTATATCGAACGGTTTTACAACTGACCCGTCTTCAGGGTGACACGGAGGCGTTGCTTCGGGTTGACCGGTTGGAGAATGCTGACTGGACGAGCGAGGCGCTTGAGACGGGCGAAATGCCTTTGGGAGAGCGGTATCCGGTTTATCGAGAAGAGGATTTTGAGATAGGTGCTTATGATAAAATTGATATTACTGATGTGGTTAATGATACTCTTGCGGGAGGCAAAACAGAGATAGCACTTCTGCTCTGGTGCGAGAATGGAAAGATGATTTTTGACAATGCTGAGGAACTCGCTCCTCGCTTGAAATTGTCGGTGTCTGACCATAGGGATGCTGTGGCGATAATGGAGGCGTCAGCAAGCGCTTTGGGAAAAAACACCAATCCCAATGCGGTTACTAAAGCTTTGGAAGATGATGGAATTGCGGACAACGGTGTCCGTACGGAGATTAACTGGGGAGCAACCGAGGTCAAAACCGGTCTTCCTGCTAGGGATGCCTTGGCGGCAAACGGCAAGATTTACCGTCCTCAATGGTTTCGGGAGAGCAGGGAAATTCTGGCTGTGGCTAGAATTTCTGCCGGGGAGTACCAACGGGAAAGGAGATGCTATCTGACCATTTTGCCCCAAGAGGCACCGGATTTTGAAAATGTAGAGTTTCGTACCATGCTGGATATTGGTAACGCTGAAAAAGAAGCAAAAAACAAGTTTGACAGTGTGGGAACGGTAGCTCGCGGCCGCTTTGTGGAAGGACGGAAGCTGACCTATCGAGAACTGAAGCAAAATGGCGCTATGGTTCTCCATTTCCCGGTGGAGCCGGAAAGACAGAATTACCTGACAGTCAAGCTTTGGGAAGAAGATGCTTTCCAGGGTATTGCCGTTTCCTGCTTGCAGAATCGGGAACTGAGTCCCTTTGCGATTGAGGGAACAGAAATGGTGGAAAAAGAGGACGGAGGGTTTTTGTATCTGACTTACCCCATTCCCTTATCCTACACAAAAGATAGAGACTATGTCAGTTTGAAGCTGACTTTGCCGGAGCGGGAGATTGGAGAGGAAGCGCCGGAAGAAGATTCTGCGGTTTCGATTTATGATGCTTATTTGACGCAAACTCCTTATTTTGACCCTATAGTGTTTGCGGAACAGGGGGAAGCGATGGTAAAGAAAACCGAGGAGGAACAATCGGCACTTTATCGGTTTTTACGGAAAATATACGGAGCGGCCGAGCAGACCTTTGACTTCCGTGACGCCAGAAATCAAGAAGAAATCATGCCTGAAACTCAGGAGAGTGGTGTTTATACCGATGTGGAAAATCGGGAACAGACAGCCTTGGTCTTCGGAAAAGAGGAACAGCTGATGTTGGAGCTGCCTGATACCGGAACACAGGCAAGGATTTATCGGGATACCCCCTACTACAATGCCTACAGTGAAATGCCGGTCAAGGAATACGCTGAGGGCAGCTTGCAGGCGGTGGATTATGGCGTTTACCGGATTTTCCGGAACCGGAGCGAGAGGGAGTTGTCCATTCCGTGGAAACAGGAGATTATGTCGGGTCTGTATCAGGATTTGGTAGACGGCGGATATTATAGCTTCCTGCAAAAAGGCGAGATGATGGATGACAGTGTTCTGCCGGAGGGAACTGTGGTGGAAGATGGAGGAGAATTGAAGGTTCTTCCCGGAGAAACCCTGGTATTGATGTTGGTGGCAGAGCCGCTATATTATCCGGATTTCCGGGTCAGTGAACTGAACGGTCAGGCAGTGGCGGAACTGAAATTGAAAGACCCGCTGACAATTACCTCTCTGACTCTTCGTGCCATGGGAACTGTTCCCAAAGAAGAAGAAAAGATGATGATTCTATGCGGTGTCTATGACCGTGGTATGCTGGTTGGAATGGAGAGGAAACTTCTCATCCTGTCTCGGGGACAGGTGGCGGCGGAACTTCTTTTGGATAAGCCATTGATTCTTCAACCCGGACAAACCATAAAAATCTTTGCGGAGGAACAAATGGTGGAAAGTGAACCTATGACACCCATTCTGGAACTTCCCCAAAAACAACAAGGCAATGAGAAAAAGGCTTCCTAGAAATAGGAAGTCTTTTGTAATCAAAATGTAAAAAATGGCTAAAATATCCGTATAAAGCAGGAAAAGATTGTGAACTTTATCTATAGAGATTTTGCAGGAAAATTTAGAGAAACCCTTGACAAATCGGCGGATTTGGGGTAAAATGATACGGTTCGTAGTGTAAAGATGGAGGAGAATGCCCCGTGGAACGATTGCGGAATTTGCCCAAAGTGGTGGGACTTAAGCAGTCCGAAAAAGCAATTCGGCTGGGAAAGGCAGAGCTTGCCTATCTTGCAACGGATGCCGATGGCTGGGTCAAAGAGGCACTGGAAAAGACCTGTGCCCAGCATCAGGTTCCCCTGCAGATGGTGCCCTCCAAAAAGGAACTTGCAAAGGTCTGCCGGATTGAGGTGCCTGCTGCCTGTGCCGTGTTACTCTGCGAAGCTTCTAACTAGGTAAAAGCGTCGTTGACGTTTTTATAAATATTCTATATGTATGGAGGTGAACATATTGCCAACATTTAACCAATTGGTCAGAAAAGGAAGAGCGACTGTGGAAAAGAAGTCTACGGCTCCTGCACTTTTGGTAGGTGTTAACACCATCAAGAAGAAGCAGACCGATCAAGCATCTCCCCAGAAGAGAGGTGTTTGTACTTCTGTAAGAACCATGACTCCTAAAAAGCCGAACTCCGCACTCCGTAAGGTTGCCAGAGTTAAGCTGACAAACGGAATCGAGGTATCCGCTTACATTCCCGGTATCGGCCACAACCTGCAGGAGCATAGCGTTGTTATGATCCGTGGTGGCCGTGTTAAGGACTTGCCTGGTGTGCGTTATCACATTATCCGTGGTACCCTGGATACATCCGGCGTGGACAAGCGGTTGCAGAGCAGATCCAAGTATGGTGCAAAGCGTCCTAAGTAAGGCGTCGCATCAATCTGACACAGTAAAATGTGGTGCATATATGTTCATAATAATATTCATGACCTTATATGCACAGCAGCGGGAAAGTTCCCGTTGAGTACCTTAATGGTGAATAAACCTGAAGAAGGAGGGGAAGAGAAGTGCCAAGAAGAGGTCATATTGCCCGTCGTGATGTTTTGCCTGATCCGGTATACGGAAGCAAGACCGTTACCAGACTCATCAACAACATCATGTTAGACGGTAAGAAGGGCGTTGCCCAGAGCATCGTTTATGATGCGTTTGACATCATCAAGGAGAAGACCGGTAAGGATCCGGTTGAAGTCTTTGAAGAAGCTATGAACCAGGTTATGCCTGTACTGGAGGTTAAAGCTCGCCGTGTAGGTGGTGCTAACTACCAGGTTCCGATCGAGGTTAGAGCCGATCGTCGGGAAACCTTAGGTTTGAGATGGATTACGCTGTTCGCAAGAAAGCGTTCCGAGAGAACCATGGCTGAAAGACTTGCAAACGAATTGATGGATGCAATCAACAGCACCGGCGGTGCCTTCAAGAAGAAGGAAGACACCCACAAGATGGCAGAGGCGAATAAAGCATTCGCACACTACCGCTGGTAATTTCTACTTTGAAAATTTTGTCATTTTGGGCGTTCGTCGTGCGGGTATATCTCGATATAACCCGCACTCCTGCACACCCAAACTGCCTAAAATTTTCTTCGTAGAAATATTTGTGAGGAAATTTGTTGAATTGTCCGTTCGGCGTGCTCGCATATCTCGATATAGCTCGCACTTCTGCATGAACAATTCGCCTAAAATTTTCTTCGCAAAAACAGTTTAAAGAACAATGGAACTTATGTTCCGAAAGGAGAAAACTATGGGTAGAGCGTTTTCGTTGGAGAAAACCAGAAATATAGGCATCATGGCTCATATTGATGCCGGTAAGACTACTACCACCGAGCGTATTCTGTTCTATACCGGCCGTATCCACAAGATCGGCGAAACCCACGAGGGTGCATCCCAGATGGACTGGATGGAGCAGGAGGCAGAGCGTGGTATTACCATTACCTCTGCTGCTACTACCGCACAGTGGAAGAACCACCGTGTAAACATCATCGACACACCCGGTCACGTTGACTTTACTGTTGAAGTTGAGCGTTCTCTGCGTGTTCTTGATGGTAGTGTTACCGTTCTCTGTGCAAAGGGTGGCGTAGAGCCCCAGTCTGAAACCGTTTGGCGTCAGGCTGATAAGTATCAGGTACCCAGAATGGTATATGTCAATAAGATGGATATCATGGGTGCAGATTTCTATAATGTAGTAAATATGATGAAAGAACGTCTGAAGTGTAATGCTGTTCCGATTCAGCTCCCCATCGGTGCTGAAGACGAGTTCAAGGGTCTGATTGACCTGATTGAAATGAAAGCTTACGTTTATTATGACGATCTTGGAAACGATGAGCGTGAGGAAGAAATTCCCGCAGATATGAAGGATAAGGCAGAAGAATACCGTCAGGCTCTGTTAGAAGCGGTTGCAGAAACCGACGAGGAGCTGATGGAGAAGTTCTTTGAAGAAGGCGACCTTTCCGTTGCTGACATCAAGAAGGCTATCCGGAAGGCTACCATCGCAAACGAGATGGTTCCCGTTCTCTGTGGTTCTTCCTACAAGAACAAGGGTGTACAGAATATGCTGGATGCGGTTATCGACTTTATGCCGTCTCCTCTGGACATCCCGGCTATCAAGGGTGTCATCCCCAGAACCGAAGAAGAAGATGTTCGTGAGGCTTCTGATGATGCACCTTTCGCAGCACTGGCATTTAAGATTATGACCGACCCCTTTGTTGGTAAGCTGTGCTTCTTCCGTGTGTACTCCGGTACCCTGGCAAGCGGCTCTCATGTTTACAACTCCACCAAGGATAACAAGGAAAGAATCGGTCGTATTCTCCAGATGCATGCAAACAACCGTGAAGATATCGAAATGGTTTACTCCGGCGATATCGCAGCGGCAGTGGGTCTCAAAAATACCACCACCGGTGATACTCTCTGTGATGAGAAAGCACCGATTATTCTGGAATCTATGGAATTCCCCGAACCGGTTATCCGTGTCGCTATCGAACCCAAGACCAAAGCAGGTCAGGAGAAGATGGGCATTGCACTGGCAAAGCTGGCAGAAGAGGATCCCACATTCCGGACCTATACCGATGACGAAACAGGTCAGACCATCATCGCCGGCATGGGCGAGTTGCACCTTGATATCATCGTTGACCGTCTGCTCCGTGAGTTTAAGGTAGAAGCAAATGTTGGTAGTCCTCAGGTATCTTACCGTGAGACCATCCGCACCGCTTCTCATGTAAACCACAAGTACGCAAGACAGTCCGGTGGTAAGGGTCAGTACGGTCACGTTGTTATGGACGTTGAGCCTTTGGAGCCCGGTTCCGGCTATGTCTTTGAAAACAAGATTGTCGGCGGTGCTATCCCGAAGGAATATATCCCTGCAGTTGACGCAGGTATCCAGGGCGCAATGGAATCCGGTGTTCTTGCCGGCTACCCGGTAGTAGACGTAAAGTGTACTCTGGTAGACGGTTCTTACCACGAAGTCGACTCTTCTGAAATGGCGTTTAAGATTGCCGGTTCTATGGCATTCAAGGAAGCTTGTAAGAAGGGTAATCCTGTTATTATGGAACCCATCATGAAGGTCGTTGTAAACGTACCTGAAGACTACATGGGCGACGTTATCGGCGATTTGAACTCTCGTCGTGGTCAGATTCAGGGTATGGAAGCCAGAACCGGTGCACAGGAAATCAATGCAATGGTTCCTCTGTCCGAGATGTTCGGTTATGCAACCGACCTGCGTTCCAAGACCCAGGGTCGTGGTCAGTACTCCATGGAGCCTAGCCATTTTGAAGAGCTGCCCAAGAGTCTGGCTGAAAAGATTATTAAGGAAAGAGGCAAGAACGAAGACTAATCTCTTTGTAATTGTGGATTTTCCACCAGATTTTTCAGGAAACAAAGCAATCATTTCTTGGAAAATTAAAAATTTTTACAAAAAACTATTGAAATTATTCCAAAAGAATAGTAAAATAGCAGTATCTACTTTGTAAAATGATTAACTATTTCTATAAATCCATTTATTAGGAGGAAAGTAAAATGGCAAAGGAAAAATTCGAAAGAAGTAAACCCCATGTTAACATTGGTACTATCGGCCACGTTGACCATGGTAAGACTACCCTGACCGCTGCAATCACTAAGGTTCTGGCTATGGGTGGTAGAGCACAGTACGAAGCATATGACATGATCGATAAGGCTCCGGAGGAGAGAGAAAGAGGTATTACCATTTCTACTGCTCACGTTGAGTACGAAACCGAGACCCGTCACTATGCACACGTTGACTGCCCCGGACACGCTGACTATGTTAAGAACATGATCACCGGTGCTGCTCAGATGGACGGTGCTATCCTGGTAGTATCTTCCGCTGATGGTCCCATGCCCCAGACTCGTGAGCACATCCTGCTCTCCCGTCAGGTAGGCGTACCCTACATTGTAGTATTCATGAACAAGGTTGACCAGGTTGACGATCCCGAGCTCCTCGAGCTGGTTGAAATGGAAATTAGAGACCTGCTTACCGAGTACGAGTTCCCGGGCGATGATATTCCGATCGTTAAGGGTTCCGGTCTCCAGGTTCTGGAGAGCACCTCTGATGATCCCAACGCTCCCGAGTATGCTTGTATCCATGAGCTGATGGATGCTGTTGACAGCTACATCCCCACCCCTGAAAGAAAGAGCGATCTGCCCTTCTTGATGCCCGTCGAGGACGTATTCTCCATTACTGGTCGTGGTACTGTTGCTACCGGTAGAGTTGAGAGAGGTCAGCTGAACATGTCTGACGAAGTTGAAATCGTTGGTCTGTCTGACGAGTCCAGAAAAGTTGTTGTAACCGGTATCGAAATGTTCAGAAAGCTTCTGGACTACGCTGAAGCTGGTGACAACATCGGTGCTCTGCTCCGTGGTGTTGCTCGTGACGAGATCGAAAGAGGTCAGGTTCTGGCTAAGCCCGGCACCATTACTCCTCACACCCAGTTCAAGGGCGAAGTTTACGTTCTGACCAAGGAAGAAGGCGGCCGTCATACCCCGTTCTTCACCAACTACAGACCCCAGTTCTATTTCAGAACAACCGACGTTACCGGTGTAGTTAACCTGCCCGACGGCGTTGAGATGTGTATGCCTGGTGATAATGTTACCATGTCCGTGGAACTGACCACCACCATCGCTATCGAAGAAGGTCTGCGTTTCGCTATCCGTGAGGGTGGTAGAACCGTTGGTTCCGGTGTTGTAACCGAAGTAATCAAATAAGACCCTTTTCCAAAAAGACCTGTTCAATACGAACAGGTCTTTTTTTATGCAGTCGTGCTTGAAATTTGGCGACCTTGGCTCGCCACTTCACTGTGAAATGACAGTCATGTACACAATGTACACTCCTGACATTTCTCACCTTGTTTCAAACCAATCTCATCCAAATTTCTGCGCACTCATGAGTGGAAAAGACAATCTCGCCTTATTTTCTTCGCACTACTATTGTGGAAAAGTTGTGCGGAAAAAGTAATATTGCAAAAAACGAAAGAATTTCAAGATACCCTCTTGCAAGGATGGATTTTTTTATGTATAATAAAGAATAGTGTTTGAGAAAAAGAGGTGGCAGTTTTGCGAAAGCAAGGTTTTGATAACGAAAAATACCTGTTGATGCAGTCGGAGCATATCAAAGAGCGTATTTCCCAATTCGGAGGGAAGCTTTATCTGGAGTTTGGCGGGAAGCTTTTTGACGATTACCATGCGTCCCGGGTTCTACCGGGGTTCCAGCCGGACAGTAAGCTCCGGATGCTTCTTCAGTTAAAGGATCAGGTGGAAATTGTCATTGCCATCAATGCGGCGGATATTGAAAAGAATAAACTCCGTGGCGATTTGGGTATTACCTATGACATGGATGTTATCCGCTTGATTGACTGCTTTCGTACCATTGGCTTGTATGTGGGCAGTGTTGTCCTGACCTTCTTCCAGGGTCAGCCTGCCGCCGAAGCCTTTCAGAAGAGGCTGGAAACCTTGGGAGTTAAGGTGTATCGCCACTACCCAATCCCTGGATACCCTTCCGATATTGCCACCATTGTTAGTGATGAGGGTTATGGGAAGAACGACTATATTGAAACCCAGCGGGATTTGATTGTGGTAACGGCGCCCGGTCCCGGTAGCGGGAAAATGGCGACCTGCATGTCCCAGCTTTATCACGAGCAAAAACAGGGGGTTCAGGCAGGATATGCAAAGTTTGAAACCTTCCCTATCTGGAACCTCCCTCTCCAACATCCGGTAAACCTTGCCTATGAGGCGGCAACAGCGGATTTGGATGATGTAAATATGATTGACCCCTTCCATCTGGAAGCCTATGGGGAAACTACCGTCAATTATAACCGGGACGTAGAAATCTTCCCGGTGGTTACCGCTATTTTTGAAAAAATTATGGGGGAATGTCCCTACAAATCCCCGACTGATATGGGTGTGAATATGGCAGGCAATTGTATCGTGGATGATGAGATTACCTGTAGTGCATCTAAGCAGGAGATTCTTCGACGGTACTATACTGCCCTCTGCGACCAGAGAAAGAGCGGTATGGGTCAGGAAGTGGTGCTAAAACTGGAATTCTTGATGAAGAAAGCCGGCATTACCACCATGGATAGACCGGTGATTGCACCCACGTTGCAAAAGGCAGCCCTGACCGGTGCTCCGGCGGCAGCAATGGAACTTCCAGACGGTCGTTTGATTACCGGAAAGACCTCCGAGCTTCTGGGTGCCTCCTCGGCACTCTTGCTCAATGCCTTAAAGACCCTGGCAGGACTCAATGATGAACTTCATCTGATTTCTCCCACGGTTATCGAACCCATTCAGCATCTAAAGGTAGACCATCTGGGAAACAGAAACCCCAGACTTCACACCGACGAAACCCTGATTGCTCTTTCCATCTGTGCGGCAACGGACAGCAATGCGGAAAAGGCAATGGAGCAACTGGACAAGCTCCGTGGCTGTGAGGTGCATTCCTCGGTCATTCTCTCTTCGGTGGACGAAAAGGTTTTCCGGCGGTTGGGTATCCACCTAACCTGCGAGCCGGCGTACCAGACCTCCCCCGAACCGGGACAAGAAGATTTTGAATAAAAAGATGGGCTGAATTTTTGTTCAGCCCATCTTTTTATTCAACAGTCGTGCTTGAAAATTGGCGAACTTTGCCCGCTACTGCAAAGAGGAATGTCGGTCAGGTACAAATAGTACACTTCCGCCATTCCCCTTTTTGTATCAGACAAATTTCATCCAATTTTCTTCGCACACATTTTTCAATCAATAATGTGGAAATTGCAGTAAAGCCTCCTCTTTTTATGAAATAACAAAGGGGAGGTGGCAGCCGAAGGCTGACGGAGGGGTGTTACAACGGTTTTACTTCGGTGGGTGTATGGGTGGAGCGTCAAGCTCCTTTGCACAATTCTGCTGCCAAAGCCGAAATCTGTGCCCGGCTATTGTCATTCAACGCCGACTTGATTTGTACGGTGGTATCGGTAAAGGTCAGGTTTTTGCAGGATTCCAGTAATGATTTCATAGTCTTGGCGGCGGTGGGTGCCCAGGTTCCGTTTTCCATCAAGCCGATTTGCCGATTCTGGAAGTTTCGTTCGGCAAGACCGTGGATAAAGGTTCGCATAAAGGGGAAGATGTCGTTGTTATAGGTGGTAGTGGCAAGGACAACCTTTCCGTACCGGAACGCATCCTCAATCGCCTCTGCCATGTCACAACGGGCAAGGTCATTGACAACAACTTTGGGGCAACCCAGCTTTTTCAGCTCGTCTGCCAAGGTATGAACCGCCTTTTTGGTATTTCCGTAAACCGAGGTGTAAGCAATCATGACACCCTCGCTCTCCACACCGTAGGAAGACCAGATGTTGTAAAGGTTCAGGTAATAATTCATATCAATATTGAGTACCGGACCATGGAGGGGGCAAATCATCCGGATATCCAGAGCGGATGCCTTTTTTAGAACTGCCTGAACCTGTGCCCCGTACTTACCCACAATGCCGATGTAATACCGGCGAGCCTCGCATGCCCAATCCTCTTCCACATCATTTGCACCAAACTTCCCGAAAGCATCTGCCGAGAAGAGAACATGCTCATAGTTGTCATAAGCCATGATAACCTCCGGCCAGTGAACCATGGGTGCCGTCAAAAAGGTCAGGTTATGTTTGCCAAGGGATAAGGCCCCCCCGTCGTTTACCAAAACCTGACGGTCGGCAAAATCGGTGCCGAAAAATTGTTTCATCATCACAAAAGATTTGGCTCCGGAAACAATTTTTGCATCAGGATAGGTTTCCATAAAGAGGGAAATATTAGCAGAATGGTCCGGTTCCATGTGATGAATAACCAGATAATCGGGGGTTCTGCCATTTAAGGCAACCTCCAGATTGGAAAGCCACTCTTTGCCGAACCGGATATCCACGGTGTCCATTACGGCAATCTTTTCGTCCAGAATCACATAGGAATTGTACGCCATACCGTTTTCTACCGTGTATTGTCCCTCGAATAAGTCAATGTCATGGTCATTGACACCAATGTATTTGATTTCTTCTGTTACTCGCATTCTTGTATCTCCTTTTCTGTCAATTTGTTTTTAGAATAAAGCCGGTAAACCCGGTCTATGGCAAGCTCCCGTTGCCAAAGTAGCAGTGCGGCAGGGTTGTCCTTAATTTGTCCACCATGTTTGGCAAGGGGCAAAGTGGCGGTCTTTCGTGCCAGATTTAATACTTCTCGACCCGTTTGATTAAAATCCAGAATCCGAATATAGGATGGAGTCAAATCGGCGTCCTGCTTGGTAATACCGAGATAAGCATTTAATAAAATCCGTCGGATTCGGCTATAGGCATACCGCTTGGATTTGACGCTATCTATCAGGTCAGTAAGGCTGTCTGCTGTCAGGACCTCCCGCTTAATGGCGTTTTCCAAACCTTCGGAAACATCGGCAATCCGGGCAAGTTCCTCTTTGGACATCAGTAGAATCCGGGACAGTATTGTCCGTTCCATCGTCTTGAGGGAAACGGGGTTCTGCCCAGCGTATAAAGATAGTGCCTTTTGGGGCAGATAAGCATCAAAGGCATCGTCAGCCAGCATTTGTTCCCGAATAAACGAAGCCGAAGCAAATCCGCCGTTAGGAGAAATCGCATTGTGGTCAACATTTTTCCGAGCCAATGCCACCGGCTGGATAGAACTATTGCAACGAATCAAGGCTTTCAGGTATTCCACTGCCAGAATGTTGTTGGGCTGACTTAAAAACTCTGCAGAGGCAGCACCAATGACGGTGCGAACAGCTTCGGCACGGGCAGTGGCAAAGGATAAGCCGTTGGCAAGGCCTGCCCTTAACTGCTCTTGAAAAGGTGCGTCTTCTGCTACCAACGTTTTAGCAATCCTCTGTAAAAGGTCGATGTCAGTACATTCTGCACCGAAAAACAGGGTGTCCACGCATCCGAGGGCGTTCAGGGTCAGCACGGCATTTCTGGCGTATCGTTCTGCCGATTGCAGGGTCAGAACCGCCGGTAGTTCCAGAACCAAGTCCATCCCGCAAGCCAGGGCGGCACGGGCACGGAGTTCTTTCGGGTAGATGGCAACATCCCCTCGCTGGACAAAGTTCCCGCTCATGATACCGACAATAGCATCAAGCTTGAGTTCTTTCCGGGCGGTGTCCAACTGATATTGGTGCCCGCTATGAAAGGGGTTATATTCGCAAACAACAGCACCGATTTTCATGGGGCATCCTCCTTTGAAACATAGTCTCTTATAGTATAGCACAAAAAACAGGTTTGACAAGAAAAAATTAAGAAATTTTCTTGTGCTGCGAGAAAAAACGTGGTATCATTGAAATAGAGATAGGCGTTTGTGCAGAAAGGGTGGCAACCAATGAAAAAAATAATGGCAACAGTTTTATGGATAACAATTCTTCTTTCAATGATCCCTGCATCCGTATTTGCTGCAAACGGCGATGTTGCCGGGAAAATTTATTCCACTGATATTAAGGCTTGCATCAATGGTATCTGGGTGGATTCTTACAACATCGGCGGTCTTACCGTGGTGGTTGTGGAGGATATTACCAATCAGTATCGGTATTATGATGATTTTAGAACCCTGATTATTGATGATTTTGCACCGGAGCGGTTGGTAGCCGGAACCAAGCAAGCTAGCCAGAAACCGGGAAAGGTAATAGGAAGTATTTATGAAACCGACATTAAAACCTACTTCCGGGGCAAGGAATTAACTTCCTTTTCTTTGGATGGAAAGATGGCGGTCATGATTGAGGAACTGGGACTGAATAATGGATTTTCCGAAACCGGAGGCTGCTATATATGGAATCCGGAACTTCGTACCATTACCTTGGAATCCGCCTATCGCTATCCCTACAGTATGCGGACTATGTTAGAGGATGCCGGGTACAATATCAATCTAAAAAAGACGGACTATACTTATCGGTTGGAAGCGGAACCGGTTTCGGCACCCCTGACTGGCGGACATATCCTTTTGGAAACGGAGATTTCGGACAATTCCATGGTTCCTGTGTTTTATCAGGATGAGCTTATCGGGTATCGCTGCAGATTCCCGGAACTGTGGGTTGAATCGGACGAGAATGGTGTCTACCACGGCAAGGAAGTGCAAACCACCGTAGAGTACTTCTTTACCGAAAAGGTAGAGGATATGATTTTCCGGGCAGGGACGGTTAACCCTAGCGTAGAGGATTGGATGAACTATTTTAAGCGACATACCCAAAGTCAAATCTTGGACCAATTTGAAACCGACGACTATCTTTTCCTGTATATGGCAACTCATATTATTCATGGGAATGCGGAACGCCTGATTAAAATCAATAAGGCAGACGGCAGTAAATTAGAGTACAGCGATGCGTTTCCCTCAGTAAGCCTTCACGGACAGAAGAAGTTTGACAAAGTGGAAATTGACCGAGAGAAGGAAACGGTATTGATTCACTATGATAAAGATTATATGATTGATTTGAAAACCGATGAGGTTCGGGAATATCAAAAGCTAGAAACGGACATCGGAATCGGTATGGCAGAGGGAAGACCCTCGGAGTATGAACGGTGGTGTGCCTGTGGCGGACAAAGGGAATACAACCTGATTTCCGGAGATGCGGTAAAATCGGTACCAACCTTTGGTGTGAACGAGTATTACTATGCTACCATGTTTCCTTTAAAGGAAACCTTTGATTTTCTGAATATTCAATATTCTTTTGAGAACAATGTTTTAACCATTGATACCACCAATGCAAAGCCCTTTTCCGGCGAGCGGACAGACGTTGAAGTTGACATGTTGAGGGATGATGCGATGCACTATCTCTATCTGGAGAAGGTGGTGGTAAACGGCGAGGAAACCGAGGTTTCTTACGAGTATATCAGCGGACACTTTGATATGATGCATACCGGGAGAGCTAAGGCAAAACCCTATGTCTGCAACGGGAAAGTATACATCAACGACAGTTTCATTCGGCTTTTATATGAGAATGCGGGGAAATAGAGGGGAGGAAACAGGATGGCAGAACAGACATTTCGCTATGAGGAGATGGCGGACGAGCAGGTGGTGGAGCTTTCGGCAGAGGGGGACAAGGCGGCCACCGAGTTTATTTTGGATAAATATAAAAATCTGGTCCGCTCCCGGGCGAAGATGTACTATTTGGCAGGTGCCGATAAGGACGACCTGATTCAGGAGGGGATGATTGGCTTATTCAAGGCAATCCGGGACTTTGACGCTGCCTATCAGGGGTCTTTTCGTGGCTTTGCTGAGATGTGCGTCAAACGGCAGATGATTACAGCGGTCAAAACCGCTGCTCGATTAAAGCATGGACCTCTCAACACCTATGTTTCCCTAAATAGCCCTGTTTATGAGGATGAATCGGAGCGGGCTTTGGTGGACATGCTGGCAGAAAGGGATGCCATCGACCCGGAGGAGATGTTCCTCCGACGGGAAAAGGTCGAGGCACTGGAAACAGAAATTGCAGAGAAATTAAGTTCTTTGGAGCAATCGGTACTATCCTTGTATCTGGGCGGCATGAACTATCAGGAAATTGCCGTGGAACTAGGCAGACCTCCAAAATCCATTGACAACGCCCTCCAGCGGATCAAACGAAAACTAACCATGGAAGAGTAAGCAAAACCCTGCAACGGAATCGTTGCAGGGTTTTTGCAGATTAGAGAAAATGAAAGTTCCCTCTAATTTTTTCTTGAAAAAATCCCCGTCATGCCTTGACACCCGAGGCGATTTCCTTTATACTAAAGATAGGATATTATAGGCTGTTTTAGGAAGCCTTGGGAAGGAATGAGTTTTTTGGCACAAGAGAAGAAAATGGTGGAAGAAATTACCTCAATGAGCGAGGATTTCGCTCAATGGTATACTGATATTATCAAAAAGGCACAGCTTTGTGATTATTCCGGGGTTCGTGGGTGTATGGTAATCCAACCTTACGGCTATGCCATCTGGGAGAATATTCAGAAAGGCTTGGATGCGCGGTTTAAGGCAACCGGCGTAGAGAACGTCTATATGCCTATGTTCATCCCTGAAAGCCTTTTGCAAAAAGAGAAGGATCACGTAGAGGGCTTCGCTCCTGAAGTTGCATGGGTTACCCATGGCGGGACTGAAAAGCTCCAGGAACGGCTTTGTGTTCGCCCCACCTCGGAGACTCTTTTTTGCGAGCATTACGCAGGTGCAGTCCGTTCCTATCGGGATTTACCTAAGCTTTATAACCAATGGTGTAGCGTGGTGCGGTGGGAGAAGACCACCCGTCCCTTCTTGAGAAGTATGGAGTTCTTGTGGCAGGAGGGGCATACCGCCCATGCTACTGCAGAAGAGGCACAGGAAAGAACCATCCAGATGCTGAATGTCTATGCAGACTTCTGCGAGCAGGAGCTTGCCATTCCGGTTATTAAGGGTCAAAAAACCGAGAAAGAGAAGTTTGCCGGTGCTCATGAAACCTACACCATCGAGAGCATGATGCACGATGGTAAGGCGCTGCAGTCGGGGACTAGCCATAACTTTGGCAACGGCTTTGCTCAAGCGTTTGGAATTCAGTATTTGAGTGATAACAATACCATGGAGTATGTTCATCAGACCTCCTGGGGTATGTCCACCCGAATTATCGGTGCTATCATTATGGTACACGGGGACGATGCCGGTTTGAAGTTGCCCCCCAGAATTGCACCCATTCAGGCGGTTATCGTACCGGTGGCACAGCATAAAGAGGGCGTGTTAGAGCGTGCCGGACAGCTCAAAGACCAGCTTTCTCAAAAGTTCCGCATCAAGCTAGATGACAGTGATAAGTCCCCCGGTTGGAAGTACAGCGAATACGAGATGCGGGGCGTACCTGTTCGAATCGAAATTGGTCCTAAAGACATTGAAAACAATCAGGCTGTTCTGGTCAGCCGGGTTGACCGGAGCAAGACCTTTGTATCTCTTGACAACATTGAAGAAGAACTAGAAGCAATGCTGACTAAGATTCAAGCACAGATGCTTGAGGCAGCTCGACAGAATCGGGAAGAAAAGACCAGTGTTGCCAAGACTTACGATGAATTCAAGCAGATTGTAGAAGAAAAGGGCGGCTTTGTCAAAGCAATGTGGTGCGGCGACGAGGAATGCGAACTGAAAATCAAAGAGGACACCACGGCAACATCTCGTTGTATCCCCTTTGAGCAGGAAGAGATTACTGATACTTGTATTTGCTGCGGGAAACCTGCAACCAAGATGGTATACTGGGGCAAAGCATATTAAAAATGGAGGTGGACGGAGCAATGTGGTGGCAGAATTTTTATCATTCCATAATGAATCAGGTGGCGTTGCTTCGGCTTACCGATTTGATTGATGTTCTGGTGGTTTCTTATCTGGTTTATAAGTCCCTACGGTTTATTCGTGATACCAGAACCATGCAGTTACTTAAGGGAATTGGACTCTTGTTTATTATTATGCAGGCAAGTTTCTTTTTCCAGCTCAACACCCTTCATTGGATTTTGAGTAATGTTTTGCAGGTTGGGTTAATTGCCTTGGTGGTTGTATTCCAGCCGGAACTTCGGCGGGTGCTGGAGCATGTAGGACGTACCGCTATGGGAAAATGGTTCAATTCCACCGGAGAATTTGACGAGGAAGCCGAGCAGACCATTCGTGAAATCGCTCGTGGAGCACAGGCTATGGCGAACAACCGGGTCGGTGCCTTGATTGTGATTGAAAACGAAGATAACATTGATTCCCTGATTAGTTCCGGTATCAGGGTTCAGGCAAAGACCACCAGTGAGCTTTTGGAGAATATCTTTGTCCCCAATACCCCTCTCCATGACGGGGCAGTGGTTATTCGGGATAATAAGGTAGAGCTGGCAACCTGTGTACTGCCTCTTTCTCAGAATCCCAACATCCGTAAGGAACTGGGAACCCGACATCGTGCCGGCATTGGAATCTCCGAAGAGTCCGATGCGGTGGTTGTGATTGTTTCGGAAGAAACCGGAAATATCTCGGTGGCGTACCGGGGTATGCTCAATACTGGCTTTGGAGAGGAAACCCTGCGAATCCGGATTATGGAGCTTTTGAATGCCGATCAAATGGCGGGAAAGCCCTTCGATGCGAAGTTCAGCCTAAAGAATCTCGTGAAAAGGGGGAAGCGTAATTGAAAAAGCTTTTTGAAAGTGATACCTTTTTGAAAATCCTCTCTGTTCTGATTGCGGTTATTCTCTGGCTTTATATTATTGTCGTACTGGACCCCGCCGTTGAGATAGAGGTACGAGATTTACCCATTCAGTTTGTGGGTCAGGAGCAGCTTCAAAACAACGGCATTAGCGTGGTCAATGAGTCTGCAACAACCATTAACCTGAAAGTCAAAGGAAGCCGGAAAAAGATGGGTCGGTATGATATGAAGACCATCATTGCCAAGGTGGATATGTCCGGCGTTTGGAGTGCGGGACAGCACACCTTGCCGGTGGATATTGTAGTTCCCTTTGAACACAACGAAATTTCTTCCCAGAGCATTTATCATGTGGATATCCAGACCGAAAAGACGGTTCGAAAGAAACTGGAACTGGAGATTGCAACGGAGGGAAGCCCGGCACAAAACTACATGCCGGGAGAGATGGAAATTAACCCCCAGACGGTAACCATCAAGGGACCGGAATCGGTGGTTGGTAAAATTGCAAAGGCGGGAGTCTTACTTAACTTCGACAATGCCGATGTGGATATTACCAAGGAGCTTCCCATCCAGTTCTATGACAGCGACGGAAAGCTGTTGACTGCACAGGATGCACTGCTGAAGCGGATTACGCAGGATATTGAGACTGCTA
Source organism: Ructibacterium sp. (assembly GCA_045606185.1). Classification (GTDB taxonomy): domain Bacteria; phylum Bacillota; class Clostridia; order Monoglobales; family Monoglobaceae; genus Ructibacterium. The sequence goes on from JAZURN010000014.1 coordinate 62,615, forward strand.
CGGTAGAATGTGCTGTGGTAAAGCTGCGAACGGTAAAAATTATTCCGCAGTTTTGGGCGGACACCGAGGCAGAGCGGGAACTTCTGGAAAATATCAATTATGTTTTAAACCCTGCAACGATACAGATTTATGGCGAAGACGAGGTTACTGCGAAGATTACCGAAATTTCCACCGAGGGGATTCCTATGGAGAAATTTACCGATAATCATAAAGCAAAAGTAAAATTGATTCTTCCCTACGGTGTGAAGGTTTTAAAGGATGTTTCCGAGGTGGAGATTACCCTAAGCCGGAGCATCAAGGCGGAGAAAGAGAAATAGGAGTTTTTATGAAGATAGTCATTGGAGCAATCCGGATGCCCATCGTTCATACCGAACAAGATGTCATTGACGCCGCACAAGAAATTGTGCGGCGGCGTTGTATTTCGGCGAAAGACTTCCGGATTTATAAACAATCTTTGGATGCCAGACGGAAAAACAAGATTCATTATACCTATAGCGTGATTGCCACTGTTCCGGATGGGACAGCCTGCGACGGCAAGGAGCTTCGACCATTTTCCATGGATGGGGAGCTGGAAATTCCCATGGGAAGAAAGCTGCCCTGTCGCCCTGTCGTAGTAGGGACGGGTCCTTGCGGGTTGTTTGCTGCCTACATTCTGGCAAAATCCGGGAATCCGCCTTTGGTTCTGGAACGGGGAGAAGATGTGGATGCCCGGACAAAAACCGTAGAGCAGTTCTGGAACGAGGGTGTCTTTAATCCGGAATCCAATGTTCAGTTCGGGGAGGGGGGTGCCGGCACCTTTTCTGACGGGAAACTCAATACCCGAATCAATGACCCCAGACAGCGATTTGTTCTGGAAACTTTTTGTTGCCACGGTGCTCCCAAGGATATTCTCTACCGGGCAAAACCCCATATCGGTACCGATAAGCTCCGGAGTGTGGTTCGTTCCATGCGAGAAGAAATCATTGCCTTGGGGGGAGAGGTGCGATTTTCTGCCTGTCTGACCGGAATCCGGATGGAGCAAGGACATCTTCGGGAAGTTGAGATTAACCATGCCGAAACGATTCCTTGTACGAAGCTTGTCTTGGCAATTGGCCATAGTAGCAGGGACACCTATGAAATGCTTTATAAAACAGGCGTTTCTATGGAACGGAAAGCCTTTGCAGCAGGTGTTCGGGTGGAACATCAGCAGCGCATGATTGATAAGCTACAATACGGCAGAGAAGATTTAGACCTACCGGCGGCGGACTATCGACTGGTTTATAACGGGGAGGAACGCAGCTGTTATTCCTTTTGTATGTGCCCCGGGGGTCAGGTGGTTAACGCTTCCTCCGAGGAAGGGCGGTTGGTGGTCAATGGCATGAGTGAATATTGCCGGAACAGAGAGAATGCCAATAGTGCTTTGGTGGTATCGGTTCGCCCCGAGGACTTTGACGGAGATGGCGTACTGGCGGGAATGGAATTCCAGCGAAAGTATGAGGAACTGGCGTATAGGTTGGGCGGCGGCGGTGCACCAGTGCAACTGACCCGGGACTTTGTGGCGGATAAACCATCCCAAAAGCTAGGCGAGGTAACCCCCAGCTTTACCGGGAAATGGCGGTTTGCGGAACTGAAGAACTGCCTGCCAGGATTTATTATTGAGTATCTGCGAAAAGGACTTCTGGACTTTGACAAAAAGATGCCGGGGTTTGCTTTCGGGGACGGTGTTCTGACCGGCGTTGAGATGCGAACTTCTGCACCGGTACGGATTTTGCGAAACGACAAGTTGGAAAGTGTGAATCTTTCCGGTCTTTATCCTGCAGGAGAGGGTGCCGGTTATGCCGGTGGCATTGTCAGTGCGGCAGTGGACGGTATCCGGACAGCCCTGGCGGTTTTAGAGAATTAAGAAAAAGGATAGTGCAACAATTTTTTTGCTGCGCTGTCCTTTTTTATTGGTTATCATTAACAATGCGCTTTGTATTGACATCAAAGAAAAAGAATGTTAAAATATTAACAAAGTAAATGACATAAACTATCTGGGAGTATTAAAATCAGGAGGAAAAGACCATGGACAAGAAGGAGTATATCATAGATAGTGTGGAACGGTTGGAAGCTGCCATCAGCCGAATCCGGGAAGCACAGAAAGTGTTTGCCACATACACCCAAGAACAGGTTGACAAAATCTTTTTGGCGGCGGCATCCGCTGCAAACAAAGCAAGGATTCCCCTTGCCAAAATGGCAGTAGAGGAAACCGGCATGGGTGTTGTGGAGGATAAAGTGATTAAGAACAATTATGCATCGGAGTCCATCTACAATGCCTACAAGAACACCAAAACCTGCGGTGTAATCGAAGAAGATAAGGCATATGGCACCAAGGTTATTGCAGAGCCCATCGGAGTCATTGCGGCAGTTATCCCCACCACCAATCCTACCTCTACCGCAATTTTTAAATGCTTGCTGGCGTTAAAGACCAGAAACGCCATCATCATTTCTCCCCATCCCAGGGCGAAGAATAGTACCATTGCGGCGGCAAAGCTGGTATTGGAGGCGGCAGTTGCAGCTGGTGCTCCCCAGGGGATTATTGATTGGATTGATGTACCAAGCCTTGAGATGACCAATACCGTCATGAAAGAGGCGGATATCATTCTGGCAACGGGAGGACCGGGCATGGTTAAGGCGGCGTATTCTTCCGGAAAGCCGGCTCTGGGCGTCGGTGCGGGGAACACCCCTGCTATCATTGATGACAGTGCGGACATCTTGCTTGCAGTCAGCTCCATTATCCATTCCAAGACCTTTGATAACGGAATGATTTGCGCTTCCGAGCAGGCGGTGATTGTGCTTGAGGAGATTTACGAAGCAGTGAGGGAAGAATTTCTGGCAAGAGGTTGTTATTTCCTGACGGAAGAGGAAACGGAAAAGGTCAGAAAAACCATTATCATCAACGGTGCTTTGAATGCCAAGATAGTGGGGCAGACGGCAGTTAGGATTGCGGAGCTTGCCGGAGTATCCGTTCCCGAGAGCACCAAAATCCTCATTGGCGAGGTGGAATCGGTGGAACTTACCGAGGAGTTTGCTCACGAAAAACTCTCTCCGGTTCTTGCCATGTACAAGGCAAAGGATTTCGAGGACGCCCTTGCCAAGGCAGAACGGTTGGTAGAGGACGGCGGGTTCGGGCATACCTCCTCGATTTACTTGAACGAGAGATGCGAACCCCAAAAGCTGGATGCTTTTGCGGCACGGATGAAGACCTGCCGGATTCTGGTCAATACCCCCTCATCTCATGGCGGTATTGGGGATTTGTATAATTTTAAGCTAGCACCGTCCCTGACTTTGGGCTGTGGCTCCTGGGGCGGAAACTCAGTATCGGAAAACGTAGGTGTCAAGCACCTGCTCAACTTAAAGACAGTAGCAGAAAGAAGGGAAAACATGCTTTGGTTCCGTGCACCTGAAAAGGTATATATCAAGAGAGGCTGCCTACCGGTTGCTTTGGATGAACTGAAAAATGTCATGGGAAAGAAACGGGCGTTTATTGTAACCGATAACTTCCTCTACGAAAACGGCTACACCAAACCCATTACCGATAAGCTGGAGGAGATGGGAATTGCCCATGCCACATTCTTTGATGTTCAGCCTGACCCGACCCTGCTCAATGCCAAGAACGGTGCGGCACAGATGGCGGCATTCAAGCCGGACACCATCATTGCTCTGGGCGGCGGTTCTGCTATGGATGCGGCAAAGATTATGTGGGTTCTCTACGAGCACCCTGAGGCTGACTTTATGGATATGGCAATGCGGTTTCTGGATATCCGAAAGAGAGTCTACACCTTCCCTAAGATGGGAGAGAAGGCATATTTCATTGCCATCCCCACTTCGGCAGGAACCGGCTCCGAGGTAACTCCCTTTGCGGTCATTACCGACGAGAACACCGGCATCAAGTATCCTCTGGCAGACTATGAGTTAATGCCCAATATGGCAATCATTGACACCGATTTCCACATGTCGGCACCGAAAGGATTGACGGCGGCATCCGGCATCGACACCGTAACCCATGCCATTGAGGCTTATGCAGCAATGCTTGCCACCGATTACACCGACGGTCTTGCACTCAAGGCACTAAAAACCGTCTTTGAATACCTGCCCAGAGCCTACGAGAACGGACAGACCGATGTGGTCGCCCGGGAGAAGATGGCAAATGCTGCCACCATGGCGGGGATGGCATTTGCCAATGCATTCCTGGGTGTCTGCCACTCCATGGCGCATAAACTTGGTGCGTTCCATCATCTGCCGCATGGTGTTGCCAACGCCCTGATGATAGAAGAGGTAATCCGGTTCAATGCTGCAGAGGCGCCTTCCAAGATGGGAAGCTTCTCCCAGTATGACCATCCCCATACCCTCCGTCGCTACGGCGAGGTAGCTGAATACCTTGGGATTCCGGGAAAAGACGATGCCGAAAAGCTAGAGGGATTGATTGCGGCGATTAACGACCTGAAGACCAAGGTGGGCATCAAAGAAACCATTCAGGATTATGGCATAGCTGAAAAGGACTTTCTGGAAAACCTTGACGAAATGGTGGAGCAGGCATTTGACGACCAGTGTACCGGTGCAAACCCCAGATACCCCTTGATGGCGGAAATCCGGCAGATGTACCTGAATGCCTATTACGGCAAGCATTTTACCGAAAAGGCATAGGCAAGGGAAAAGGAGGAAGAAAGAATGAAACTGGAACAAGTGATTGCGGTCAGAAAGAACAAGACCATTTATCGGGACGGGGAAACCTGTGTTAAGGTGTTTGACGAGAATTATTCCAAGGCAGATGTCCTCAATGAAGCGCTTAATCAGGCGAGAATCGAGGAAACGGGACTAAAGATTCCCAAAGTGCTTGCAGTAACCATGATAGAGGGAAAATGGGCGATTGTGTCCGAGTATATTGCAGGAAAGACCCTGGCACAGCTTATGGAGGAACAACCGGAGAAGAAGGCAGAGTATCTGGAACTGCTGGTGGACCTTCAATTGGAGGTGCATTCCAAGAAATCCCCGCTACTCAATAAGCTGAAAGATAAGATGAACCGGAAAATCAACGAAACGGAACTGGATGCCACCACCCGGTATGAGCTTCATACCAGACTCGAGGGAATGCCCAAGCATACCAAGGTTTGTCATGGAGATTTCAACCCGTCAAATATCATTATTACAGAGGACGGCACCCCGTATCTTTTGGACTGGTCCCACGCAACCCAAGGGAATGCCTCTGCCGATGTGGCGAGAACTTATTTGTTGTTTTGCTTGAGTGGAGACGAGAAAGGTGCCAAAGAATATTTAGAGCTGTTCTGTCGAAAGAGTAACACCGCCAGACAGTATGTCCAGAAATGGATGCCCATTGTTGCAGCGTCCCAGTCAGTAAAAGGAAACCAAGAGGAGCGGGAGTTCCTGCTCTCCTGGGTAGATGTAGTAGATTACGAGTAAAAAAGGAAGAGCACCATGCTGAAAAGCATGGTGCTTTTTGTGTAATTTCGTCTTACAACACCTTCTGTAAAAAGAGGATGGATTCGGCTGGAAGAGTAAAGAAAGACGCCTTTTCCCCGGTTTCTCGGTCAATCCACTCATCACGAAGTGTCAGGGTATAGGGAGCATCGGTCAGGTTGGATACCACCAGATGCTTTTTTCGTATCATACACAAAACGAAAGAAAAAAGTGCTTTTAAATATAGAGAAATTATAGAAATTTTTTGGTACCATAAAAACAGAATCGTATAAAATAAAAGAGAACCGGGGAAAAGAATTTGTAACATTGCTATTGCTAAATCAAAATCGTTATGATACAATGAAAGATGTCAAAAAACCTTTTTTAGAATTTGATGTAAGGGAAACAAACTGTTTTTGGAGAGTTCCAAAAAGGCTTTTACATAAGGAGATGTAATAATATATGAAATTAGGTATAGTAGGGCTTCCCAACGTGGGAAAGAGCACACTTTTTAATGCCATTACCCAGGCGGGGGCGGAATCCGCCAACTACCCTTTCTGCACCATTGAACCCAATGTGGGCACGGTATTGGTGCCGGATGAGAGGATTGACAAGCTGACCGAAATGTATCAGCCGGACAAAGTAACCTATGCCACGATAGAATTTGTGGATATTGCAGGTTTGGTCAAGGGCGCCAGCAAGGGCGAGGGCTTAGGCAATAAGTTTCTGTCCAATATCCGGGAGGTGGATGCCATTGTTCACGTGGTACGGGCATTCGAGGATACCAACATTGTCCATGTGGAAGGCTCGGTAGACCCCATTCGGGACATTGAAACCATCAATTTGGAATTGATTCTGTCCGATTTAGAGATTCTCGACCGCCGGATTGAGCGAACACAGAAATCCTTAAAGGGCGGAGAGAAGAAATATCAGGCGCATCTGGAGTTTTATCAGCGGCTCCACGAGGTATTGGAGAGCGGAAAGACCGCTCGGAGCATGGAAATGACCGAAGATGAATTGGAAATGCTCTCGGATGTGGCACTTCTTACCTTAAAGCCGGTTATCTATGCTGCTAACGTAGCAGAGGATGATTACGGCAGTGCCGAAACCGAGAACCCCTTTGTCCAGAAGATTCGGGAATTTGCCAAGACGGAGAAGTCCGAGGTAATGGTTATTTCTGCTCGTATTGAGGAGGAAATTGCCGCGCTTGACAAAGAAGAAAAGGGAATGTTTTTGGAGGAACTGGGGGTTTGCGAATCGGGTCTGGATAAGCTGATTCGTGCAAGCTACAGTTTGCTGGGGCTCATCAGTTACCTGACCGCCGGCAAGCCGGAGGTGCGGGCATGGACCATTACCGAGGGAACCAAAGCACCTCAAGCGGCAGGAAAGATTCACACCGACTTTGAGCGTGGCTTTATTCGTGCCGAGGTGGTAGCCTACGATGACCTGATGGCTTGCGGAACCATGACTGCTGCCAAGGAAAAGGGATTGGTTCGCTCCGAGGGCAAGGAATATGTCATGAAAGACGGGGATATTGTATTATTCCGGTTTAATGTATAAATCTATTTTTAAAGGGAGGAAGTACGATGGATTTCAAAGCGATTGATTGGAAAGGTCAGGTGGAAAAGACCCTTGGTTTTGTGACCAAGAAAGCAGGTGAGGTTAAGGAAGTAACCAAAATCAAGTATCAGATTTTTGACCTGAACAATGATGTGAAAAAGCTGTATTCTGAAATCGGAAAAAAAGTTTACGAGGAGATGGGCATGAGCCCGGCGCTCCCCGATGATGTTTTGATGAAGTGCGAAATTTTAGAAGCTAAGCTTGCTAAGATTGCGGCATTGCAGGCAAAGGAAAGCAAGATTGCCGAGGGAGATGTGGATATTATTTGTCCTGTTTGTAGTAATTTGTGCGACATAGAAGAGAATTTCTGTCCTGTTTGCGGTGCAGCTTTGGTGGAGGAAGTAGAAGCCGAGGTTGGTACAGTTACGGAGGATGAGCAGTGATACTGGTGTTGTCTGGCAGCGGAAGTGAGGCGAGAAAGTTCTCAACGCTGTTGGAGAAAGATGGTTTGGCGCATCTTTGTGTTTTGCCTACTCTACAGGAGGCTGCGGCGTTTGGCTGTGGTAATGTGATAGTAGGAAAATTTGGCAGTGACGAAATGGAGAAGCTTTTGATGGAAGAAAAAGCCTGGGGCGTTGCTGATGTGGACGCCGATGGTGTCGCTATGTCTCAAGCTGCCATGACCGCTTGTGGGAATTTGGAACTTCCCTACATCAAGTATCTGCCTTTGCCCAATGCAACAAGAGAGTTGGTAGCGGGAACCGTAGGCTCCTACCAAGAGATTGCAGAGGGGGTTAACTGCCTTACTGGGACGGTGCTATTGTATACCACCCAGGCGGCGGCGATGGCGATTGCCAAGCTGGTGGAAAACCCGGAAAAGTTATATACTCCCATTCTTCGAGGCAGTAGTTTTGATGTGGAACATGCACTGGCTTACGGATTGCCTCTGTTGAACGTTCTGGAGGTGGACAGCCCGGATGGCGCCGAGGCAGTTGCCCAACTGATTGACAAGGTTGGGGCAAGGCTTTTGGTTTGCGATGGTTCCCGGGAGCTTTCGGATAAGCTTGCAGCAGCAGAGATGGCAAAGATTCCGGTGGTGTTGACACATAAGACCGGAATCGAATATACCCAAACTGCGTGGAACAACGAGGCGTTGCTTCGTGCTTTGCGGGGATGGAAGAAAAAATAGGTTGGAGGATACCAATGAAGACCATAAAGATTGCAATTGACGGTCCGGCGGGTGCCGGAAAGAGCACCATTGCAAAGGCGGTGGCAGGCGCTCTTGGATTTGTTTATATCGACACCGGAGCCATGTACCGTGCCATTGGCCTTGCGGCAGTGAATCAGGGGATAGACCCTGCAGTTGCTCCGGATGTGGAGGGGATTTTAGACAGTGTGGATGTGAAAATCTGCCATACCCAGGAGGGACAGCAGGTTTACTTAAACGGGGAGAATGTTTCCGGGAAAATCCGGACGCCGGAAATTTCCTCTGCCGCATCTCATGTGGCGGTTATACCGGCGGTGCGGCTTAAGCTGGTGGAGCTTCAGCGAAAGCTTGCAGAGGAAACCAATGTGATTATGGACGGCCGAGATATTGGGACATACGTTCTGCCGGATGCGCAGTTGAAAGTTTTTCTAACTGCAGACCCGGAGGAACGGGCAAAACGGCGGTTTCTAGAACTGGAGGAAAAGGGTGTGGCAACCACATTCGAGGAGGTTCTTGCCGAAATGAAGTTTCGGGACAAGAACGATTCCAGCCGGGAATTTGCTCCTCTCAAACCGGCAGAGGACAGCGTCATGGTAGACAGTACCGCTCTTTCGCTAGATGAAACCATTGCCAAGATTACGGCGCTGGCAAAAGAGATGATGGAATCTTTTTGAAAGGCGGCAGACCATGAGTTTTTATAAAATTGCAAGAGTATTTGTCAGCGGAATTTTGCATGTCCTCTTTCGGATTCGGGTTGAGGGAAAAGAGAATATTCCAAAAGAGGGAACCTATGTGGTTTGTTCTAACCACAAAAGTTTATTAGACCCGCCCATGCTGGGTGCCTGTCTTCCTTTTCCGGTCCGTTTTATGGCAAAAGAGGAGCTATTTCGAAATAAGCTACTGGGCGGTATCATTCGTGCGGTAGGAGCGTTCCCCATTAAGCGGGGGAAAAGTGATGTAGGTGCTCTGCGAGGTGCCATGAAGATGCTGGGGTCTGGAGAAAATGTGGCAATCTTTCCGGAAGGGACTCGTTCCAAAGGGGGGACCATGCGTCGGGGCAAACAGGGCGCAGCACTGATTGCGGTCAAGGCGGGAGTGAACATTCTTCCGGTTGGTATTGAGGGAGAGTACCGATTTCTCCATAAATTAACCTTCCGGATTGGTAAGGTTATTCCCCTGGAGGAGTACTTTGACCAAAAGGTTTCCGGCGAGGAGTTGCAAGCCATTACCGATGAGAAAATTATGCCAGCCATTGGCAATTTGGCGGGAGTGAAGCCTTATGAAAATTGAGTTAGCTGAAAAAGCGGGTTTTTGCTTTGGGGTAGACAGAGCTGTGAAGATGGCGTATGAACTGGCAAAAACGCCAGGAAATCACGCCTGCTTTGGAATGCTGATTCATAACCGGGATGTAACCGAGGATTTGGCGGGACAGGGGTTGCCTGTACTGGAAACCATCGAGGAGATTCCATCCGGTAACGAATTGCTGATTCGTGCCCATGGAATCCCCAAAGCCGAGCAAGAGGCATTGGAGGCAAAGGAAGTCAGGATTGTGGATGCCACTTGCCCCTATGTCAAGAAAATCCACCGGATTGTGGAAAAGGCTCATGAGGCGGGGCGGCAAGTTATCATTTGCGGGGACGCCTCCCATCCCGAGGTAAAAGGGATTCATGGCTGGTGTGAAAACTCCGCCAAAATCATTGGCAGAGAAGATGAAATAGAAGAAATTACAAACCTGGATGCCGAAATTCCGTTAACAGTTGTGGCGCAAACAACCATTCGGGCAGATTTTTTTAAAAAAATTACCGAAAAGTTAAAAAAACATTTTACAAATGTTGAAATATTTGATACAATATGTAATGCAACGGCAGAGAGGCAGAAAGCGGCGGCGGATTTGGCTGCCCGGTGTGACTGTATGTTGGTGGTAGGGGGCAAAAACAGCTCCAACACCCGAAAGCTTTTTGAAGTATGCAAGGAACACTGTGCCGAAACCCATTGCATCGAAAACGCAAAAGAATTAAAAAAATATATTTCACAGGGAGTTATTCCCAAAAACAAAAAAATCAATGTGGGTATTACTGCAGGGGCATCCACCCCGGATGCGGTAATCAAGGAGGTCTATTTAACCATGGCGGAAAACAATGAAATGAACTTTGCAGAGGCTTTGGAAGAAACTTTAAAGCCCCTCAACTCAGGTGAGGTAGTAAAGGGTGTAGTGATTGGTATTACCCCGACTGAAGTACGGGTGGACATCGGCAACAAGTATGACGGTGTGATTCCCTTTGATGAACTGACCAACGATCCGGCAGCTGATATCAATGCGCTGGTAAAGATTGGGGAAGAGGTAGATGTTTATGTTGTTCATGTAAGCGACAGAGATGGCATCGTAACCCTTTCAAAAAAGAAGATTGACGCAGTAAAGGGCATGGAAGAGCTCCAGGCTGCATTTGAAAATAAGGAAGTCCTGACCGGCCGGGTTGTAGAACTGGTTCGGGGTGGCGTTGTTACCATTGCAAAGGGTGTACGGGTATTCATTCCTGCGTCCGAGTGTGCAGACCGTTTCCTGGCTGATTTGGGTGTCCTGCTCAATACCGAGCAGAACTTCAAGATTATTAAGATGGACGTTGACCGGAGAGGTCGCCAGAGAGTGGTTGGTTCCATCAAGGTCATTGCGAAGGAAGAAAACGCAAAGGCTGCAGCTGCATTCTGGGAAACCGCAGAGGTTGGTAAGCAGTACAAGGGCACCATCAAGTCCCTGACCTCCTTTGGTGCATTCGTTGACTTGGGCGGCGTAGACGGTCTGATTCATATTTCCGAGCTGTCTCCTACCCGGATTGCACATCCCTCCGAGGCTGTTGCAGTTGGCGACGAAATTGAAGTTTATATCAAGGAACTGAACAAGGAAGAAAACAGAATCTCCTTGGTAAAGGAATTGAAAGAGCAGAAGGCTGCTGCATTCTGGGAAGCTGCAGAGGTTGGTAAGGAATATACCGGTATGGTAAAATCCTTGACCTCCTTTGGTGCGTTTGTTGATTTAGGTGGTGTGGACGGTCTGGTTCATATTTCCGAGCTGTCTTGGCAGAGAATCAAGCATCCATCCGAGGTTGTTAAGGTTGGCGATGTTCTGACAGTATACATTAAGGAAATCAATCAGGAGACCGGCAAGGTGTCCTTGGGCTACAAGAAGGAAGAGGATAGTCCTTGGGTTAAGGCAACTGCTGATTTAAACGAAGGCGATGTTATCAAGTGTAAGATTGTTCGGATTCTGCCTTTTGGTGCATTTGCTGAAGTTGCTCCTTTTGTGGATGGTTTGATTCATATTTCCCAGATTTCCAATGAGAGAATCAGCAAGCCCTCTGATGTTTTGGCAATCGGCGATATGGTTGATGCTAAAATTGTGGAAATCAATCAGGAAACCAAGCAGATTGGTCTTTCTATGAAAGCGTTGATGGCTCCTGTAGAGGCAGAAGCTCCTGCAGAACCGGCAGAGGAAGAAGTTCATTCTTATACTGAGGAAAGCTCCTTCACTCTGGGCGATATCTTAGATTCTGAAGACGCTGAATAATTTAAGCAAAGGACAAAGGCTGCCTTGTGGCGGCCTTTGTTTGACTTTTGGGAGGATGTAACATGGATTTTAGGGAATGGAAAGAGAAGATAAGAGGACAGAATGTGGCGGTCATCGGGATTGGTGTCAGCAATCTGCCTTTGATTCGAATTCTGGCAGAGGCGGGTGCACATGTGACCGCACATGACAAGCGGACGCCGGAGCAACTGGAGGACGTGTATGCAGAATTACAAACGTTAGGCGTCAAAATGGTGTTGGGCGAACATTATCTGGATGCCATTGGTGCGGAGGTTTCTGTGGTTTATAAAACGCCGGGAATTCGCTATGACGTCCCTGCTTTGCGGGTAGCTGCAGACCGAGGTGCAAGGATTACTTCGGAGATGGAGCTTTTCTTTGAACTGTGTCCGGCAAAAATCATTGCAGTAACCGGTAGCGATGGAAAAACCACTACCACCAGCCTGATTCACGATATGCTAAAACGGGCAGGGTACACCTGCTACCTCGGGGGGAATATCGGGCATCCTCTGGTGGAAGAATTGGATGGCATGAAAGAAAAAGACATTGCCATTGTGGAGCTTTCCAGCTTTCAGCTTCATACGATGAAGCAAAGTGCCCAAATTTCGGTCATTACCAATGTTACGCCCAACCATCTGGATTGGCATACTGACTTTCAGGAATATGTGGATGCCAAAAAGGCGATTTTTGTAGGTCAGGACGAAACCGGGAAGGCGGTGTTCAATTACGACAATGAGATTACCCGCCAGTTTGGAAAAGAAGCAAAACGTCCGGTGTATTTCAGTTCCAAAGAAACCTTAAAAGATGGGTATTGTCTACAGGACAAAACCATTGTACTGATGGAGAACGGAGAGGTTGTAAAAGAGGTATTGGATATTGATACCATCTACATCCCTGGAATGCACAATGTGGAAAACTATATGGCAGCGATTGCGGCAACCGATGCGTTGGTATCCAATGATGTGGTTCGAAAAACTGCCACAGAGTTTCATGGTGTTCCTCATCGAATCGAGTTTGTGCGGGAACTGGATGGCGTCAAGTATTACAACGACTCCATTGCCAGCTCTCCGGCACGGACCACGGCAGGACTGTTTTCCTTTGGGGATAAGAAAGTGATTCTTATTGCTGGAGGCTATGATAAGAAAATTCCTTTCGATGAATTTGGTTCCGTCGTCAATGACCATGTCAAGAAACTGGTTCTAGTGGGATTGACCTCGGAAAAGATTGAGGCGGCAGTTAAGAATGCCGGGAACTTTGATGGATTGCTTATCCGTCGTTGCAACGAATTTCGGGAGGCGGTGGAAACGGCCCGGGACATTGCCGAACCGGGGGATATTGTCATCCTGTCCCCTGCCTGTGCAAGCTTTGATTTATTCAAGAACTTCGAAGTCCGTGGTAATACCTTTAAGGAAATTGTGAATGGATTTTAAAAAAAGATGCTGCATATGCAGCATCTTTTTTATTCATATACCACAATCACTCGAATCTGTCCGCCGCCGGCGGGGTCTTTGTCGTAGTAGGCAGAATAGTGAAGACCTTCCTGATTGATAATGTCCGAAAGAGGAATTTTGGTATAGTCCGTGGAATACAACGTCCGTTTTTGATATACCGATACATTGCTGCTAATGGGGTAGCTTTGGGAAGCGGTCAGCAAATGGGAGGAGGAGAGGTTGGTTACCTTTTCAGAAAGTTCAGTCAGTTTGGTTACAAAATCCGGATTGGCAGGGTTGCCCCCTATCATAATTCCTTGTCCTGTTTCGATATTCAGGATACGATTGTTGGTATTCAACAAGTATAATTGCCCGTCTACCAAATAGGTGTAGGAGCCGGACAGGTTGGATTTATCGTTGACAGCATGGGTGGCAAGACCAAAGGAAAAAGCGTCATTGGTAACATGATCCAGAATCAGTTTAGATACCGTTCCGCTTTGATCAAGTTGATAGTATAGAATGTCATCTGCTGAAATTTTGACACCGTTTAGCCGTTGTGGAAAAATGCGGACATAGGAGCTATTTTGATAGAGATCGGTGGTGCCGATATCCAAAATCTCCGCATTGGAGGCTACGGTGTAGGAACCTAAGGTTTTGGTTTCCCAAGAAAAGGTGCCGCTTAGTTTTCGGTTGATGGAGGAAGATGCGGAGGAGAGAACTGCATTTCCATCCTTAAAGCTAACCTTTACCACTTGATTGAGATAGGAGCTACAATCTTTGTTGGTGGTGTATTCCATGGTTTCGCCGCTAGGGAGAACCAGCTTGACATAATAGCCGGTGTAGGTATCGGTAGAACCCGAAGCATAAGTTTTTCTGCCGCTTTCCAGAACATAGCCCGCAACGGAGCCGGCTGTCATGGAGGCAGAGGAAACCGCATCAGCAACCCCGCCATCCTTACCTAGAAGGAGGGTTACGGTATCTCCCGGAATCAAGCCGCCCCCGGAGGAAAGCTTGCGGAAGGCTCCGCTTCCCTCGATGGTGTATTCCTTTCCGGAAACGGTAACGGAAGTGGGGGCATCGGTATTGGGAGTTGCCTTTTCGTAAATGCCGGTAACCTTATTGCTGTAGGCAAGAACCATATCCAAATCCGTCAGATAATACGCAATATCGTAGGTTTGTAAACCGGAAGCTGTGGTGGTAATGCCGTTTCGTATGATTGTGGTGTCTTCGGTAATGCTCCAGTTGGTTCCCCAATTGGAGGACTGAACCGTCAACGGACCTTTGATGCGACCTTTCTGCCAGGTAATATAATCAATGTTGCCGTCCACCGTTTTGACACGCAGAATATCTCCCATGGAAAGGGAGTTTTTCAGGTTGCCAAAGGTAACCTGACTTTTTCCTTTGTAGACGGTAGTGCTATCGTCGATCTCCACCGACTGCAGGGTGTTGTTCCGGTACGCCATAACAGTGTCGGCGAGGGCGGAGTAGACCACATAATCCTCGGTGTCGTTACTTCCGGATGCAGGAACAAAGGAGAGAAATTTGTTGCCATTCTTAATCGCTACATCTCCGGAAAGTCCCAGAAGGTTTCGGTCGATGGAAGAAGCAAGCTTATAGGTGCCGCTGGATGTAAAAATCTCATCAGCAGAGATGGAAGCATCGTCGTTACCATCGGCAATCAGGGTTACATCCTCTTGAATCTGTACATCAAAACCGCCGGCAAGCTGGGAGTTGCTACCCTTGGTATTAACTTTTAATGTATTGTAAATTAGTTGCGCTACCTGTCTGCGGTTCATGACCTCTCCGGCAGAGCAATCCACATCTTCGGTCATATCCAAATTCTGGGCAAGGCCCAGTTGCCCGTAGGGCCAGGAAACACCGAAATCTGCATCGGTATACCCCAGAACCCGGAGCATAATGGTAACGCCTTCCTCAAAAAGAACGCCTTCATCCGGACGGAAGGTGGCATCAGGATACCCGCCTACCAGACCGTTGGTAACGCCCACCCGAACATAGGGCGCCGCCCAGTGCCGGTAGGTTACATCAGGAAAGGGGGAGATGGAAAGGCTTTTGGCAACACTATTGCGAAAAGCAGAGCTTGCCACGGCCATTTTGGTAAATTCCGCTCGGGTAACCGGGTCGTTTAGACGGAGGTTTCCGTCCGGGTCCCCCTGCATGATTTCCAGTTGAGACAGGAGACTCACCCCCCCTTCTTGTGGTTCGGTTGCCCATGTGGAAAGGGGAATTAGGGAAAGAGTCAAAAGCAAAGATAAAAAAATTCGTTTCATTGGTTTACACTCCCTTGTCTATTCATGACGCAAGGCGTCAATTGGATTAAGTTTTGCTGCGTTTTTTGCTGGCAGGTATCCGAAAAGAACACCGATGCCTACCGAAACCCCAAAGGCAATGGCAATGGCACCAATGGAGGGGGTTGCCGTAAGACCCAGCAGGTTGCCGGCAAAAATGGCAATCACGGAACCTAAAATAATACCAAATACCCCGCCTACACCACTGACAGTGCCGGCTTCAATAACAAACTGGGACATAATGGCACTTCCCTTTGCTCCCAAAGATTTCCGGATACCAATTTCCCGGGTTCGCTCGGTTACCGAAACCAGCATAATATTCATAATACCGATACCGCCCACCAACAGGGAGATGCCGGCGATACAAACCAGCAAAAGTTCCATAGTATCCAGCATTTCGGTAGCCATATCCAATATCTCGCCCAGACTGGATACCGTGTAGTAATCGTCGTCTCCGATTTTTTCCAGAAGCTTTGCCTCCAGGAGGGAAACAGCAGCGTCCACCACCTCGTCGGATTTGGCAGTTATGGTATAGGTGCTGATGTAGCTGCTGGAGGCAAGGCGGGATGCGGTGGTATAAGGAATGTAAATAATATCGTCCGAGCCGCCGCTTTCGGAGCCGTCCTTTTCTTCCAGAATGCCAATGACTTGATAAGAGTTTCCGTTGATTTTCAGGGTTTGGTTGAGAGCATTGCCTCCAAAAATCTCTTTTTGGATATAACTGCCGATGACGCAGGTTCTGGAATGGTTGACCATGTCCATATAAGAGAAGAATCTGCCGGTCTCCACATTCAGCATCTTCATATCGGCATATTCTTCGCTGACTCCCGTGGTGGTCGTGTAAATGCTATCGCTGGATGAGGGAGCCTTTACAGCGGCACGGGATAAGGAAACGGTGGGGGAGACTCCAAGGAGCAGGTCTGGATTTTCGTCCCGGAGGGCGTAAATGTCCTCTTCATAAACCGTTCGGTTTCCACCTCGGTCTTGAACATTGACCGTCAAAGAGGTGGTTCCCATTTCCTCAAAGGTGTCGGTAATCATGCCGGTCATGCCGTTCATCAGGCTGATGAGAATAATAACTGCCGCTACCCCTACAATGATACCAAGCATGGTCAAAAAGGAGCGCATCTTGTCGTACATAATATTGGAAAGGGCAAGGAAGAAGGATTTTTTTAAACTCATACGATATCCTCCTCCCCCTCGTCGCCGGCGTGGGCAACGGTTGCAAACTTGTTAATGTCCGATTCCCCGTCATAGACCACCCGACCGTCGTGAACTCGGATGACTCGTTCTGCCTGGGCTGCAATGGTGTTGTCGTGGGTAATCAGGACGATGGTGTTCCCTTCGTTATGGAGCTTTTTCAGGAACTGGAGAACCTCCTTTCCGGTCTTGGAGTCCAGTGCACCGGTGGGTTCGTCTGCTAAGATAATGGAGGGGTCTCCCGCTAAGGCTCGGGCAATGGATACCCGTTGTTGCTGACCGCCCGAGAGCTGATTGGGAAAATTCTTTGCCTTATCCCGCAGCCCTACCCGCTCCAGAGCTTGGAGCGCACGCTCTGCTTGTTCCCTTTCGGAAAGTCCCCCGTAGAGAAGAGGGAGCTCCACGTTCTGTTGTACTGTCAGCTTGGGAATCAGATTATACTGCTGAAAGATAAAGCCAAGTTTTTTGTTCCGGATTTCCGCTTGTTCATCATCGGTCATATGGCTGACATCCCTGCCGTCCAGAAAATATTGTCCTGAAGTTGGCACATCCAGACAGCCAATGATATTCATACAGGTGGATTTTCCGCTACCGGACTGCCCTACAATGGCAAGGAACTCTCCCCTTTGTACCTGCATGGAGATTCCGTCAATGGCATGAACCGCAGTGTCTCCCATGGGGTAGATTTTATAGACGTCCTTGAATTCAATCAAAGGGGTCATCATCTGCCACCTCCCGGCATACTACCGCTGCGGTCGCCACTCATTCCGCCGCTGCGGTTGCCATTCATATTCCCGCTGGGCATACCGCCACCAGGCATGCCGCCGCCGGGCATACCGCCCATGCCGGGGAACATCATCTGTTTTTCGTCGCTGGATGCAGCGATTACATAGACGATGTCGCCCTCCTTGAGCCCCGAAAGAATTTCTACATAGCTTTCGTTGGAAAGACCGGTTTCTACCTGTACCGTCTTATATCCCTCGGGAGCCATATCATTTTCCTCGGTCTTTTTCCCTTTGACATAGACGGTATTACCACGGTTGACCGCAGAGATGGGAACAACCAAAGTGTTTTCGCTTTCCTCTACTGTGATGGTAGCTTCGATATTCATTCCGGGGAGAAGAGCGTCGTCAAATTCATGAATCCGGACTTTGACCGGATAGGTGGTAACACCGTTACTGCCTACGGTGCCGCTGATGCTGACATTTTCCACAACCCCGGTGTAGGTTTTTCCCTCTGCCGCATCGGCAGTAATCACAACCTCCTGCCCCACCTGAATCTTTTTTACGTCCAGTTCGTCAACGTCCAGCTGGAAGCAAAGACTACTCATGTCGTAAATGATGGCAAGGGTGTTGGTGGAAGTACCGGTAATGGAGGAGGTGCTGCCGCCGCTTTCAATCTTTTCGCCGGCTTTTTTATTTTTAAGAACCACGGTGCCGTCGATGGGAGCCGTAATGGTGTAGTCCTCCAGTTGCTTTAAAATTCGATCCCGGGAAAGCTGTGCCTCCTGAAGAGAAAGGTCTGCATTGGTCAGGGAAGAACTGACGGTATCGGATTCCAGAATGGCAACGGTGCCGCCTTTGGTAACACGGTCGCCCTTGTCAATCAAAAGAGAGTAAATGGTGCCGGATGCCTTGGCCAGAATGGTGGTGGAATCGGTGGGTTCAAAGGTTCCCACATCATTGCAGGCAATCTCTCCAATCATAGCGGTTGCAGAATCTCCTTGAGAGATAGCGCCGGGATTGTTGACCGAGATGGTAACATAACAAACTCGCATGTGCCCGTTTACGACCTCGCCGGCAGTGCTGACCGAGGTCACTGTCCCCAAAACCTGACTGCCGGTTCCTACCAGTGTTACCGTTGCGGTCATTCCTCTGGATATGTAGGGGATGTCGGTTTCGTTAAAGGGAATCCGGATTTTCATAACAGAATCGCTGACCACATCGGCAATCTTGGTACCGTTGTTAACCGAGTCCCCGTTTTTGACGTAAACCGCAGTAACTCGTCCGGAAAGGGTAGCACGGACATTTAGGTTGTTTAGGTCATCTGCTGCATCCTGATAGTTTTTCTGTGCCCTTTGGATTGAAATATCAGAGCTGGAAAGGGAGTTTTCCATGGTTTCTGCATCAATTTGATACATGATTTGCCCCTTGGTTACGATATCGCCCTCCTCAAAGGGTGCCTCCAGAATCTCTCCGGTTACCAAAGGGGTAATGGTATATTCGGCATTGGGTTCTAACACCGAGCTCCCCGTAACGGAGGAGGACAAGGTCTGGCGGGAAACAGTGTATTCACTGAAACTGACTGCCATATCCGGTTTACTGCCCAGTCCCCGAAAGAGGGAAATAAGAAGAATGACCAACACAATCAAAATGATAACCGACCATACCTTATGCTTTTTGGCAAAGACTTTTACCGAGGAAAAGGCTTTTTGGAAGATGGGAGCAACCTTTTCCAGTGCCGGTTTTAGAGAAGATACAATGTTTGCGAAAAACGCTTTTACTTTTCCCATGGATTCAGCTCCTAATTTTAGAATAATAAAATCGTACTAGTTTATCATACAAAAAGAAAATGAAGAAGTCATGAAAAAAATGTAAACGAATTTTGAATTTTTTTGGTTTTGGAAAGAAAGATAGAATCAAAAGTAAACAAAATATGAAAAGATGAAAAAAACCCTTGCAAAAACTGGTAAGAGCGGGTATAATAAATGCAGAATAATAATTTAAAAATTCCAAGGAGGAAAAGT
The DNA here is from genome assembly GCA_045606185.1 of Ructibacterium sp. Taxonomy (GTDB): domain Bacteria; phylum Bacillota; class Clostridia; order Monoglobales; family Monoglobaceae; genus Ructibacterium. The sequence continues at coordinate 82,077 of JAZURN010000014.1, forward strand.
ATGGAACAGTTTGCATCATTAATCCCATTGCTGGTTATGATTGTAGTATTTTACTTCATCTTAATCCGCCCCCAGAAGAAAAAGGAAAAGAAGCTCCGTGAGATGCTTGCCGCACTTCGTGTTGGGGATGAGGTAGCATCCATTGGTGGTATTCATGGTAAGATTGCCAGAATCAAGGACGATATTTTTGTTCTGGAAACCGGGATCGGTACCCAAAAGTCCTTTATCGCTATTGAGCGTGCTGCCATCAGCCGTTTGGTAAAAGAGGGGAAAGCTAAGGATGTTGAGTTAGAGCCTCTGCCCGACGAGGTAGAAACTACTGACGCTGAATAATCTGTCATAAATGCTATTGTTTCTTCATACTTTGAAGTATGGAGGAGATGCGTATGGCAAAGGAAGCAACGGAAAACAGGAAGTTTTTTGATGTTGCATTTGGGTTCAAAAATATCTTATTTTGTTTTTTGGCAACCGGGATTCTTCTGGCGGTTGGTGCGGTGATTGCCACCTACCTTTCTATGACGGACAGGATGACAGAGCTTCTTGTGATGGTCTTAACTGGAATTTGTGTGTTCCTGGGCGGTTTTCGTGCGGCAGGTCATGCAGGCAGGCAGGGACTTTTGCAGGGAGCGCTTTCCGGGTTTGTTTATATGGCGACTCTTTTCCTGATTGGGAATTTGGTCTATGGAGAGTGGGCGACATCGGGGGTATCTTTGCTATCCGTCCTGATTGGAACCGTATGTGGTGCCATCGGTGGGATACTGGGTGTCAATAAGAAACAGAAAAGAAAACGATAAAATACAAAAGGAGAGAATAGTATGAAGAGAATTAAGACATTAAATCAGGCAACCTTAAAGCAGAGTGCAGCAAAGGGCGGTTGCGGCGAATGCCAGACTTCCTGCCAGTCTGCATGCAAGACCTCTTGCACCGTAGCAAATCAGAAGTGCGAGAGTCATAAGGCGTAACCAAAGCGAAAAGAGCGGACGCCCTTGGCGTCCGCTTTTTTATGAAAACATACAGAAAACGGAAAGAGGATTTTCATGGTTCATGTATTTCATATCAAAGAAAAATATCTGGCACTGGATGTGAACAGCGGCTGTGTCCATGTATTGGACAAGCTTTGCTATGATGTGCTGAAGTATCTCTGCGATGCGGGAAAGACGCCTAAGGATACTGAGATTCAGGAGATTTATGAACGGTTTCAGGAATGCTATGCCGTAGCTGACCTGGAAGAGGCGTGGGCAGATATTCTGGAGCTTTGCGAGAACGAAACCTTGTTTTCCAAGGATGACTATGCAGAAATTGCAGGAAAGCTGAAACGGAATTCTCCGGTCAAGGCAATGTGCCTCCATGTTGCCCATGATTGCAATCTCCGTTGTGCCTACTGCTTTGCCGACGAGGGTGCTTACCACAACCGTCGGGAATTGATGAGTGTGGAAACAGGAAAACGGGCAATGGACTTTTTGATTAAGGCATCGGGCAAACGGCGGAATCTTGAGGTGGACTTCTTTGGGGGAGAACCCCTGATGAACTTCCAGATGGTCAAAGAGGTGGTGGAGTACGCCAGAGAGCAAGAGAAGATTCACGATAAGAACTTCCGGTTTACCATTACCACCAACGGGATTCTGCTTAACGATGAGAATATCCAGTATATCAATAAGGAAATGTCCAATGTGGTGTTGAGTCTGGACGGCAGAAAAGAAACCAACGACAGAGTCCGGTGCCGGATTGACGGCAGTGGTTCTTATGACAGTATCGTAGAGAAACTGCAAAAGGTTGCCGAGAGCCGGAACCAGGACAACTACTATGTTCGTGGTACTTTTACCCGGTATAATCTGGACTTTGCCAAGGATGTACTTCATCTGGCGGATTTGGGGTTCAAACAGACCTCGGTGGAGCCGGTGGTCAGCGAGCCGGATGCTCCCTATGCCATCCGGGAAGAGGATTTGCCTCAAATCTATCAGGAGTATGAAAATCTGGTAGAGGAGTACATAACGAGACGAAAAGAGGGAAAGTGGTTTAACTTTTTCCATTTCATGATTGATTTGGAGCAGGGCCCCTGTGTGATTAAGCGGTTGTCCGGCTGTGGCGCCGGATGTGAGTATCTGGCAGTGGCTCCCAATGGGGATATTTACCCATGCCACCAGTTTGTAGGAACCGAGGAATATCGGATGGGGAACTTAGAGGATGGAAGGTTAAACCAGGAGATTCGGGACCATTTCGAGGGCTGCAATGTTTACACCAAACCCAAGTGTAAGGACTGCTTTGCCAAGTTCTACTGCAGTGGTGGTTGTATGGCAAACGCCTGTCTTTTGAACGGGGACATCAACGAACCCCACGAAATCAGCTGTAAGCTCCAACGAAAGAGAGTGGAGTGTAGTTTATACGCCAAGGCCGTCGAAGCCGAATGGGAAGAATAAAAAAGAAACCCCGTAGGGGGCGTACCCTAAAGGACAGGCATGCGGGACGTCGAGGACGCCGTCCCCTACAATTTAAAACGCTAGATTTTGTCAAAAACACGAGGTTCCAAAGGGGCGCTGATTGCCAGTGGCAATCGTCCAGCGCTGACCGAGGCGAAAGCCGAGAGAAAGCCCCTTGGTCGGCTTCGCTCGAAGAGCGAAACGAATCCGCTCGGGTTCTCGTGTTAAGCAAATATGCCAGTGGCATATTTGTAACGGAATATGAGGTGCGACAGCACCGGCTTTTAGGAAACGCAGCGCGTTTCTTCATAAGCCATGGCGAGCGGAACGGGGTAGGCAAAAAAATCTTTATTGTATACGAAAAGGGCAGAAACAACATGTTTCTGCCCTTTGACTGTCCTTAAGAGTATTCTGCATACAGGGTTTCTTTTTTTACTTCAACAAACAAACTGCGCAGGCGGAAATGCCTTCGCCTCTGCCCTCAAAACCCAGATGCTCGGTGGTGGTGGCTTTTATATTGACCGCCACATCCGCTCCCAGAACATCCTGAATCCGCTTTACCATAGTAGGGATGTAGCTTGCCAGCTTTGGTTTCTGGGCAATGACGGTAGCGTCAATATTCTCGATGCCAAAACCGTGCTCAATCAGTAATTTTTTTACATGGGCAAGGAGCATCATGCTATCGGCACCTTTGTATGTAGAGTCGGTGTCAGGAAAGTGTTTCCCGATATCCCCTAATGCCGCAGCACCCAACAGGGCATCCATAATGGCGTGAACAAGGACGTCGGCGTCGGAATGTCCCAGCAAGCCCTTTTCGTAAGGGATGGTTACACCGCCTAAAATCAGTGCTCTGTCTGCAACCAACTGGTGTACATCATATCCAAACCCGATTCGCATGGGAATCCCTCCTTAAAGTTCTTTGGTAAACGCCTCGGCAAGAATGATGTCTTCCGGGGTGGTAATTTTGATATTCCGGTAGCTCCCGGCTACAATCCTAACTGGGATACCTATGTATTCCGCCAAAGCACAGTCGTCGGTAACGGAAACCCCGTCTTCGGTGGCTTTTTTGTGTGCCGAGAGAATCTCTGATGTGACAAATCCCTGGGGAGTCTGAATCTGCCAGAGTTCTTCTCTTGGCAGAGTTTCGGCAACCAGCCCGTCCGTACCAACCCGTTTTACGGTATCCTTGACCTTAACCCCCAATGCAGCCGCTGGGCAGCTATTCAGCGCCAAGAGCAAACTGCGGATTTCTTCTGGAGTAACAAAGGGGCGGGCGCCGTCATGAATCAAAACCCGTTCCTCGGTTGCATGGCTTATGCCGCAAAAAACAGATTCCTGACGGGTATCTCCGCCAGGGAGAACCGCCTTGATTTTCGGAATGGAAAATTCCTTGACCATATCCTGCACCGTTAAAATATCCTCGGTGCGGGTTACAACAATAATCTCGGTAATTTCCGGCAGAGCCGAAAAAGTCAAAAGGGTGTGTGCCAGAACCGGCATGCCATCCAAAAGCAGAAACTGCTTGGAGGTTTTGCCACCCATTCTGGTACTGTTGCCTGCCGCTGCAATGACGGCAGAGGCTTGATTCTTTTTCATACAGACCTCCTTAGCCGGAGATTTTCTCCATTAAGAGTTCTTCGATTTTTTGATAGTCCATGTTTTTGGAAAGACCAAGCTCGGAAATCAAAGCGGATTTTGCGTGGTTCAGCATTTTCCGTTCCGCATTGGAAAGGCTCTTTTTCCTATCTTTCAAGAGCAAAAGCTTGACGATTCTTGCAACTTCGGGGAGCTTACCCTCCTTCAATTGGGCAATATGGTCCCGATACCGCTTGTTCCAGTTGCCGTCTTCCTGTTCCTCTTCGGCTTCGCCAAAGCGACGAATCACTTCGTCCGCTTCCTTGGCAGAAACCACATAGCGGACGCCGATGTTTTCGATGTTTGCGGTGGGTACCAAAACCTCCACATTACCAATAGAAAGCTTTAATACATAATATTTGTGTTCTTCCCCCAAGATGCAACGATTTTCTACGCCCTGGATGGTTCCTGCGCCGTGCATGGGATAGGCAATTTTGTCTCCGATTTGAAACATACCCTAACCTTCTTTCTTCTTGCGCTGTCAAAGATCCTGCAGAACTTGTCGGATATTGTGATACGCACAAACCTCAATTTTATCGAATTTTTTTATTTTGTTCCGGTTGGATGCCGGAATGATACACTTGGTAAAGCCTAACTTTTCTGCCTCGGCAATTCGGTTTTCCAGGAAATTGCAGGCACGGAGTTCTCCGGCAAGACCGACCTCCCCAATGGCAACCAGACCGCTGTCTAAAGGCTGGTTCCGGAAACTGGAGGCAATGGCAAGCAGTACTCCCAAATCTGCAGCAGGCTCCATCATCTTAAGACCACCTACTACATTTACATAGATGTCATACGAGGAAATATGCATCCCCAGTCGTTTTTCCATGACGGCAAGGAGCATCAAAACCCGGGATAAGTCCATTCCGGTTGTCATTCGCCGTGGATTTCCAAAAGAGGAGGATGCCGCCAATGCCTGTACTTCCGCCAGAACAGGACGGGTTCCCTCCATGGTACAGAGGATACAGGAGCCAGCTTCTCCCTCGGGGCGTCCCGAAAGAAGAGCCAGAGAGGGATTGGGAATCTCCTGAAGACCCTCCGAGGTCATTTCAAAAACACCAATTTCGTTGGTGGAGCCGAATCGGTTCTTGATAGCACGGATAATCCGGTATGCCCGTTGCTGCTCTCCCTCGAAATAAAGAACGGTATCCACAATATGCTCCAGAATCTTGGGCCCTGCAATGGAGCCTTCTTTGGTTACATGGCCTACCAGAAAGGTGGCAATGGATTCTTCTTTGGCAATTCGCATCAGGGTTGCCGCCACATCCCGAATCTGGGAAACACTGCCCGGAGCGGGAGAAATGTCGGGGTTGAACATGGTCTGGACCGAGTCAACAATCAAAATATCCGGCTTTTCCTGATAGATGCAGTTGATAATATTTGACATGTTGGTTTCGGAGTAAATTTGCAAATTCTCACTGTCTACCGAGAGCCGGTCGGCACGGAGCTTAATCTGCCGCCCCGATTCCTCGCCCGAGATATATAAAACCCGTTGGGTTTTCCCCAGATGTTGACAGCATTGCAGCAAAATAGTGGATTTGCCGATGCCGGGGTCACCGCCGATTAAAACCAGAGAGCCGGGGACAATGCCGCCGCCTAAGACTCGGTCAAGCTCGGAAAGACCGGTGGAGAGACGTTGCTCCTCTGCTGTGGAGATGTCCCGCAAGGGTTTTGGCTTGGAGGAAGAGGCAATGGAGGTAGCTTTCTGCTGACCTTTGGGAGCAACGGCAATAACTTCCTCTGCCATGGTATTCCAAGCACCGCAACCAGGGCATTTTCCCATCCACTTGGGGGATTCGGTTCCACAATCGGTACAAACAAAGACAGTTTTTTGTTTCATAGTCCCGTACTCCTTACCCGTTTTACGCCACGATAAGTCCATGGTTATTGTTTCCATTTTATAAGGTAAGTATACCATATTTTTTCAATTTTGTCCAATGTTTTCGTGTAACAAAATCATTAAAAAATGCCCCATCGAGGGACTCGATGGGGCAGATGTTCTGCAGTTTAGTAGTTCTCAGCTTTGATTTCGAAGTAAGCCTTGGGATGCTTACAGATGGGGCAGAGCTCGGGCGCTTTTTTGCCAACCACAATGTGTCCGCAGTTGGAGCACTGCCAAATGCATTCGCCGTCCCGGGAGAAGACCAAATCCCCCTCTACATTAGCCAGCAGCTTTAAGTACCGTTCCTCGTGCTCCTTTTCGATTTTCGCAACACCCTCAAAGAGAGCCGCAATCTCGGTAAAGCCTTCTTCTTTTGCTTCCTTGGCAAAGGTTGCATACATGTCGGTCCACTCATAGTTTTCGCCGGCTGCAGCATCCTTTAAATTCTCGGCAGTATTGCCAATTTCGCCGCCGTGAAGAAGCTTGAACCAGATTTTTGCGTGTTCTTTCTCGTTGGCAGCAGTTTCTTCAAACAGCTTGGCAATCTGTACATAGCCTTCCTTCTTTGCCTTGGAGGCATAGTAGGTGTACTTGTTTCTTGCCTGGGATTCTCCCGCAAAGGCAGTCCACAGATTCGCTTCAGTTTTACTTCCCTTTAATTCCATTATAAGTTCCTCCTTATATCATAAATTATATTTTTCCCTGAATAAAAAATGCAGCTAAAAAGCATTATTCCGCCGGAAGACATCCGGCGTCATTCCCTCTGCCTTTTTGAAGACAGAACAGAAATAACTGGGGTCTTTAAAGCCAACCAAGGCGGCAATATCCTTGACCTTCTTGTTTTCCGGAGCACAGAGGTAGTGCTTTGCCATATTCAGCCGGAGATGGGTTAGATATTTTAAGGGCGTGGTGCCGTAAACCAGGTGGAAAAGACGACAGAGATGGTTGGTGGTAACACCAATGACCGACGCCATATCGTCAAGACTCAAATCTTCGGCGTACCGAGTCTTTAACATTTCAATAACAGGATTTAATTTTTCGTACCGTTCGTTTTTGGAAATACCACTGGGCTGGGGCAGATTATTCCGGTATTCTCCAACCTTAATCAAAAGTTTATAAAGGAGCATGGAGGTCTTGATTTCCTTATCCGGGTCATCGCACCGGAACATATCAAAAAGTGCAGTAACCTGCATATGAAAATCATCCAGATTATGGAGTCGAAACGGCTCGATATCCCCAAGCCCCAAATAGTCAAAAATATCCGGGGCGGCACTTCCGGTAAAGACAATAAAGCGGACACTCCAGGGTGCTTCCAGAGGATAGTATTCGTGAGGAATATCGGGACGGAAGAAGAAGGCATCGCCGGGATTGATGCGGTGCTCTTCGTCCTTGAATTTTAAAATTCCGCTGCCGCTGGTACAGTACAAAATCTGATAGCTATGAAACCCATAGGGGCGGATGATATGACGTTGCCGCTCGTGTTCTCCCAGACCTACAACATAGATGGGCAGAAGTTTGGTTTTGCTCAATAGAATCGGTAAAAGCATAGGCAATGCTCCTTACTGTTTGGCATGTTAAGATTATAATACCATAAGTAAAAATGCTTGCTTGCAAGGATGTTTTTACACAACCGTCAATGTTGCAGAATATATTCCAGTACACATTGGCGGCAAAGTCGCAAAGACTTGCCCCGCAAGGCTTTTTTATTTATTATACGATAAAAAGAATTTTTTGGCAAGTCCCAAAGAAAAAAATTTGTACAGACAACTTGTTTTTTTGTTGATATTTTGATATATTGTAAAGAGAATTGTATCATCTGGGAGGTTATTTCTATGAAAGTGTTACTCATCAATGGGAGTCCCAAAGAAACGGGATGTACCTATACTGCATTGACGGTGGTGGCAGAGGAACTGAACAAGCAGGGTGTAGAAACCGAAATTGTTCAGGTGGGAAAGGCACCCATTCAGGGGTGCATCGGTTGTGGCGGATGTGCTAAATCGGGGAAAGGTCTTTGTGTGTTTGGAAATGACCCCGTCAATGTTATCATCCAGAAGGCTGCCGAGGCGGACGGCTTTGTGGTGGGAACCCCCGTTCACTATGCGGCGGCATCGGGTGCTATCACATCCTTGATGGACCGGGTTTGCTATGCGGGTGGAAAGAATTTAACACTCAAGCCGGCGGCGTGTATTGCCAGCTGCCGCAGAGGCGGTGCCAGTGCAACTCTTGACCAAATTAGTAAGTATTTTACTATTTTGAATATGCCGGTGGTAGCGTCCAATTACTGGAATATGGTTCACGGCAATACGCCAGAGGAGGTCATGCAAGACGAGGAAGGAATCCAGACCATGCGTCAGCTTGGAAGAAACATGGCATGGCTCTTAAAGTCCATTCAGGCAGGAAAGGATGCCGGCATTCCCGCACCGGAATTAGAGCCGAAAATCAGAACAAATTATATCCGATAAAATGAATTTAGCTTTCCTCAAAAGAGGAAGGCTTTTTTTTGTATAAATCTTCCCTTTATGGGACAAACTGTTTCCAAAAGGAGGTTTGTGTATGAAAGCATATATTGGGATAGTGGATGTATCGGCAAGGGAGATTCTGGATTCTAGGGGAAATCCTACTTTAGAGGTAGAGGTCTATGCCGAAGATGGGATTATCGGTCGTGCTTCGGTGCCGTCGGGAGCATCCACCGGTGCCTTTGAGGCATGTGAGCTGCGGGATGAGGATGCTGTCCGTTATGGTGGGAAAGGTGTTACCAAGGCGGTGTTTAGTGTAAATGGTCCCATTTGCGAAGAATTGGTAGGGATGAATGTGCTGGATCAAATCCGGATTGACCGCACCATGATTGCGTTGGATGGAACCGAGAACAAAAGTAAGCTGGGTGCCAATGCGATTCTGGGGGTTTCCCTTGCCTGTGCCAAAGCAGCAGCGGTGGCGGTAGGCCAAAGCCTGTATCAGTATATCGGCGGGGTTAAGGCACATACGCTCCCTGTTCCCATGATGAATGTGTTAAACGGTGGCAAGCATGCTGATAACTCCTTGAGCCTACAGGAATTTATGATTATGCCGGTTGGTGCTGACAGCTTTCAGGAAGCACTGCGCTGGTGTGTCCAGGTTTTCCATACTTTAAAAGGGGTCCTGAAGCGAAAGGGGTACTCTACTGCCGTGGGAGACGAGGGCGGTTTTGCCCCGGATTTAAAGAGCGATGAAGAGGCAGTACAGTTGATTTTAGAGGCGGTAGAGGAGGCAGGATTTCAGCCGGGAACCGACTTTAAAATTGCATTGGATCCGGCTTCAACCGAGATGTATGAGGAGGCAAAAAAGCAGGGGAAAGAGGGAAGCTATTGCTTCTGGAAGCAGAATAAAATCTTAAGTCGAGAAGAAATGATAGAATTCTGGACAGACTGGGTAGAGAAATATCCTATCATTTCCATTGAGGACGGAATGGCAGAAGAAGACTGGGAGGGTTGGCGGCTCCTAACCCAAAAGCTGGGGGAAAAGATACAGTTAGTGGGGGATGACCTCTTTGTAACCAACTCCAAACGGCTGAAAAAGGGGATTTCTCAAGGGGTTGCCAATTCCATTCTGATTAAGCTGAACCAAATCGGCACCCTGACCGAAACTCTGGAGGCTGTGGAGATGGCAGAGCGAGCAGGGTATACGGCCATTATTTCCCACCGGAGCGGGGAAACCGAGGACACCACCATTGCGGACTTGGCAGTGGCACTGGGTAGCGGGCAGATTAAAACCGGTGCTCCCTCCAGAACCGACCGGGTGGCAAAGTATAATCAGCTCCTGCGAATTGAAGAAGAGCTAGAAGATGTGGCATATTATCCCGGAAAGGCTGCATGGTATAACTTAAAATAGAAACAAAGACGGTTGCCATTTGGCAACCGTCTTTGTTTCAAAATCGTTACCCTAAAATTACAACACACACAATCCACAGGGTTTTCCACAGAATATCTTGTGTAAATACGGAAGAAAATGTCATTTTCCCCACTTTCCCACAGGGATATGTCGTGAGAACCTGGGGAAAATAAAAGACAGATTTCTATAGGGAAATCTGTCTTTTTGGCTTTCGTTGCATGATAAATGCAAAAGTATTTGTATTATTTTTCTTGTTTCTATGTAATATATTACAATACTTCTTTAATGTCTAAAGAATATCCCATAACTTCACCAATGGATTTAACCTTCCCTTTTACTTTTATTATATCTCCAACATTTTTTTGGAGTAAAAACTCCTTTTGCGTTTCATTTTTTATATAACACATAGCAGAAGAAAAATTCCATTCAGATGCATTTATCGGCTCAACAGATACATATGCGCCATTGCTGTCAAAGCTCTTAATTTTACATTCAAACTCAACATACTTATCCTTATAATTGTTTTCTGCTTTCATTGCGTTAGACTCCAGCTCATCGAACAGAGTCTGTAAATCTACAACCTCATATACAATTTCTTCTTGATTTTGTACCGAATTTGTATCATTGCTTGATGTTGAATTGTTATTTCCGGATGAACTTATCATTACGATAGCAGCAACAAAAACAAGAAACCAAAACCACCATTTTTTATAAATTGGTTTTTTAATTTTGCATC
>JAZURN010000015.1:0-45171 GCA_045606185.1 Ructibacterium sp.
GATAATATGTGGAGCTATCAAAAAAAATTACAATATCCTGTTAATATTAAAAATGCCAATCCCAAATTGGCACAGTATGTTGTTGCACAATACGGCGGTCCTAACGGTGAGCTTGCGGCAAGTTTGAGATATTTATCTCAGCGATTTTCCATGCCGAATGAGATGACAAAAGCCCTGCTTACTGATATAGGCACCGAAGAACTGGCGCATCTCGAGATTGTGGGAAGTATAGTCAGACAGCTTGCCAAAAATGCAACTACCAGTGAAATTGAGAATAGTCCGTTCGGACAATACTTTATGAACCACGGCAGAGGCGTATACCCGGCAAATTCAACCGGTGTTCCATTTGATGCAACGGCAATTTCTGTATCCGGAGATCCTATTGCCGATCTGGTAGAAAACTTGGCTGCTGAGCAGAAAGCAAGGGCAGTCTATGACAATATTTTGAGAGTTTCGGATGATCCGGATGTTAACGACGTTATTAAATTTCTCCGGCAAAGAGAGATTGTACACTTCCAACGATTTGGCGAAGCGCTAGATCAGTTGCAAAACACACCGGAAATGCATAAGGTTTGGCAAGGAATGAAGACAAAAGAAAAGAATTAGAAAATGATAAAGCAGCATGAGAAAGGATTTTCTTTCTCGTGCTGTTTTGTATTTTTGAGATAGAAATAAAAGAGTTTTTAAAAGTGGTCATTTTTTGCAAAATATGGCTTCTAATGATGTTGCATTTCATTTTGTTCTATGATATAGTTGCTTTGTAAGAAAATACGTATAAACTTAATATGCAAACAAAGGAGTGTCCGTGACATGGAAAAATTTGAGGGTATTTATAGTGCCATATTCTCGATTTATGATGAGAATATGAAGGTAAAAAAAGAAAGCGTCAAAAAGTTGATGGATTATAACCTCAGCAACGGCATTCGCGGCTTTTATGTTGGTGGTGGTACTGGCGAGTGTATTGTTCTGCCCAACAGAGTTAGAAAGGAAATGCTGGAAACTGTAAAGGAAAATGCGGATAAGAACGTTAAAATCATTACCCATGTTGGTGCTGGCCATTTCGAAGACACTATGGAACTTGTAGAGCACAGTAACGCCGTTGGGGTTGATGCGATTTCTTCCTTACCACCGGCTTTGACTGCGTACTATTCTGCACAGGAAACAATTGAGTATTACCGTATTTTGTCAGAAAAATCCAAGAGTCCTGTTCTGGCATATGTGAACCCCACCTTAAAGTGCGATATCATGTGGTTTGCTGAAGAAATCATGAAAATTGATAATATAATTGGTATGAAATTGACCATTCCGGACTACTTTATGTTCAGTAACTTAAGAGCAAAGTTTGGTGATAAAATAAATCTGTTGAACGGCCCGGATGAAACGCTAATGGCAGGCTTGAGTTTTGGTGCCGACGGCGCAATTGGTTTAACCTACAACATTATGCCCATGTATCCTACCGCTCTTTATGATTGTTTCCAGAAGAAGGATTGGGTAGGTGCGATGGAAATTCAGAACAAGATGAATCGGGTTATTGAAGCCTTAATTGGCGGTAACATGGCAAGATGGAAGGTTCCCATGGAATTGATGGGTATTGACATGGGTTATACGGTTGCCCCCGCTCATCTTCCTACCAAAGAAGAAAAAGATGCTATTGCAAAGGCGCTTGCTGAAACTGATTTCGGCAAAACATATCTGAATTTGTAATTTAATGAAAAATGCTATAAACCACGGAGCGGTTTTGCTCTGTGGTTTTTCTTTTGGAAAGTAGACTTGAATATAAAACTGCCCGGTTAGCATATGTATAGTTTAGATATATTTTGCTCACTTAAAGGAAGGAAAGCTACGTATGGAAATAAAGCTTGGTGCAACTGTCAGCTATTTTTTATGGTCTTTGCTAGCCGGAGGTGTTCTTGCGTTTGCTTATGACCTACTTCGCTCCAGCCGTCGTATTTTCAAGACCTCGGTATTTGGAATAAATTTTGAGGACATTCTTTTTTTTCTACTATCCGGTATTATTTTGTTCTGGATAGCTTATGATAAAAATGATGGACGATTACGTTTTCAAGGTTTCTTGGGAGTTTTTCTAGGTTTTTTAGTGTACAGAATTGTTTTTCAAGATAGAGTGGTTAAAATTATTGTTTGGATTTTTGAGCAATTGCTAAAACTACTTTTTTTCTTATTGAAGATAGTTTTATTCCCTGTTCGAATGATATACAAGGCTCTTGCAAAACCATTTCTGGTTATTGCTTGGTATAGCCGGCAGGGAATATGCAGAGCAGAAAGAGTGGCAAAAACCGTCGCTAGGCGTCGAGAAATGTTGAGGAAATGTCAAAGTGGTCATCAAGATAGGAAGAAAAATAGAAGTGTCAAGAGAGAAAATTTTCGTTGACAAGATAGGGGTTTTGGGATATAATTATCCTGTATAAAAATCTTTGAAAGGATGTGCCGGGATGCCAAGGGAGGAACATTTAAAAAAAAGCTCTTCGGTTGAGGCATCGCCCGCTCCTGAAAAAAAGAAAACAAAAATGAATCCAAGACGATTTGTTACTGTATTGGTTGCTGTTGTTTTTGTTTTATATTTTGTTTATACCATGATTTGGCAGCAGGTAGTTATCTCTAAAAAAGGAAGAGAAATTGAGGCGCTTGAGGAGAAAATTGCAGCTGCAGAACAGCAGACCGAGAAATTGGAAAAAGAACTGGAAAATCTCAATGATCCGGAATATCTGGAAAAGATTGCTCGGGAAAAACTTGGTCTGGTTCGCCCCAACGAGCGTGTTTTTGTAGATGCAACTCAAAGTGATGTAAATCACAGTAATTAGGATTATTTATCAATCACGTTCTCTTGAACGGAGTATTTTATATTATACATATCGGGACAAGCGTCCCAAGAAAGGGTTATGAAAAAGAATGCAGCAGATTGAAGTAGGTTCGGTTGTTGAAGGAAAAGTTACGGGCATTGCCGCTTTTGGTGCCTTTGTCGAGTTGGAGGGTGGAAAAACCGGTCTGGTTCATATTTCGGAAATTGCCTCGGAATATGTAAATGATATTAACCAGCATTTAAAAGAGGGTCAAGAGGTCAAGGTTAAAGTAATTGGAATGGAGAAAGGGAAAATTAGCCTCTCTATTAAACAGACGGAAAGCACCGGAAATGCGCCTAAGAAAGACCGTAGAGCACCTCGCCCCAAGCGCCAGGATTATCGTTCCAAACGGGAAGATGGACCCAAACAACCTCCGGAGGAGTTTGAGTTTACACATAAGCGCAAAGAGGAAATGTCCTTTGATGATATGCTGCAGAAATTTAAGCAGGATAGTGATGAGAAGTTTCAGGATTTAAAGAGAAGCAACGACGGAAAACGTAGCGGCGGCTATAAGCGTGCTTATTGATTTTTGATGATTTGGAAAGGATGAATTGAGTGAACGATGCTGTCATGATTTGGTTGATTGCCGCTGTGATTTTTGGGGTAATTGAGGGTTTGACAGTTGCATTGGTTTCTGTCTGGATGGCAGTTGCCTCTGTTGCTTCCGCAATTGCAGCAGCCTTTGGCGGGAGTATCCTTGCACAAATTTTGGTCTTTTTGATTGTTTCTGTTATTCTTTTGGTTGCAACGGTTCCTATTTCTAAGCGATTTCATCAAAATAAGCTTGTTAAAACCAACACAGATCGGCTCATCGGTGCTGTGGGAGTTGTGGTCGAGCAGATTGATTCTGTGGACAATAAGGGTAAGATTAAAGTAATGGGACAAATCTGGTCTGCAACCCATCTGCATCATTCGATTTTGGAAATTGGAGAAAAAGTTGTAGTACAATCCATTGAAGGCGTACATGCTATTGTAGAGAAATTATGATTAAGTATGTAGAGAAAGGAAGAGTAAAATGGAATTTTTAATTGGCCTTTTGATTATTGTCATTCTTTTAATTTTATCTGCCATCAAGATTGTTCCCCAGGCAAATTCCTATGTTATTGAACGTCTTGGTGCATATCATTCGACATGGGGTGTTGGACTTCATTTTAAACTCCCCCTGATTGAGCGTGTTGCAAAGCGTGTTAGTTTAAAAGAGCAGGTTGTAGATTTTCCTCCCCAACCCGTAATTACCAAAGATAATGTTACTATGCAGATTGATACGGTTGTTTATTTTCAGATTACCGACCCCAAATTATTTACCTACGGGGTTGAGATGCCCATGTCTGCAATTGAAAACCTGACGGCTACGACCTTGCGTAACATTATTGGGGACATGGAATTGGATGAGAGTTTGACCTCCCGTGATGTTATCAATACCCAGATGCGGTCTATTTTGGATGAAGCAACAGACCCGTGGGGAATCAAGGTTAATCGTGTTGAATTAAAAAATATTATTCCTCCCTCTGGTATTCGTGAGGCGATGGAAAAACAGATGAAAGCAGAACGGGAGCGTCGTGAAGCCATACTTCGTGCAGAGGGCGAGAAGAAGTCCGCTGTTTTGGTAGCAGAAGGAGAAAAAGAATCTAGGATTCTTCAGGCAGAAGCGGAAAAGCAGTCCCAGATTCTAAAGGCTGAGGCAGAAAAGGAAGCTGCCATTCGCATTGCGGAGGGCGAAGCTCAAGCAATTCTGGAGGTACAAAAGGCGACTGCCGAGGGATTGCGGATGCTTAATGAAGCGGACCCCACAGAAAAGGTTGTTGCGATTAAGAGCTTGGAAGCTTTTGGGAAAGCTGCCGACGGGAAAGCAACAAAAATTATTATTCCGTCGGAGATTCAGGGTCTTGCCGGTCTGGTAACTAGTATTAAAGAGCTTGTAGATAACAATCCGGACGCAAAAAAATAAATTGCTAATTAAGTCGGGAGGGGGTGTTCCCCTCTTGGCTTTTGTAAAGTACATTTTCAATCAGAAAAAGGTTTAGGAGGATTTTAAGTATGTCAGGACATTCCAAATGGGCAACCATTAAGCGGAAGAAAGGTGCAATTGACGCAAAGCGGGGTAAGATTTTTACTAAAATTGGCAGAGAGCTTATGGTCGCAGTGAAAGAAGGAGGACCCGATCCGGATTCCAATTCCAAGCTTCGTGATGTTATCGCAAAGGCAAAAGCCAACAATATGCCCAATGACAATATTACCAGAAGTATTAAGAAGGCTTCCGGCGAAGGCAGCACCAGTGAATATTTTGAGATGGTTTATGAGGGCTATGGCCCCAACGGTATCGCTGTCATTGTTGAAACCTTGACAGATAACAAAAATAGAACAGCCGGTGATTTGCGTCATTATTTTGATAAAAACGGTGGTAACTTGGGTCAGAACGGTTGTGTCAGCTTTATGTTTGACCGAAAAGGTTTATTGGTTATTGAAAAAGCAGATGGAATCGATGAAGACACTTTGATGATGGATGCATTGGAAGCAGGTGCAGACGATTTCAATATCGAAGATGAATGCTATGAAGTTTTGACCGCAGTAGAGAATTTTAGCGGCGTTCGTGAAGCTTTGGAGTCTGCCGGATATAGCTTTGTGCAGGCTGAGATAAACTATATTCCCCAGACCACCACGGCTTTGGATGACCCTGATGCGGTAACGAAAATGGAAAAGCTGATTGATATGCTGGAAGAAAATGATGATGTCCAGAATGTTTATCATACATGGGATATGCCGGACGAAGAGTAAAAACATATTGGAGAGGACGTTTTGTAACGTCCTTTCTTTGATAAAAAAGATGGAGAGGGAGGGAAATTATGCCTACATTTGTGCATACCGGAGATATTCATTTGGACACGCCGTTTTCTGCCAATTTTAATCAAAAACAGATGCAAACACGGCGGCGTGAAGTAATGGAGACCTTCCGTTCCATTGTTTTGGCGGCAAAGGAAAGAGATTTTTTGTTTATCAGTGGAGATTTGTTTGATGGCCAGTTTGTTTCCTCTGAAACGATATCTTATGTGAAACGATGTTTTGCTGAAATTCCGGATACCAAGATTTTTATTGCTGCCGGAAACCATGATCCCTACCTTTCAAACTCTGCCTATGCATCCGATGATTGGGGAGACAATGTTCATGTTTTTGGTACCGAATGGGAGTATTTTGATTTCCCGGAGAAGAAGACGAGAATTCACGGCAGGAGCTTTCCGAGTTCTCATGTGGAAACATCTTTGCTGGATGCGGTTTCTGTTGCCGATGACTGGTGTAATTTGATGATTCTTCATGGAGAAATTGTTGCAAGTGGCGGGAAAAGTTCTTATAATCCCATTGATAAAGCCTCTTTAGCGGCGAGCCGGATGGACTATATTGCTCTGGGACATATCCATCAGCGCACGGAACTCATTCGTTTAGATGGAGTTTATTATGCTTATTGCGGGATTCCTGAGGGCAGAGGTTTTGATGAAGAAGGAGAAAAAGGCTATTATACCGGCAAAGCGGAAAAGGGCAATGTATCTCTTTCTTGGACACCCTCATCAAGCCGGTCTTTTAGGCATATTTATGTTGATGTAACAGAAGC
The DNA here is from genome assembly GCA_045606185.1 of Ructibacterium sp. Lineage (GTDB taxonomy): Bacteria > Bacillota > Clostridia > Monoglobales > Monoglobaceae > Ructibacterium. Next base: position 6,463 of record JAZURN010000015.1, read on the forward strand.
AGAAGATCGCTATCAGGTTCAGGAACTAATAACAGAAAAGCTTTTCGATGCGGGAAACTCCGATCATTGTTTGAAAGTAGTATTAACAGGTAGAGTCCGTCGCGGAATGATTGATTGCGATGCTTTGCGAGATTCGTTGTCTCAGAAGGCTTTTTATCTTGATGTGATTGATAAAACAAAACCGAAAGTTTTGCCGGAGGAAATGGCAAGAGAAAACTCTCTTCGAGGAGGTTTTACCAACGCTATACTGGAAAGAATCAGTGCCATGCCGGATGAGGAAAAAGAAATTGGTTATTTAGCCTTGGAATTAGGCCTGTCTGCCATGGAAGGGGGGCAGGGAGAATGATACGTTTTACCGAAGCATCCATGATACGGTTTGGCAAGTTTTTTAATGTTTCTCTCCTTTTTTCTGATGGATTGCAGGTTATTTATGGCGGAAATGAAGCCGGTAAGTCTACAGTTCAGCTTTTTATTAAAGTAATGCTTTATGGTATTTCGGGGAGTAAAAAGGACGGAAAAGGCCTCAAACTTCGTGATCGCATTATTCCATGGGAAGAGAAGAATGCTGAGGGAATTTTGCGGGTGGTTGTAGATGGTCGTAACCTAGAGATTTACAGAAAATTCGGGAAAACCGCATCCGGCGACAAAACAGAAATTCGAGATTGTAATACTGGAGAGATTCTTCCAGAGTTTCATCTAAGAAACCTTGGAGAGCAATTGATGGGGATTCCTGAAACTGTTTTTGAAAAAACACTTTGGCTTCATCAAGATGGTGCTTTCTTTTCTGGAGCGGACGAAGAAATCAATAAACGTTTGATGAATCTTATGGAAACCGGCACCGAAGAGATCTCGATAGAGAGCACGCATAAAAATTTGGAACGTGAACTTAAAGCAATCAAAGCAAAAGATAAACGAGGCGCCCAGGGAGAGTTAGACAAACTGTGGACGCTACGGGAGGAAAAAATTCAGGAACGATATCATCTGCTTTCGAAACAACGGCAAAGAGAGGCAGAAGAAGCTTTGTTGATTGAGGAAAAGAAAAAGCTGGAAGCTTATAAAAATGAAGAACTTCGTCTCCAAGAAATTGTTGAAAGAAAAAAGAAACTCGTGGAATTAGAAACAAAACAAAAGAAGTGGGATGAGGGAAAACGAATTTCTGCCCTTGCGGAGCAGGCAGAGAGCAGAGAGGTATGTAAACGCTTTTCTGATTTGAGTGACAACAAAGTGCAAAAAGCGGAAATTCTGGAAAAAAGAAGAGAAATACTTGACCAAACAGCTACAATAGAGTATGATATAGAAAAAGAAGAACAGACCTTTCTTAATAAACAAAAACAGGAACAGAAAAACGGTATTTTTCTGCTTATTGGTGTTATTTTGATGGTTACAGCAGTTGGTTTTGCTGTTCTACGGGCTTCTTTTTGGGGTTTGGGAGTGTTAGTGACAGGAGTTTTGGGAATCTTTTTGGTTGCGTTCGGTTTTTTTCAAATGCAGAAAGCGAAAAAAGATGCATGGCAAGCTGCTGAAAACAAGAGAAAGCTTCTTGATTTGCAAGAAGAAAAGAAAAAAGAACGAGATACTGTCGAAAAGGAATATCAAGAAATTCTCGAACCCTATGGATGTAAAAATTCAGGGGAATTACGAGAAGGATTTCTCCTCTGCAAGCAGGCAAAGCTTGAAGCCGAGGGATATCGTAAAACCTATGCAGCTTTGTTCCATGGCGAGGATGTTCTTGCCCTTGCCAAGGAGGTTGCTGAAGCAGAATCAATTCTTGCTCAGAATGCAGATATTTTGGTGTTAGATGCAGAGGCGGAACTTGCACAGGTTCGACAGCAACAAATGGAGAGCTTAACGAAAATTAAGGAAACCGAAAGTAAACTCAGTTATGTTTTTCACGGAGGAAAAAATCCTGCCGATACTGAAACAGAGCTTTTGCAAATCAATAAAAAAATTGAAGAATTAGAAAAACGTCAGAAGGCTCTAAAACTTGCCTTGGAAGTGTTTCAAGAGGTAGCGGATAGGCGAAAGTCAGATTTTACCCCCCGTGTTAATGAAAAAGTCAATGGTTTTTTGGACATATTAACAGGGGGAAGATACCGGGATGTAAGGACTTCGGAGGAATATCAACTCCATTTACTTCCGGATCAAATACATCTTTATCCCGCCGAGTTTTTTAGTAAAGGGACATACGAACAAGTTTATTTTTCTCTGCGACTTGCACTTGCTTCTTTATTGGGGGACGGAACAGAACCCATGTTCTTGGACGACTTTTTGATGGCATATGATGATGTGAGAGCGGGTTATGCGATGGAACTATTAGAACAATTAGCACAACAACATCAAATTATTCTCTTTAGTTGCCATAGCAGAGAAGTGTTACATGCAAAAAAACGGAATTTGACAGTCCGGTATTTAGAGGAGGAAGGAAACGATGGCTGCTGAAATTAAAAATGATAGAGGTATGGTTCAAATCTCCAATACGGTTATTGCAAAGCTAGCTGGATTTGCTGCAACTCAGTGTTATGGTGTGGTTGGTATGGCAACCCGAAGCAGCAAGGACGGGATTGCTCGCCTTTTGAAGAAAGAGAGCATGGATCGAGGTATTAAAGTAAAAGTTAACGAAAATGTGATTGATATTACGCTGTATGTCATTATGGAATATGGCGTAAATATTGGAACCGTTGGCGGAATCATCAAAGAAAGTGTAAAATACCAGGTAGAAGAGATGACAGGGCTTGAGGTTGGTTGTGTTACTGTGAATGTGGAAAGCATTCGAGTTCACTAATTAACATTAAAAAGCGACTTCAAGTAGGAGGAGATATTGTGGAAGTTTTAAGTAACGAAATGATACGGCAGATGATAGAGTCTGCATCGAATCATTTGCAAAATAACCGGAAGTACATCAACGATTTGAATATTTTTCCGGTTCCGGACGGAGATACCGGAACCAATATGGGAATGACTTTTGGCGCAGCAGCGGCAGAGGCGCTCCTGTGCAATGAAGACGCAGGGGCAGACCAACTGCTGGAAACTCTTGCAAAGTCTTCTCTGCGGAATGCCAGAGGAAATTCCGGAGTTATTTTATCCCAGATTTTACGTGGTTTGTCCATTGCAGTGCAGGGGCATTCGCAACTTGGTGTAGAAGAAATAAAAGCGGCAGCACAAATGAGCCGTGACACCGCTTACCGGGCGGTTATGAAACCCACCGAGGGCACCATTTTAACTGTAGTGCGGGAAATTGCTGAATTCGCAGAAAAATCTTCATCAAAATATAAAAAGCCGGTAAAGTTTTTGCAATCCTTATTAAAGGCAGGAAAAGAGAGCCTTGATAAAACACCGGAAATTCTTCCTGTGTTAAAGCAGGCAGGTGTTGTGGACGCCGGTGGCATGGGCGTTATTACTCTGCTTGAGGGTGCCGTTCTCGCATTAGAGGGAAAACCGGTTGCTCCCGAACAAGGGACAGAAAAGATGTCGAATGCTCCAAAAGCTCAGGCGAAAGTTAAGGAAGACATTAAATTTCTTTACTGTACAGAATTTTTGATTCAAAAGACGAAGGAAAGACAGGCAACACAATTTAAAGCCGCGATTCAATCTAAGGGCGATTGCATGCTTGTGATTGAGGATGATGAGATTGTCAAGGTGCATATTCACACCAACCATCCGGGTTTTGTGATTGAACAAGCATTAAAATTGGGCGAATTGACCAATCTTAAAATAGATAATATGAAGTATCAGCACGAAGAAAAGGTTCGCTCTGATGAAGATGTTGTTGTGGAACGGAAGAAATATGGTGTCGTTGCTGTTTCGGCAGGGGAAGGACTTACAGAAGTTTTCCGGAGTATCGGTGTTGATGAAGTCGTAGAAGGCGGACAAACCATGAATCCAAGTACGCAGGATTTACTGGATGCAGCCCAAAATATTCCAGCTGATGTTGTTTTTATTCTTCCGAATAATAAAAATATTATTCTTGCGGCAGAGCAGGTTGATGCTTTAACAGACCAGGAGGTAAGAGTCATACCAACCAAGAATATTCCGCAAGGAATTTCTGCTATGCTTGCGTTTCAAGAGGAAGCTAGCACGGATGAAAATGCCAGCGCCATGGGGGAAATGGCAGGGATGGTTCAGTGTGGACAGATAACGTTTGCTGCACGAAATTCTACCATTGATGGTTTGAAAATTAAGAAAAACGATATTATGGGAATGATTGGCAGTTCTATTTCCTGCCTTGGCAAGGATGTTAATCAGGTTGCAGAGGAACTTGTTCGCTGTATGATCAACGATGAAAGTGGTATGATTACCGTTTATTATGGTGCCGATGTAAAAAAAGAACAGGCAGAGGCTCTGGCGGATGTTCTTTCTAAGAATTATGAGTATCTGGATGTTTCTCTTGTGTATGGCGGTCAACCGGTTTATTATTATATGATTGCGGTGGAATAACCATGAAACTAAATGACAGTGTCCAATACTTAAAAGGAATTGGAGAAAAACGCGCCGAGCTGTTTCATAAGCTTGGCGTGTTTAGTATCCGGGATTTGTTATATCATCTTCCCCGTGGATATGAGGATCGTACAAACGTCTGTTCAGTTGCGAATTTACAAGAGGGAGAATTTGTTTGCGTTCGGGTTTCCCCGGCAGGGGGGATTCGTTCTTTCCGTGCGAAAAATGGGGCAAGAGTAACGCAGGTGCATATGTCAGATGGAACAGGATTGATAGCTGTTACCTGGTTCAATGCACCTTATATTGAAAAGATACTTCGGAGCGCGGAGAAATTTGTTTTATTTGGAAAAATAGAGTTTCGAGGTCGATTTCCCAGTATGATCAATCCCGTTACAGAAAATAGTGAAAAGGCTGGGAATACCACCGGGAAAATTATGCCAATTTACCCATGCACCGCAGGACTTACCCAAAGAAATGTTCGGGATAGCATTCGGGTGGCAATAGAAACGCTTTCGGAAGATATGCCGGAGATTCTTCCGAACTCCATTCAAACGATGTATTCCTTGATGCCAATTAGGGAGGCGATACGTCAAATTCATTTGCCGGAAGACTTTCTTGCGTTTGAAGAGGCCAGACGCCGTCTTGCCTTTGAGGAGTTTTTTGTCCTTCAAGTTGGGATAGGGATGGCGAAAAAACAACGAAAAAAAGGAAAGGCGTCAGCTTTCTCTGATGTAAAGTGCATTGCGGATTTTGCGAAAGAATTGCCTTTTTCTCTGACCGATGCTCAAAAACGTGTTATCAATGAAATTTGCATAGATCTTCGGCGAGATGTCCCAATGAATCGGCTTGTCCAAGGGGATGTTGGATCTGGAAAGACGATTGTAGCGGCTGCAGTAATGTTTGCAGCAGTTCGTTCTGGTTTTCAGGCGGTTATGATGGCTCCGACTGAAATTTTGGCAAAACAACATTATGATAATCTATCTAAACTATTTCAGAGTTGGGATATTGAAGTTGCCTTTTTAAGTGGCGGACAAAAAAGTGCTGAAAGAAAAGAAAGTTTAGAAAAAATAGCAAACGGCACTGCTGGTGTTATCGTTGGGACGCACGCTCTGATTACTGAAAAAGTGGAGTTTTATCGGTTAGGGCTTGCCATTACTGATGAACAACATCGTTTTGGCGTCCGGCAGAGAACTGCACTTTCGGGGAAGAGCGATATGGTTCATACCTTGGTCATGACAGCAACGCCCATTCCGAGAACCCTTTCTTTAATCCTTTATGGTGACCTTGATATCTCTATCATTGATGAACTTCCATCAGGGCGAAAAAAAATCATTACCAAATGGGTCAATAGCGAAAAACGAAAACAGGTTGATGATTTTGTTTTAAGCCAACTGGATTCCGGACGACAGGCATACTTTGTTTGTCCATTGATAGAAGAATCTGAATTCATTGAGGCAAATGCTGTTGAAGACTATCTTACCATGCTAAAAAAAGGTGCTTACCGTGGTAGAAAAATTGCTGCCATGCACAGTAAAATGAAAGCATCCGAAAAGGATGAAGTGATGCAGAAGTTTGCCAGGGGCGAAATTGAAGCTTTGGTTTCTACCACTGTAATTGAAGTGGGAGTGGACGTACCAAACGCAAGTATTATGATTGTTGAGAATGCAGAACGTTTTGGCTTATCTCAATTACATCAGCTCCGCGGGCGTGTAGGCAGAGGAGAGTGGCAATCCTATTGTTTTCTGTTTTGTGATGGTGGGGAAGTTGCAAAGAAACGGATGCAGGTTTTGTGTGAAAATGACGATGGCTTTAAAATCGCAGAACACGATTTGGAGCTTCGTGGTCCTGGAGAGTTTTTGGGAACTCGTCAACATGGTTTACCACAGATGCGTGTTGGAGATTTGATGTCTGATATGGAGCTTTTAAAAGAAGCCCAAAAAGCTGCTGAAATTGTTCTAAAAAATGACCCTGCATTACAAACCGAAGAGGTAAAGCTTCTTGCTAAAGAGGTAGAGCGAACCTTTGAAAAATTTGGAGGAGTTTTAAATTAAAATAGGACATAGGGAAGGCACTACGTTCATTTAGGATTAAGACAAGTTTATAAAACCAAAAAGCCGATTGCTTCAGCAATCGGCTTTTTCTCAATCACTAATGGTATTTAGCTTGGAAAGGAGGTTGTTTACCTGCTTTTTTTCGGCATCTGTCAACGCCCGAGAACGCAAATCTCGCAGCACCATTTTGGCATCATCAAACAATCCTTCTGCAATTAGGTCTTCTGCATCCCGGATCATGGTTGCAATCTCCTGACGAACAATCTCCGGTTCGTCCCGTTCATCATCCTCGGAACGGTTGGATGAATCAGGGTTTTCCGTTGTAACAGGGGCAGGTTGATAGCTTGGCAGAGGACGTGTGGTCGAAATAGGCGAATCGGACCATCCGCAGCCGGAAAGTGTGATGAGAAAAAAACATGCGGCAAGAAGCATAACAAATTTTTTCACAAAAATCCCTTCTTTTCTTTGGTTAAATATCAAATTTGAAACTCAGTATCATTCTACAAGTAACTCTTTGGCATCTTGCATAGAATATAGATACATTATATGCTAATATTTTTTAAAAATCAAGATGAAATATTTATCAGTTTGCCCTTTACTATCATAAAAAAATGTGGTACAATAAAATGTAAAGTTAAAAATAGAAATGATTTCTTGAGAAACGAAGAGAGAAGGAGTCGAGTATGGGACTTTTTTCGCTAATCAAACAAGAAGTGAATATTGTATTTGACCGAGATCCGGCAGCGCATTCCAAAGCACAGGTGTTTTTTCTTTATCCGGGTGTCCGTGCGTTAATCAACTATAGAATTGCTCATTGGCTTGATGGACGGGGACATCGCTTTTTGGCAGATTGGATTTCCAAGCGTACAAGAAAGAAAACCGGAATCGAAATCCATCCCTCTGCAAAAATTGGAAAAGGCGTTTTCATTGATCATGGAATGGGCGTTGTCATTGGCGAAACGGCAGAAGTTGGAGATTATTGCACTATTTATCAAGGCGTAACTCTGGGCGGTACAGGAAAAGATAAGGGAAAACGACATCCAACCATTGGAAATAATGTTACCATTGGTAGTGGTGCGAAAATTTTAGGACCTTTTACCGTTGGGGATAACAGTAAAATTGCGGCAAATGCCGTTGTGTTAAATGAGATTCCGCCTAACAGCACTTGCGTTGGCGTTCCTGCACACATTGTGAAACGGGATAATAAGAGGGTGGCTCCGGCAGCTCCTAATTTGCGACCGGTCGCCGATTTGGACCAAATCCATATTCCGGATCCGGTGTCTATGGAACTTTGCAGCCTGCGTGTTGAAGTAGAGCGGATGAGAAAAAAACTGGAGGAGATGAACCATGACGGAAAGTAAGTTGTTTTTATACAATACTTTAACAAGAAAAAAAGATGAATTTCGGTCTATTGAACCTGGGAAAGTGAAAATGTATTCCTGTGGTCCTACGGTCTATAACTATTTTCATATTGGTAATGCACGTCCTTTCATCATCTTTGATACCTTACGCCGCTATCTAGAATATAAAGGTTACGAGGTCCAATTTGTTCAGAACTTCACTGATGTAGATGACAAGATGATTAACAAGGCAAATGAACTTGGCATTACAGTGAGAGAACTTGCAGATCAATATATCGCCGAATATTTTACCGATGCCAAGGGGCTTGGGATTAAGGAAGCGACAGTACATCCTAGAGCAACCGAGAATATTGATTCTATCATTGAGTTAATTACAGAGCTGATTGATCGGGGTTATGCCTATAATGTAGACGGCGATGTCTATTATAGCACAAAGAAATTTAAGGAATACGGAAAGCTGTCCCATCAACCATTAGAAGAACTTGAAAGTGGTGCTCGTATCAACATCAATGAAGACAAAGAAGACCCAATGGATTTTGCTTTATGGAAAAAGCAAAAGCCGGGCGAGCCTGCTTGGGAAAGCCCATGGGGGATGGGGAGACCAGGATGGCACATTGAATGTAGTGCAATGGCAAATACCTATCTTGGAAAAACCATTGATATTCATAGTGGTGGTCAGGATTTGGTTTTCCCTCATCACGAGAATGAAATTGCACAGAGTGAAGCAGCGAATTGTTGCCAATTTGCGAATTATTGGGTTCATAATGGATATATCAATGTGGATAATCGAAAGATGTCCAAGTCGTTAGGAAACTTCTTTACAGTTCGGGATGTTGCCAAAGAATTTGATTATGCTGTTATTCGGTTCTTCATGCTATCCGCTCATTATCGTAGCCCCATTAACTTTAGCAAGGATTTGATGGATTCTGCCAAAGCAGGGCTTGAACGAATCAATACCTGTCTTTCGTCAATGGAATTCTTTAAAAAATCTGCTGAAGACAGAATCGCAACTCCCGAGGAACAGTTATTTCTCCAAGAACTGGACGGTTATAAGGAGAAATTCATTAGAGTCATGGACGATGATTTAAATACTGCGGATGCAATTTCTACAATTTTTGAAGTGGTTGCTTCGGCAAACAAAAAGATTACTGCCGAAAGTGCTACTGCGGCATCTGTCATTGAGCAAGTGATTTCGCTCATTCGAGAACTTGGTGGCGTTCTGGGAATTTTCTTGAAAGAAGAAGAGGATGTCATGCCTGAGGATGTTCAGGAAATGCTGGATAAACGTGCTGAGGCACGAAACCAAAAAGATTGGGCAACCTCTGATTCCCTACGAGATGCTCTGCGTGAACTTGGCTACGAGGTAAAGGATACTCCTCAGGGTCAGCAGTTGACTAAGTTATAAGAGGGTTACTATGGTAAATGAGATTCAAATGAGCTTTGAGGGCGGTTTTTTGCCTGTGAATCAGTATAGTGCACTTTCACTTGCGTATATTGGTGACAGCATCTATGAGATTTATGTTCGCAGTTTTTTATTGAGTAAGACAGACCAGAAAGTTAATACTCTTCATAAACAAGCTACAAAATTTGTTTGTGCTGCGGCACAAGCAGAATTTTATCATAAGATTGAGGGCATGCTAACCGAAGAAGAGCAGGCTGTGTTTCACAGGGGGCGTAACACCAAATCTCAGCCTCCCAAAAATTCCCGAGTTTCTGATTATCGAATTGCGACCGGTGTCGAAACCCTGATTGGCTATCTTTACTTACATAACAAGGGAGAACGCATCTCTGAATTGATGGCACATCTTTTTTGCTAACTTTTTTTCGTACATATGATAAAGGATGTGAAAGTATGTACGAAAAAGCAAAAAAAGGTATTTATACAATGATTGGCGCCATTGCTATGGGGGCATTTCTGGAATTGTTTCTTGTTCCGCTGCATATTGTTGCGGGTGGGGTAGGGGGCATCGCCACCCTGGTTAATCATTTGACTGGTTTGAGTGTTGGTGTTTTAATTTTACTGATCAATATTCCTATTTTCATTTTAGGTGCATTGAATTTTAACAAAGCTTTCTTATGCTATTCTTTGATTGGAACGTTGGCTTTGTCGTTGTCAACCCAGTTTTTCTCACAGTTTTCTCCCTTAACGTCTGACCCCTTGCTTGCAGCTATATTTGGTGGAGCAGGAATTGGATTTAGCCTTGGATTGGTTATTTCGGTTAATGGTACAACTGGCGGAACAGATATTCTTGCTCTGGTTTTGAAAAAGTGGTTTCCCAGATTCTCGGTAGGACAGTTTTTCCTTTTGATTGATGGGGTTGTTATCCTTGCCGCTGGCTTTGTATTTGGAAAATGGGAAGCGGCTTTATATTCTGCCCTTACATTATTTGCCTGCAGCAAGGTATTGGATGCTGTTTTGGCGGGGGTAGATTACGGACAAATGGTTTATGTGATGTCAGACCGTGCGGAATCAATTTCCCGTGGGATTTATCAAGAAATGCATCGTGGCGTTACAGGACTTCGTTCCATTTCGATGTATCATGGAAGACAAGGCACGGTTTTACTCTGTGTTATTCGAAAAGTAGAACTTCCCAAACTGAAAAAGCTGATACACACGCTGGATAAAGATGCTTTTATGATTGTTTCAGATGCAAGAGAAATTCTTGGGAACGGCTTTAAATCAATTTCTTTTTGAAAAACATTATTGGATATACATTTATATGGAGGTAAAAGAGTTATGAACACGGAACAGATAAAAGAGTTGAAAGTACATGCTACAAATGTACGGAAGATGGCTTTAGAGGCTGTTTATTCTGCCGGTGCTGGACATCCTGGCGGTTCCCTATCCGTTGCGGATATCCTTACATACCTATACTTGAAGGAGATGAAGGTTAACCCTCAGGATGCAAAAAATCTTGATCGAGACAGATTGGTTCTTTCGAAGGGTCATTGTTCTCCGGCTCTTTATGGCGTGCTTGCAGAGGCAGGATTTCTTCCCAAAGAGGATATTAAAACGTTCCGTCGTGCAGACAGCTACCTGCAGGGGCATCCTGATATGAAAGGCGTTAATGGTGTTGATATGTCCACCGGCTCTCTTGGGCAGGGAATCAGTGCGGCAAATGGAATGGCTCTTGCTGGAAAGATGGACAAGAAAGACTATCGTGTTTATGCAATTTTAGGCGATGGCGAAATTGAAGAAGGACAGGTTTGGGAGGCTGCGATGTTTGCGGCACATTACAAGTTGGATAACCTTACCGCCTTTCTTGATTTTAATGGATTACAGATTGATGGAGAAGTAACCGATGTTATGAATCCTACTCCCATTGATAAGAAGTTTGAGGCGTTTCAATGGCATGTTATTTCCATTGATGCTCATGATTTTAATCAAATTGAAGCTGCAGTTCAGGAGGCAAAAACAATCAAGGGAAAGCCAACCCTGATTCTTGCAAAAAGCGTCAAGGGTAAGGGTGTATCCTTTATGGAGAATCAAGCTGGTTGGCATGGTGCGGCTCCCAATCAGGAGCAGTACGAACAGGCAATCTCTGAATTGGATGCTTACTTAAAGGAACTGGAGGTGCGCTAGAATGAGTTATCAAATTGGAGAAAAAATCGCAACTAGAGAAGCATATGGAAACGCTTTGGTAGAATTTGGTGCAGATGAAAACATTGTTGTTCTGGATGCCGACCTTTCCAAGTCCACCAAAACAGATGGCTTTAAAAAGGCATACCCCGAACGTTTTATTAACACCGGTATTGCGGAAGGAAATATGATGGCTACCGCTGCCGGAATCGCCTCTTGTGGGAAAACGGTTTTTGCCAGTTCTTTTGCGATGTTTGCAGCAGGCCGTGCATTTGAACAAATCAGAAATTCTATTGGCTATCCCCACTTGAATGTGAAAATTGGGGCAACGCATGCCGGCATCTCTGTCGGCGAGGATGGTGCAACCCATCAATGTTTAGAGGATATCGGCATTATGCGTACTATCCCCGGAATGATTATTTTAAACCCTGCTGACGCAACCGAATCCCGTTTGGCAGTAAAAGCAGCTATTGAGCACAAAGGTCCTGTTTATCTGCGTTTTGGCAGATTGGCAGTTCCCACCATTTTTGATGAAAGCTATCAGTTCGAAATCGGGAAAGGCGTTGAGTTGGCTGACGGAACAGATGTAACCTTGATTGGAACCGGTCTTTTGGTTCCTGCGGCAATGGAGGCAAAAAAAATTCTGGCGGAGCAGGGAATTTCTGCCCGGGTTATCAATATGGCGTCTATTAAACCTATTGACAGAGAAATTATCGTAAAAGCCGCAAAGGAAACCGGAGCAATTGTAACGGCGGAAGAACACAATATTATAGGCGGTTTGGGTTCTGCTGTTGCAGAGGTACTCTGTGAAACTGTTCCGGTGCCCATGCTTCGTGTTGGGACCGAAGATGTCTTTGGCAAAAGTGGTAAACCAAACGTTTTACTTGAAATGTACGGTCTGGATGCCAAGACGATTGCTGAAAAAGCAAAGGCAGCCATTGCCATGAAAAATGCATAATAGTCTGGGGCGGCTTTTTGCCGTCCCTGTTCTTAAAAAGAAAGGAGACATGGTATGACATTTCAAAGGGCAGATATCCTTTTGCCGAAGTTTTCGGCGGATAGTGAAGCAATGAAAAAATGGAGCGTTGTTGCTTGTGATCAATATACCTCCGAACCGGAATACTGGAATGCAGTATCCAATATTGCTGGGAAGGAGTATTCGGCATTGAATCTGGTTGTGCCGGAAATTTATTTAAATGATGACGATATCGAAGAAAGAATCCAAAAGACCAACGATGTGATGAAACAGTATATGGAGGATGCGGTCTTTTGTGAGCATAAAAATACATACATTTTTGTTGTAAGAACCCTTGCAAATGGTGTAAAGCGTCTTGGTGTTGTCGGTGCAGTTGATCTTGAGGACTATGACTTTGCTAAGGAGTCTCAAACTAAAGTCAGGGCAACAGAAGGAACGGTTATTTCCAGAATTCCTCCTAGATTAAAGGTGCGGTGTGATGCCACAGTTGAGCTCCCCCATATTATGCTTTTGATTGACGATAGTTCTAAAGAAATTATTGAACCGAATTTAGGAAATCTTGAAGAGTTTGAAAAGCTTTATGATTTTGACTTGATGCAGGATTCCGGGCATATTTCAGGATATAAGATGTCAGAGGCTGCGTGTAAACTCTTGGATGAAAAACTCGCTGCGTTGGATGATATTGATGCCTTCAATCGAAAATATGGTGTTCACAAAGCGTTCCCGTTGATTTATGCTATGGGCGATGGAAACCATTCCTTGGCAACCGCAAAAACTCATTATGAAAATTTAAAAAAAGAAATTGGGGATGCTGCCAAGAATTCTCCGGCTCGATATGCCTTGTGTGAACTTGTGAACCTACATGATAATTCCCTTGTTTTTGAAGCAATTCATCGTGTGGTATTTGATTCGGATGGAGCTGCCTTTCTTGATGCACTTCAAGAGAAATATGCCGTTAGTTTTGAAGAAGATGCCGTTGGTCAGAAGTTTACTTTTGTTTTTGATGGACAGGAAAAGACTGTCACAATAACCAATCCAAAGGAGTACTTGACCGTGGCTACGGTTCAAAAATTCATGGATGAATTTATTGCAAAAAACGGTGGAGAAGTGGATTATATCCATGGCGAAGACGTTGTTCGCAGACTTTGTGAGACAAAAAGCAACTTTGGAATTATTTTAGAGGCAATGGATAAGTCTGATTTGTATAAATCGGTTATTTTGGACGGAGCATTGCCCAGAAAGACTTTTTCTATGGGGGATGCCTGCGATAAGCGTTTTTATACTGAGGCAAGAAAAATTAAATAATTCAAAGTGCCTTTCTTTTGAAAGGCACTTCTTTATTGCTATAGATTTTCTCCAAAACTAGTCCGCAAAAGTCACAAAAATATAATATTAAGATAAAAAAATACATTCCTTTTTTTGAAAAAACATTATAACATAAAAGTAGAAAATACAAGGAGGTATTATATGAAAAAGGGAATTAGTGTTTGGTCTTTTGCAGAAACAAATCTAGAAAAGATTTTTGCTCTTGCTTCCGATGCCGGATTTGACGGGGTAGAGCTTGCTCTTGCGGAAGATGGTCCGGTAAATTTGAACAGCACCAAGGACGATATGGAAAAAATTAAGGTTTTAGCAGCGAAATACGGAATGGAACTTTACAGCTTGGCAAGCGGACTTTATTGGCAGACAAATTACACTGCATCTAATCCCGAGGTAAGGATGCGAGCGATTTCTATTACAAAAAAACAGTTGGAATTGGCAGCTTATTTAGGAATGCAGTCTATTTTAGTTGTACCCGGTGCTGTTGGTGTTGATTTTGAACCCGGTAGTGAGGTTGTTCCCTATGATGTAGCATATGACCGTTGTAAGGCTGCACTTTTGGAGCTTGCTCCTATAGCGGAGCAATACGGCGTTGAACTTTGTATCGAGAATGTTTGGAACCAGTTCTTGCTTTCTCCGCTTGAAATGCGTGATTTAATCGATAGCATCAATTCTTCTTTTGTAGGTTCTTATTTTGATGTTGGAAATGTTCTTTATAACGGTTACCCTGAACATTGGATTCGTATTTTGGGCAAACGAATTAAAAAGGTTCACTTTAAGGATTACCGAAAGAACCCAGGTGGCCTTAATTGTTTTGTAGATATTTTGGCAGGCGATGTGGATTACAAGGCTGTTAAAGCAGAATTGGATCAAATTGGTTATACTGGTTGGGTTACTGCAGAGATGCTTCCGCCGTATACCCAGTATCCGGAAACCATTGTTTACAATACATCCAATGCAATGGAAAAAATTTTAGGGAGGAAATAATCATGTTAAAAGTTGGCTTGATTGGTTGCGGCTTTATGGGCGGTATGCACTCTGCTTGCTATGATGTCATTGATAATGTTAAAGTTGTTGCTGTCGCTGATGTAAGACCGGAAAAAGCAGAAAAAGTTGCAAAAGTTCATGATGCAAAAGTTTATGCAACTGGCGATGAATTGATTGCAAACGCTGATGTTGATGTTATTGATATTTGTTTGCCTACCTATCTCCATACTGCTCATGCAGTTGCTGCGATGAAGATGGGCAAAAATGTCTTTATTGAAAAACCAGTATGTATGACCGAGGAAGAGGGAAAGCTTCTTCTGGAAATCCAGAAAGAAACTGGCGCTCAAGTTCAGGTAGGTCAGGTTATCAGAATGTGGGATGAATATGTTTGGCTGAAAGAAGTCATTGATAAGAAAACATATGGCGAAATTCGTACTGCAGTATTTCAGCGATTAAGTAATTTCCCTACATGGGGATGGGAGAATTGGCTCCATGTTGCAGAAAAGAGCGGTTCCATGGCACTTGATTTACATATTCACGATGTTGATTTTATGCGGTTCTTGTTGGGCGAACCGGAAAGCTTGGTTTCCTCTGCAGACAGAAACGAAAAGGGTGTTATTGAGCAGATTTTTACAACATTCAAATATCCCAAAGCAACAGTAACCGTAGAGGGGTGCTGGGACTACCCCGCTGATTTCCCCTTTACTGCAACATTCCGTGTAAAGTGCGAAAAGGCTACCATTGTTAATGATGCAAATGGGCTTGTGGTTTATCCCGCTGAGGGCGGTGTCGTTAAGCCGGAAATTAAGCCAGCTTTTGAGGGTAATAACGAGATCGGTGGTAATCTATCCAGTTTAGGAGGGTACTACAATGAACTCAAATACTTTGTTGATACATTGAATGCAGGGAACCCGCTAGTTGTAGCACCTCTCGCTGAGGGTATTAAGTCTGTGCAGTTGGTTTCCAAGGAAATTGCCAGTGTTGGCGGGGCACAATTGAAATAATATTTTTAAATGCAGATTTATCAATAAATCTGCATTTTTTATATCAAGCATTGCGAAAAAGATATTGAAAAGCAGGAAGGAATATGATACAATAACCCCAACACATTTGTATTTATGTGGGAGTTTTCAACGAATGATACAGACAAAAAAGGGGAAGTTAAGTATGACGGAGGAAAAAAGAAGTAGTTTTACTGGGAAAATAGGCTTTGTTCTTGCCGCAGCTGGCTCAGCGGTAGGCTTGGGAAATATTTGGCGGTTTCCTTATCTTGCAGCGGCATACGGCGGAGGAATCTTTTTGCTGGTTTATATTATTCTCGCTCTAACCTTTGGTTTTGCCCTGATGAGTGCGGAGATTTCTCTCGGTAGAAAAACGGGGCTCAGTGCCATTGGAGCTTTTCGGAAACTTGATTCACGGTATTCCTTTATTGGATATCTAGCAGCTCTTGTGCCAATAATTATATTGCCCTATTATTCGGTCATCGGCGGATGGGTTACCAAGTATTTATTTGCCTTTCTTTCCGGCGATGGAGTAAATGCTGCAAGTGACGCCTATTTTGGAAGCTTTATCTCCCAGACAGGTCAACCGATTTTTTGGTTTTTGTTGTACCTTGGAATTACAGCAGTGATTGTTCTGTTTGGTGTGGAAAAGGGAGTTGAAAAAGTCAGCAAGATTATGATGCCGATTTTGATTCTCCTGTCTATCGTTATTGCAATTTATTCGATTTGTATGCCAGGAGCGGTGGAGGGCCTTTTGTATTATATTACCCCTGATTTCAGCAAGTTTTCAGTAAAAACAGTTCTTGCTGCTATGGGGCAATTGTTCTATTCCATGTCCCTTGCTATGGGAATTATGATTACATACGGTTCCTATATGAAAAAAGAGGTTAATCTGGAGTCTTCGGTAAAGCAAATTGAGCTTTTTGATACCGGAATTGCTTTTCTTGCAGGGTTGATGATTATTCCTGCGGTATTTGTTTTCTCCGGCGGAACACCCGAGGCGTTGGGAAAAGGTCCAAGTCTAATGTTTATAACCCTTCCCAAGGTATTTGAAACCATGTCCGGCGGAACCGTTATTGGAGCAGCCTTTTTCCTGCTCGTTCTCTTTGCTGCTTTGACCTCGTCCATTTCTTTGATGGAAACTGTTGTTTCCATCGTTTGTGATAAGTTTAAAATCAATCGAAAGCTTTCTTGCCTTGTTGTTTTTTTAGGCTCTGTCATTATTGGATTACCCTCAACTCTTGGTTACGGTGTTTGGGGAAACGTGAGAATGATTGGAATGCAATTCCTTGATTTCTTTGACTTTATCAGTAACAGTGTTTTGATGCCGATTGTTGCATTGTTTACTTGCTTCTTTGTGGGGTATGTAATCAAACCCAAAGCACTGATTGACGAAATAGAATTATCAGCAACCTTTAAGAGAAAAAATCTTTTTCAATTTGTTATTAAGTATCTAGCACCGATTTGTATTGTTTTGATTCTGGTTTCTTCAGTGCTGGATACATTAGGAATTTTTAAAATCTAAGAGGAGTGATGAACCATGGCTAACAATATCTGGCACGATATTTCCCCAAAGCGGGTTACCACCGAAGATTTTATCTGTGTGGTTGAAATTTCAAAGGGGAGCAGAAAAAAATATGAGCTGGATAAGGAAACCGGCTACATTATGTTGGACAGAATCCTGTATACCTCAACCCACTATCCCGCAAACTATGGGTTTATTCCCCGCACTTACGGGGACGATAATGACCCGTTGGATGTTTTGTTGATTTGTGCGGAACCCCTAGAGCCTCTGTCTCTGGTTCGGGCATACCCTATCGGTGTGATTACCATGATTGATAATGGAAGAGCAGATGAAAAAATCATTGCGATTCCCTTTAATGACCCCAACTACAATATGTACACCGATATTGACCAATTGCCTAAGCACATCTTTGATGAAATGAAGCATTTCTTCTCTGTATACAAGAATTTGGAAAACAAGGATACTGCCGTTGATGAAATTCAGGGCAGAGAAGAAGCGGTAAAAATTATTGCAGAAGCTATGGATAACTATGTAGAAAATTTTTGTAAATAAATAACAGTAATTGCGCTAGGCGGTGTTTTTTGTGAGTAAAATTCTTCATTCGAAAGCATTTCAAATTATTGTTAAGTTAATTTTGACCGCTGTCCTTTTGTATGGTTGCGGTATTGTGGCAATGATTCTTGGAATTTTACTTTCCATGGATGGAATTCACATGGCGGTATGTTATGTAGGAATGTTCGTTTTACCGTCTCTGATAATTCCTTTGCTTTGGATTTCCAGACGCATTCGCTATATCAAGTGGTGGAGCATCTTTTTGTGTTGCTTTCTCATTGCCCTTGGCGTGAATTACGGCGTAATAAGGTATCAAGAAAAAATTACCATTAACGTTACTCCCAACATTGACGTTTATGAGTACCTACCCTTTGATGAGGATAGTAAAATTGTCAAGTTGGACAGTAAAACGCTAAAATTGACCGAGAACCTGCCTGTTGTAGATGGCGCTGCGGCGGTTTTTCCAGTTTATTCTGCCTTTGTTAATGCGGTATATCCTGACACAACGAAACTATATGATGGTGTGTTTGAGTATAACAACACAACTGCCGGTTACGGATTTCTTGGCGTGAAAGGAACTGATATTTTCTTTGGCGCATACCCATCGGAAGAACAAATTCAGGTGGCAAAGAATAATGGGACAACTTTTCAGTATACCCCTATTGCCCGGGATGCCTTTGTCTTCTTCGTCCATAAGAATAATCCAATAAATTCCCTTACCACAGAGGAAATTAAAGGGATTTACGCAGGGGAAATTACCAATTGGAGTCAGGTTGGTGGAAAGAATGAAGAAATTGTAGCATTCCAGAGAAACGAGGGGAGCGGCAGTCAAAGTATGCTCAAGCGGTTTATGGGCGATACCCCTATTATGGAGGCACCAACCGAAATGGTCAATGACCTGATGGCGGGTATTATTGAAGAGGTAGCGGATTACAAAAGCAAAGCTGGCTCTATTGGTTTTTCTTTCCGGTACTATGTGGAGGGAATTATTAAAAATCCTGATATCAAGCTGATTGCAATTGATGGTGTGAAACCCACTGTTGAGAATATCGCAAACGAAAGTTACCCCATTGTTGCGCCTTTGTATGCAGTTACATACGCAGAAGAAGATAACAAAAACGTACAAAAATTGATTGATTGGGTGTTGTCCGAGGAAGGACAATACATTGTCGAGAAAACCGGCTATGTAGGAGTCGGAAATAAATATTAAGGACTCTTTACGAAGATACCCCGGAAATTGACTTTTTCGGGGTATTATGTTACAATTATTTTTGCTTGGTCTTTTTCCAATCGAAAAGCATATAATAGGACAAGACATGGGAATAAAAAACAGGAGTGATTTCTTGATGAAAAAATATAATTTTTCTTTTCGATTATTTGTATTGATGGTTTGTACTGCAATTGCCATCGGCTTTTTTTATCAGCCAACATCAAACCATACCGTGTCTGCCGAAGAAGATGAACTACGCGGTGTTTGGGTATCCACAGTTTCAAATATTGATTATCCATCAACCCAGACCACTGATTCTGAGTTTTTAGAGAAAGAAATGACCAAAATACTAGACCATTGTAAAAAGATGGGATTCAATGCAGTATTTTTTCAAGTTCGGCCAACTGGCGATGCCCTGTATCAGTCCGAGATTTTTCCATGGTCCCGGTATTTGACAGGAACTCAAGGTGTTGCTCCGGAACACAACTTTGACCCCCTATCTTTTGCCGTTAAAGAGGCGCATAAACGGGGAATCGAACTCCATGCTTGGATCAATCCCTACCGGATTACTGCGTCTGCATCGGAGCGTGAACTTCTTTCCAAAGACAATCCGGCGGTTTTACATCCGGAACTTGTTTTGACAGATAAAAATGGAAAAATGTACTACAATCCCGGCGACAGTGCATCCATTCAGTTGATTGTCGAGGGTGCGGTGGAGATTGTGAAAAACTATGATGTTGACGGAATTCATATGGACGACTATTTCTATCCGGATAGTGATTTCAATGACGATATTGCGTATTCCTTTTATCGGGATGAGTATCCCGATAAAGGGGATTGGCGTCGTGCCATGGTCAACAAAATGGTAAAGCAGATGGATGAGGCTGTCCATGCAGAAAACCCTGACATTGACTTTGGAATCAGCCCAAGAGGTATTTGGGCAAATGATTATGATATACCCGGCGGAAGTGCAACCCGAGGAGGTGGCTCCTACGATACTGTCTATGCAGATTCCAAGGCATGGGTGGAAAATGGTTGGGTGGATTATATCATGCCACAGATTTACTGGAATATTGGCTATGAAATTGCCGACTATAGTATTCTTTGTGATTGGTGGTCTGATTTGGTAAAAGACACTGATGTGAAGCTTTATATTGGCGAGGGTGCATACAGGACAGTATCCAGTACCATTCCTGCATGGACAGGCGAAAAAGGGACAGAGGAACTAGAACAACATATTTCTATGGGGAGAGAAAATGAGAATATCTCCGGCTACTGCATGTTTACATATCACACTTTTGTTGATAATCCGGCAATTGATGCTTTGATGCAGAAGGTAAACGGAACTGTCTTGCATGATCAGGAGCAATCCACGGAGGAAATGCCTCCTTTGGCAGAACCATCTGTTACGGACAAGCCTATGAACGAAGCTTATGTCAATAAGTTTACCGATATGGACGATTACTGGTGGGCGATGGATGAGGTAAATTCTCTTGCATCTCAAGGAATTATTCGGGGGCAAAGCGAAACTAAATTTGCACCTGATTCGTATATCACTCGTGCAGATAACACAGTTTTATTATTGCGAATTTTAGGGAAAACGGCAGAATTCAGCGGGAATTTTACCGATGTTTTGCCGGATAGCTATTACTATCAGGAGATTGGAATCGCCAAAGAGCTTGGCATTGCCCTTGGCGGTGGGGATGGCTGTTTTTACCCAACCGGATTGATTAAACGGCAGGATATGGCAACCCTGGCGTATCGTGTCTTATCTGCCGAGGGAATTTTAACTTCCATTCCTAATACCGGCGTTTTAAATCAGTTTTTAGACAAGGACTCCATTGATTTCTATGCCCGTGATGCTATGGCGGCTTGTGTTGGTGCAGGACTTATGAGTGGGTATGGAGATGGTTGGATTAACCCGCAGGGCAATGCTACAAGAATCGAAGTTGCATTGTTTATGTATCGGATTCAGAATTTGTTGAATTAAAAAATGCGCAGTAAAAAATGGCAGACACAATGTGTCTGCCATTTTTGGTGAGGATGGGCGGACTTGAACCGTCGACCCCTTGCATGTCAAGCAAGTACTCTAACCAACTGAGCTACACCCTCAAAAAACATTGTAAGTATAACATACATTTTAAGAAATAGCAATAGGGAATTTAAAACAAAAAAATATTGTAAAATTTTTATAATATTTTTGACAAGTGAATGTGGTTATGTTATAATGAAAATACAATATCTTGAGTTTTTTTAAGGAGAGAGCACTATGGAAGAAAAGAATCTAGCGACCACTTCTGAATCTTTAAATCAAGATGAAGAGAAAATAGCACTTTCCAGGATCATTTCTCATGCAATTGGCAATGCTATGGCAGAGGTTGTGCCTGCTTTGGAATCAGTTCTTCGTCTTCCTAATTTGCCTTTGAATGTTGCGGCATTTGTTTCACGTGCTCAACTTGTTGCACGGGATTTAACCTCTAAAACTACTGCACTAGCTGAGTTGTTTGGAGAATCGGATTCTATTTCCAAGCCCAAGATGGCATCCTTCGAGATTGTGCAATTTTTTGAAGCTTTTACGAAACACTTGAATCATATTCTTGCAGGTAAAATTCGCTGCAAAATCCAGTTTGTTCTTGCACCCGATTCGGAAACCGGCGTAATATTCGACTCTAGGCGAATCGCTACGATTCTTTATTATTTAATCGCAAATGCCTTACAGCACGGTAGAACTGCGAATAAAAATGTTAAGCTTCTTTGCAAAGCGGGGCAGGATCGATTCGAACTGATTGTTCGGGATTACGGTGGTGGTGTACCGAAGGAAATTCAACCGGTCTTATTTACAAAGTTTCAACAAGAGTTTAATATAAAACAGCAAATGAATGATTTCCTGCCTCCAAGAATACAGGGACTTGGACTTCCTCTTTGCAGAAAGCTTGCCAAAGATATGGGTGGCGAACTAGAATTTAGAAACTATAGAACAGGTGCGCAATTTACTCTTATCTTACCTCAGGATTTCAGTCGTATGCAGGAGCCTACCGTTTATTTTCCGGATGATGCACTGTTGCATAGCTGCATGTCATCTCTTTGGCTCTATTTAGACGAACAAAAAGAAGACGAGGAATAGAGAGGCAATTCTTAAACTTGTAGGAGGTTTTATGCTGAAATTACAAGAGATTTCGATTGAGAAAAAAGAGGAAATCAATCGTTATTTGAAAAAAAGATGCAGTCAAAATTCAGAGTTTACCTTTACCAATCTTTTTATGTGGCGGAAGAGTTATGATATTCGTTATGTAGTTTTGGATGATATGCTCTGCATTATGCCCCAGCATATTGGCGGTCCCAGAAGTGCAACTTTTCCTATCGGATTTATCAACGACGATGGAACAGAGCGAGATATTCGGCCAGTGGTTGAAACCTTGATTGACGATTGCAAAGAGCGTGGATTTCAGCCCTTGATTCGCCTTTATGACGAAAGAACAATGCGAAAGCTGTTAGATGTATTTCCGGGGAAGTTTTTGATATCTGAGGATGTAAATTATTTTGATTATGTGTATCGTGTTGAGGATTTAATTAAACTATCCGGCAAAAAGTATCATGCCAAGAAAAACCATATCAATAAGTTTAAGTCACTTTATTCGTGGGAGTACCAAAAACTTTCCCAAAACGATATTGGAGAATGCTTAGCATTATTTGACCGTTGGCATGAAAACAAGGGAGAAGAAGCCTTTGGATTGGACGAGGAACGGGAAGCGGTTCAAGAATTGTTTCAAAACTGGTCTTCTCTGGATGTTCGGGGCGGTTGTATCCGGGTGGACGGAAAAATGGTTGCCTTTTCGGTTGGAGAACCTCTTTGCGGTAAAACAGCTGTAATTCATTTAGAGCACGCTGATACTGATTATCAAGGGGCATTTGCTATGATAAACCAACAGTTTTTGGAGCATGAATGGAAGGATTTTGAGTATGTCAACCGGGAAGAAGATATGGGAATTCCGGGCATGAGAAAGGTTAAAGAATCATATCGACCTGCCTTTATGGTTAAAAAATACATTGCAACATTGGCGTAAGACTTTTGAGTAAAATTATAAGAAAAGGATTGTTACTATGCGTCTGAAGAATATTGAAATGCAAGGATTTAAGTCCTTTGCTGATAAAATTTACCTGGACTTTAATCCGGGAATTACTGCAATTGTAGGCCCCAATGGTTCGGGAAAAAGTAATATTTCCGATGCGATTCGCTGGGTCATGGGCGAGCAAAGCATCAAATCTCTTCGTGGTAGTAAGATGGAAGATGTTATTTTTTCCGGTACAGAGGCGAGAAAAGCCCTCGGTTTTGCAGAGGTTACGTTGACGCTGGACAATTCTGACCATTATTTTCATCTTGATTTCCCTGAAATTACCGTTACTCGCCGGGTTTACCGGAGCGGCGAAGGTGAATATTATATCAATAAAACATTGTGCCGTCTAAAGGATATTCATGAGCTTTTCATGGATACCGGTTTGGGGCGGGATGGTTATTCCATTATAGGACAAGGTAAGATTGACAGTATCTTAAGCACCAAGTCTGAAGATCGTCGTCAGATTTTCGAAGAGGCTGCTGGAATTTCCAAATACAAATATCGGAAAATCGAGGCAGAGCGTAAACTCTTACAAACTACCGAAAACTTAACTCGGGTAGCGGATATTTTGAACGAGCTGGAAAGCCAGCTTGGTCCTTTGGAACGCCAATCCGAAAAAGCAAGACGTTACCTTCTGCTTCGGGACGAAATGCGGAACCTGGATATCACGGTATCTGTTATCAATGCAGAAAAAGCAAAAAAAGAACTTGCTTCATTGAATGAAAATATTTCATTATTAACAGAGCAAATTTCTGATATCAAGAGCGAGCTAGAACAAACTGATATTGAAATTTCCGCTATGTATGACAAATCCCAGGAAGTCGAACAAAAGATGGAGGATTGCCGGGAGGCGGACAAAAATACATTAGAGTTGATGAATGATGCTAAGAACAGAACCAGCCTTTTGATGAATGATATTGTTCATAGTCAGCAGAATATTTCCCGTCTTGAAGAAGAAATTCAGGCAGGAAATACTAATATTGAACAAATTGATTCGGTTCTCGCAGAACATAATGAACATTTGATTGAATTGCAAGCAAAAAGCCAAGGTGTCGGAAAAAGCCAGGAAGAATTGTCTTTTGAGGCTCAAAATATCGACGAAGCTGCAAAGAAGAAGAATCAAGAGATGGAAGCTACCAAAGCCAAAATGATTGATTTGATTTCTCAAAAAAATGCCGCTACAGCAAGTATCGAAAATTTAACTATTTTGGCGGATAACTTCATGGAACGCCAAACGGCTTTGGAGCAGGAAATTACCGGTAAGACAGAAGATAAAACCTCCCTGAGTGAATTATGCCAGAAAACAAAAACTGACTTTGAACATTGTGTTGCAAAAATCGAAGTTTTGCAAAAAGAAACGGTTGCACTGGAGAACGAAATGCAAAGCATTGCAACCGAGCAAAATGAAATTACGGAAAAGCAGACGGAAATACAGCTTTTGTTGAACCATAAACAATCCAGAAAATCTATGCTGGAAGACATGGAACGGGAATACGAAGGTTATGCCAAGGGTGTCCGTGGGGTTATGACTGCGTACAAAAACGGCAATATCAAAGGGACAAAAATATATGGCCCTTTGGCACAGTTGATTCACACGGAAAAGAAGTATATTACCGCCATTGAGACAGCGTTGGGGTCTGCCAATCAAAATATTGTGACCGCAAAGGAAGAAGATGCAAAAGTTGCTATTGAATATTTGAAAAAAAACCATTTAGGACGGGCAACCTTTTTGCCAGTCAGTGCTATTGAGCCGAAAAAGTTCTTGGAAGACAAGGCAAAGAATGCCAAAGGCTATGTTGCAATTGCTGCTGATTTGGTAGATTGCGATAAAGAATATCAGAATATTGTCAGTAATTTTCTTGGTAATACCGTTATCTGTGATACCCTTGATCATGCAATTGAAATGGGCAGAAAATTTAATCATAAATTCCGGATCGTAACCATAGCCGGCGATGTGATGCAGGCCGGTGGTGCTATGACTGGTGGCAGCAATCAAAAGAATACAGGCTCTCTTTCCAGAGCGGGAGAGATTGAAACACTTAAGAATGATATTGTAAAATTAGATAAGACACTTCAAAAAAAGGAAGAAGAAAAAAACGCTCTTGCCGATTGTTTACAGGATAAACAGGCATTGCTACAGGAAAAGCTTGGAGAATTTCAGGAAGCACAAAAGGAATCTGTTCGTCTGGATGCGGAATTGCAGCATCAAACCGCTATGCTTGATGCCCTTGAATCCGGTTTTTCCCAGCTTCGTGCTGAAGAAGATAGCATTCGTCATCGTTTAGATGATATCGCACGGGATAAGGAAATAAAAAGTACTGAAATTACCCGATGTGATGAGGAATATAGACATTTGGAGGAACGGTTAAAGTGCTTGGAAACAGAATTTGAAACACTTTCTGGTAAGAACAAGCAATTACTATCTAAATTAGCAGATTTAAATATTAGCAGGAATACCTTGCTAAAAGATATCGAGTTAGAAAATGACCGCATCTCCCGTCTTAACACTGAAAAATCACAAAACGTAATTGCCATGGCGGCAAAAAGTGAAGAGATTTTAAGAATCCGCGGAGAAATTGAGCGGATGAATATGGAAATGCTAACTTTAGAAGAAGATGCAAAAAAACAAGAGGGGGAACTTTCTTTATTCCGCGACACCTTGGAGCAGCTTGCCAAAGAAAAAACGGAGTTGGATACACGTTTGCGTGAAAAGCAAGCATCCATTAAAGACGTACAGGAGCAAGTGTTTCAATTAACCCAACAACAGAGCAAGATGGAATCTCGTGCTGAAAAGTACGAAATGGAAATCGAGGGCATTGTCGAACGGCTTTTAGAAGAATACGAGCTTCCTTACAGCGAAGCGGCTGAAGTAAAACCCGGAGAAAACTTTGATTATCAAGAGGCTTCTTCAAAAATCCGTTCCCTGCGGGAACAGATTCGGGCACTGGGCAACATTAACATTGATGCCATCGAGGAATATAAAAATGTGAAAGAAAGGTTCGACTTCCTGACAGTACAAACCAATGATTTAGAAAAAGCGAGGAAAGAGCTGGAAGCGGTTATTGATGAAATGCTTGACATTATGCAAAGCAGATTTGCTGAGCAATTTGAAATCATTAACCAGAACTTTAGTCGAGTCTTTTCTTCCCTTTTTGGAGGCGGTCGTGCAACGCTTACCTTAACAGACCCGACCAATGTTTTAGAAAGCGGTATCGAAATAGAGGCACAGCCTCCCGGCAAAAAGTTACAAAGTTTATCTTTGCTCTCTGGCGGCGAAAAGGCCTTTACAGCCATCGCTTTGCTCTTTGCTATCCTGGATGTTCGTCCCACACCTTTCTGCATTCTGGACGAAATTGAGGCTGCTTTGGATGATGTCAACGTCTATCGATTTGCAGATTACTTAAAGCATTATAGTGATAAAACCCAGTTCATAGTGGTTACCCACCGTAGAGGAACCATGGAAACCGCAAACATTCTTTATGGTGTTACCATGCAAGAACGAGGAATTTCAAAATTACTCTCTCTGGACATAGATGAAATTCAGCAATAGGAGGAAATCATGGGATTTTTTAGTAAAGTTAAAGAAAGTTTAAGCAAAACAAGAGAGTCCATCAACGATAAACTGGAAGCGGTCATACAATCCTTTCGTACGGTGGATGAGGAACTGTTTGAAGAGTTGGAGGAGGTTTTAATTACCGCTGATTTGGGTGTTAATACTTCCCTTGAGGTTATCGAACGTTTACGTTCTGCTTCATCGGAAAAGCATATTACAGAAAGCACTGGTTTAAAACAAGAACTCGCCTTAATTTTAAAAGAGATTTTAACCGAGGGAAGTGACCATGAATTAAAGGCCTTTGGATTGCCTGCTGTTATTATGGTAATTGGTGTCAATGGAGTTGGAAAGACTACAACTATTGGAAAAATTGCGAATATGTATAAACAACAGGGAAAAGAGGTCGTGATTGCGGCAGCGGATACCTTTCGAGCAGCTGCCATTGAGCAGTTAGAGGTCTGGGCAGACAGAGCAGATGTTCGTTTGATTAAGCAGCAAGAGGGCTCTGACCCCGCAGCAGTTATCTATGATGCTATCCGTGCTTGTAAAGGGAAATATGTAGATGTTTTACTATGCGACACTGCCGGAAGGTTGCATAACAAAAAGAACCTGATGGAAGAACTTAAAAAGATATACCGCATTTTGGAACGAGAGCTTCCTAGTGGAAGCAAAGAGGTTCTGTTGGTATTGGATGCAACCACTGGGCAAAATGCGGTACAGCAGGCAAAGGAATTTAAGGAAGCAGCGGATATTACCGGCATAGCTCTAACCAAATTAGATGGAACCGCCAAAGGTGGCATTGTATTTGCGATTAAGAATGAATATGATATTCCGGTAAAACTGGTTGGTCTCGGCGAGGGAATTGATGACCTTGAACCCTTTGATCCGGACGCCTTTGTGAGTGGTATTTTGGGGCTTGATGAAGAAGAAAAATAAAATTTTCATTAAATTTCAAAAAAACACTTGCCAAATGGAATTTTTTGTGGTATGATATCGAAGTTAATTACGGGTAGTCCTCTGATGCATCTGCATTACGAATATCTCAGATAAGAAAGGAAAAAGAACATGGACATTTTAACACAAATCACACAGGAACAGATTAGAACTGACCTGCCGAAGCTCGAAATCGGTGATACCGCTCGGGTTTATGTAAAGGTTAAGGAAGGAAACCGCGAGAGAGTACAGATGTTCGAAGGTACTGTGATTAAGAAAAATCACGGTGGTATTCAGGAAACATTTACCGTTCGTCGTGTTTCTTATGGCGTTGGCGTAGAAAGAACTTTCCCCATGAACTCTCCGAAGATTGACCACATCGAGGTGGTTAGACACGGTAAGGTTCGTCGTGCGAAACTCTACTATCTGCGTGATAGAGTTGGTAAGGCTACCAAGGTAAAAGAAAAGCTGAAATAAGAAGTAAAACAGTGGTGGTTATGAATCATAATCACCACTGTTTGCCATTTCGAGCAAATTTAATGAATCAGGAGTGAATGAAATATGAACGAAGAGAAGAATTATTCTGAATTTAATCATACAGAAGAAGCAAATATGGAATCTCAAGCTCCTTTTTTTGAAGAAAATTCCTCTCAAAAACAAAAGACAAACTGGGTAAAGGAACTTCGTGATTGGGTTTTTGCCATTGTGATTGCGGTAGTGGTCGCTCTTGTTGTAAGAAATTATGTGTTTACTTTAGTTAAGGTTCAAGGGCAATCTATGGAGCCTACTCTGCATAATGCAGACAGATTATATGTGAATCGTTTTTTCTACACACCAGAAAAAGGAGATGTAGTTATCTTTGTATCGGAAAGTGACCCTCACCGCCCTTATGTAAAGCGTGTTATCGGTACAGCGGGGGACACTGTTTATATTGACTTTAGAACTGGAGATGTTTTTGTTAACGGAAAGTTGATTGATGAACCGTATATCAAGGAAGAAACCATCTTAAGCGGAAGTTATATCATGAGTTTAATGTCGTCCGGCCAATATGGTCCCGATAATCCGATTGTGGTTAAAGAAGGTCATATTTTTGTTATGGGCGACAACAGAAACAACAGTAAAGATAGTCGTGAATTGGGACAAATACCGTTGGAGGAGGTATTAGGCGGGGCAGTATTTCGATTCTGGCCACTCAATGATTTTGGCTCTGTTCATCGTGATGCTGTGTTGATTGGAGAATAGATAAGGAGTAAGAATTATGAATTTGCAATGGTTTCCGGGACATATGTCCAAGACAAGACGAATGATTTCCGAAAACTTAAAGCTAGTAGATGTTGTGGTTGAACTTCTTGATGCACGGCTACCCTTATCCTCTCGCAATCCTGAAATTGATAGGATAATTGATAAAAAACCTCGGGTATTAGTGTTAAATAAAGCAGACTTGGCAGATGAAGCAACCACAAAGGCGTGGATTGGGTGGTTTCAAAAGAATGGCCTCATTGCCATTGCGCTGGATAGCCAGAGTGGCAAAGGTTTTTCTGCCTTTGCACCTGCTGTGGATTGTGTAATGAAGGAAAAAATAGAACGTGACCGTGCCAAAGGAATCAAACGGCATAGTATACGATTGATGGTAGTTGGTATTCCCAATGTAGGAAAGTCTTCGTTTATCAACCGTCTTTCGGGACGTAATGCTGCAAAGACCGGAGACCGTCCCGGTATAACCCAGACAAAGCAATGGATTCGCATTGCGGGAAAATATGAGCTTTTGGATACCCCAGGTATTTTATGGCCCAAATTTGAAGACCCCGAGGTTGCAAAGCGAATCGCCTTTACAGGCGGGATTAAGGATGAAATTATTGATGTAGAAGAACTAGCAAGTCTTTTGCTTTCCTACATGGTTCTAGAAAATCCTGGTGCTTTGATCAATCGTTATAAATTGACCGAGGATGATGTAAAGGAAGATTCCTTTACGGTGTTAGAAACGATTGGGAGAAGACGTGGGTGTATCATATCTGGCGGAAACATCGATACATTACGTGCAGCCAATCTTCTTCTAGATGATTTTCGTAGTGGAAAAATTGGCAATATTACATTAGAAATCCCAAGCGATGAAATTGAATCATAGAAACCGGCTTTTTGTCAATTTTTTTATAAGAAGGCGAGGTTATACTGTGAGTTTATTAGAAATTGAGGCTAAATATTTACAAGAGGGATATACCCTGATTGCCGGTGTTGATGAGGTAGGACGAGGACCTCTTGCAGGCCCTGTTTGTGCTGCAGCTGTAATTTTACCCGCAGGGATGGAAATCGAGGGAGTGAACGACTCCAAAAAATTGACCGAAAAAAAACGGGAATTTCTCTATGATGTCATTGCAGAAAAAGCAGTTGCTTGGTCCACTGCCTTTGTGGATGCTGAAACCATTGATAATATTAACATTCGTCAGGCGACACATCTTGCTATGGAAACAGCGGTAAAAAATCTTTCCGAAAAGGCAGATTTTCTTTTGGTAGATGGCAATGATAGAATTCCATTTTCGGTGCCGTCTGCATATATTGTCAAAGGGGACGCAAAATCTTTATCCATTGCCGCAGCCTCTATCATGGCCAAAGTGTCCCGGGATCGGTATATGGTTGAAATGGGAAAAGAATATCCCGAGTATTTCTTTGAAAAGCACAAAGGATACGGAACAGCAGTGCATATGGAGGCTATCCGAAAGTACGGGCTGACACCCCTGCATCGGCGAAGTTTTATTACAGCAAAGGTGTTGGGAAAAGCATGAGCAGGTACAAGAAAGATTTAGGAGATTTTGGAGAAAACGTTGCAGAAAGCTTTTATCGTGAAAACGGGTTTCGTATTCTTTGTAAAAACTATAATGCACCAGGAGGAGAGCTTGATTTAATTGTTGAGTCAGATTCTCTTCTTGTTTTTGTTGAGGTAAAAACAAGAAGCAACTTAAATTATGGCTTCCCTGCAGAATCAATCACTCAAAAAAAACTATTACATATGAAACGTGCTGCAGAACAATATTTGCAACAAAACCCATGTGAAAAAGAAATACGATTTGACGCGGTAGAAGTTTTGGCTGTCATTACAGATGGAGTTCCACAATGCGAAAGCATGAATCATATCCCCAATATTTTGTTTTAAGGAGCAGGAACATTGAATCAGCGTTTTTTTGATGCACATTGTGATACGGTTTCGGAAATTATAAAAAAAAAACAGAAAATTCAAAAAAATTCCTTGCATTTGGATTTGAATCGCTTGGAGGAATATGATGGATACATTCAGGTTTTTGCGGCATTTGTTGATAAGAAAAAGATTTCTTGTACACCAGCAAAACACTGCATGATGCTTTTAGAGCGATTGCGTAACGATTTGAAGGAACATCTTATAACAACCCAAGAATCGCTCAAAAGCATAACAAACACAGGACGTATCGGTGCGATTCTTGCAATTGAAGGCGGCGAAGCTTTGGAAGGTTCTTTGGAAAAACTTATTCAATACTATCAACTGGGGGTTCGGTTAATTACTTTAACCTGGAATTACTCCAACGAATTAGCGGAAGGTGTTATGGAAGATTCTGGCAGAGGATTGACCGAATTTGGAAAACAGGCGGTTAATGTCATGGAGGAGATGGGCATTGTTATTGATGTATCCCATCTCTCCCAGACAGGATTCTGGGATGTAGCAAACATTACAAAACACCCTTTTATTGCATCTCATTCCAATGTAAAAGCACTTTGCAGACATCCAAGAAATTTGGATGATGAACAAATACGGTTTATGATTCTTCAAAGCGGCTGTATTGGAATCAATTTTTTTCCTGCATTTCTTACAGAGGAAAGTAATTGTGGAATTTCTGATATTCTACGGCATATGGACTATATTCTTAATCTTGGAGGAGAAAACTGTTTAGGTTTTGGTTCCGATTTCGATGGTATCTCTCATTTACCGGCACAAATTAAGGGTGTTCAAAGCATGGAGAATATTTGCATCGCTATGAAAGAGAACGGATTTTCGCAAAGACAGATTGAAAAAATTGCTTTTGGTAATTTTTATAGAATTTTCTGGGAAACATTAGGAAGAAGAAGTGAAAGTTTTTTTAAATAATTGTTGCATTTTGGCTCTATATGTATTAAAATAAAGAAATGTAGTAATTTGATTCATCGGAGGTTTATAATCTATGCAATTGCAGATTTCAGAAAAAGCAAAATCAATCAGTGCGTCTCCAACGCTTGCGATTGATTCTAAATTTAAGCAGATGAAACAACAGGGGATTCCTGTTGTTGGTTTCGGTGCAGGCGAACCCGATTTTAACACACCGGATCATATAAAAAATGCAGGTATTGATGCAATCAATAATAACTTTACCCGGTATACTCCGGCGTCAGGTACGCTGGAATTAAAAAAGGCTATTTGTGAGAAAATGCAAAAGGATACCGGACTTTCCTATACCCCTGCCAATGTAATTGTTTGTAACGGGGGAAAGCATGCCTTAACCAATGTTTTTATGGCAATTTTAAATCCCAGTGATGAGGTCATCATTCCGGCGCCTTTTTGGGTTAGCTATCCGGAAATGGTAAAGATGGCAGACGGAAAACCGGTTTATATTCCCACAACAGAGGAAAATAACTTTAAGTTTACCATGGATCAACTGGAAGCGGCGCTGACTGCAAAGACAAAAGCGTTGGTTTTGAATTCTCCTAGTAACCCAACCGGTATGATTTATACCCGGGAGGAAATGGAAAAAATTGCTGCATTTGCAGTAGAGCATGAAATTTACGTTGTCTTCGATGAAATTTATGAAAAACTTCTCTACGAGGGAGAGCATGTGAACATCGCTACGCTCGGGGAGGAGATTCGTAAGCAGACCATTATTGTTAACGGTATGGCAAAGACCTATGCAATGACCGGTTGGAGAATCGGCTATGTGGTAGCTGAAGAGCCACTTATCAAAGCTATGAGTAATATGCAGAGTCATGCTACATCCAACCCGAACTCCATTGCACAAGCAGCATCAGTAGTTGCTTTGAACGGAGATCAAAGTATGATTGATGCTATGAAGAAAGAATATGTTGCACGTCGCAACTACATGGTAGAACGCATCAATCGTATTGACGGTCTTAGTTGTCAGCGTCCGCAAGGTGCTTTCTACATTTTCATGAACGTTAAGGACGTTCTTGGAAAAGAGCATTACGACAAGATGATTTCCTCTGCAAACGAGCTGTGTGAGGACATTTTGGAACGGGCACTGGTTGCCATGGTTCCCAGCGAAGGATTTGGTATTGATGGTTATGTTCGTCTATCTTATGCCACATCCATGGAGGTCATTAAAACCGGACTTGACCGCATTGAAGAATACTTACAGGGAAAGTGCAAATAACACCGAGCATTGAGGTGATAGAATGAAAATAGGATTTATTGGTGCCGGAAACATGGCTTCAGCACTTCTTGGAGGAATGCTGAAATCAGGTGTTGTGGAATCTAGCGATGTGATGATTTCGGATCAAAATGTAGAAAAGCTTGCTTTTTGGAAAGACCAAGGCGTTTCCATTGTTACTGACAACACCAAAGTAGAAACGAATTCTGATGTGATTGTTTTTGCTGTCAAGCCCAACATCATGGAAAACGTGTTAGGGCAGATGACCGGCGATAAGGACAAGCTTTATATTTCAATTGCAGCCGGTGTTACTATTGCCTTTTTAGAGAGCCGGCTTGGCAGTGATAAGAAAATTGTTCGTACCATGCCAAATACTCCGGCACAGGTAGGCTGCGGGATGACTGTGATAACTCCCAATGCAAATGTTACCGAGGATGAAAAAGAAGCAGTGCTTACGTTGTTTCATAGCATTGGTGCGGCATTGATTCTCCCGGAAAAAGAGCTAGAAATTGCAACTGCAATTCATGGGAGTAGTCCAGCTTACGTCTATATGATGATTGATGCTATGGCTGATGCCGGTGTCCGTTATGGATTGACCAAAGAAAACGCCCTATTACTCGCTGCCAAAGCAGTGGAGGGGAGCGCAAAAATGGTTTTGGAAACAGGGGTTCATCCGGAAGAACTCAAAGACAGAGTTTGTTCGCCCGGTGGAACCACCATTGCGGCAGTGTGCGAACTGGAACGAACTGGATTCCGGAATTCATTACAGTCTGCCATTGACGCTTGTATCCAACGAAACAAAGAGATGCAACAGTAGCTTTTTACCAAAGGGAGAGGTTGAAATGTTTTATTACATTACCGGTAATTTGGTACAAAAAACAGAAAGTTTTGCGATAATTGAAGCCGGTGGCGTAGGATATCAGATTTATTCTACCGCCAATTCTTTGCAGGACTTAGGGGAAATCGGCTCAACTGCAACGCTCTATACCTACCTGAATTTAAAAACCGCATCGGATATCTGCTCTCTTTACGGGTTTTCCACCTTGGAGGAGAAGAATATCTTCGAAATGATTCTCGGTGTGTCCGGGGTTGGTGCCAAAACAGCAGCAAGCTTGCTCTCTAACATTTCTCCGTCCAAGTTTGCCCTTTGTGTTGCAACCAACGATGCAAAGTATCTTTCCAGCCATACACCGGGGTTGGGCCCCAAGGGAGCACAACGGATTATTCTGGAATTAAAGGATAAGTTCAAAGGAATGGAGCTTTCTGATATTCCAAAAGAAGAAATTTTTGCTCCAGCAGCCGATAGCGACAACGAAGCCGTTTCTGCACTGATGGTACTAGGATATTCTGCTCAAGAAGCGAAAAAAGCTCTACAAGGGGTTACCGGTACCGTTGAGGAAATGGTTAAGATTGGCTTAAAGAACCTACTACGTGGCTAATTTTAGGCTAATCGGAGGGAATAGATATGATGGATGAAGAAAATAGAATTGTAACCACCACCGAAACGATGGAAGATGGAGAGAACGAAAAAAGCTTACGCCCTAAAGTGTTGGATGAATACATCGGTCAGGTTAAGGCAAAAGAAAACCTGAAAGTGTTTATCGAGGCTGCCCGTAAGCGTGGCGAGGCTCTGGATCATGTGCTCCTCTATGGACCACCCGGACTGGGAAAAACCACCCTTGCTGGGGTTATCGCCAATGAGATGGGGGTAAATCTTCGGATTACCTCCGGACCCGCCATTGAAAAACCGGGGGATTTGGCTGCACTTTTGACCAATTTAGGTCAGGATGATATTCTTTTTGTGGATGAGATTCATCGATTGAGCCGAAGTGTGGAGGAAATTCTCTATCCAGCAATGGAGGATTACGCTCTGGATATTATTATTGGCAAAGGACCTTCAGCGCGGTCTATCCGGCTGGATTTACCTCGTTTTACGCTAATCGGAGCTACCACAAGAGCTGGTGCATTGGCTGCACCGCTTCGGGATCGTTTCGGTGTGATTAGTCGATTGGAGATGTATACTACTGATGAACTTGCAACCATCATCAACAGAAGTGCAAGCATTTTAGGTATTTCTATTGATCCATCTGGTGCCGCAGAAATTGCATCTCGTTCTCGTGGAACACCCCGAATCGCCAATCGTTTGTTGCGGCGAGTTCGGGACTTTGCTCAGGTTGTTGCCAGTGGTGTGATTACCAGAGAGGTTGCCGACCATGCTTTAGCAAAGTTGGAAATTGATAGTTTTGGACTTGACGCATCGGATAAGCGGATGATTCAGACGGTTATCGACCATTACGACGGTGGACCGGTAGGACTTGATACTCTGGCAGCTACCATTGGCGAGGAAAGCGACACCATTGAGGATGTTTACGAGCCTTATTTGATGCAAATTGGTTTTATTAACCGTACCCCCAGGGGTAGAATGGTAACCAGACGTGCTTATGATCATTTTGGGATTCCTTATAAGCAACAGGAATCTGTAGATAATATCTCTATGTTTGAAGAATGAAGGGAGAAGAAGGATGGCTAACAAGGAAAAGTTTTATATCACAACTGCGATTGCCTATACCTCCAGAAAGCCGCATATCGGGAATACCTATGAAATTGTTTTGACCGATGCCATTGCTCGGTTCAAGCGGTATATGGGCTATGATGTTTTTTTCTGTACCGGTACTGACGAACATGGGCAGAAAATTGAGGAACTGGCGAAGGAGAAAGGGATTAGTCCTAAGGAATATGTAGACGGTGTTGCTGCAGAAATCAAAACCATTTGGGATATGATGAATACCAGCTATGATAAATTCATCCGTACCACAGATGATTATCATGAAGAAACCGTTCAAAAGATTTTTAAGAAGTTGTACGATCAGGGGGATATTTACCTTGATTCCTACGAAGATTGGTATTGTACTCCTTGCGAATCTTTCTGGACAGATACCCAGTTGGTAGACGGAAAGTGCCCCGATTGTGGCCGTGAGGTACACAAACAACATGAAGAGGCATATTTCTTTAAAATGAGTAAGTATGCGGATCGTTTGATGAAGCATATCGAGGAAAATCCCGATTTTATTCAGCCGGAATCCAGAAAAAAGGAAATGGTCAATAACTTCTTAAAACCGGGATTGCAAGACCTTTGTGTTTCCAGAAGCAGTTTCAAATGGGGAATTCCGGTTCCCTTTAATCCTGACCATGTTACTTATGTGTGGTTGGATGCCTTAACCAATTACATCACAGCAATTGGTTATCGCTGTGATGCGAAAGAAGAACCCTATGACCGCTATTGGCCAGCGGATGTTCATATTATTGGTAAGGATATTCTGCGATTCCATACCATTTACTGGCCGATTTTCTTGATGGCACTGGGCGAGCCTTTGCCAAAGCAAATCTTTGGTCATCCCTGGCTGCTGAACGGACAGGATAAGATGAGTAAGTCCATTGGCAATGTCATCTATGCAGACGATTTGGTTCGTCATTTCGGCGTAGATGCTGTTCGGTACTATCTTCTCCATGAGATGCCCTTTGCTCAAGACGGTAACATTACGTTGGAAACCTTAATCAGCCGATATAACTCCGATTTGGCGAATACTCTTGGAAATCTTGTAAATCGTACCGTTTCCATGATTCAAAAATACTTTGACGGAGAAATTCCTGCACCGACAGTTGCTACCGATTTTGATGCCGATTTGGAAGCAACCTGTGTTTCCTGCGCAAAGGAAACGGTTGCCTGCATGGATCGTCTTCGTGTTGCGGATGCTATGGATGCAATTTGGAAGATTGTGAATCGTTCCAACAAGTACATTGACGAAACCACCCCTTGGGTTCTTGCAAAAACAGAAGAAGGAAAAGAGAGTTTGAAATCTGTTATGTATCATTTGGCAGAATCCATCCGTTTTATTGCGTCTTTGTTATCTTCTTTTATGCCGGAAACTGCAGATGCTATTGCAGCACAGGTAGGCATTACTGACCTTACATGGGAAAGCTTAACCTCCTTTGGTAAGATGACCGCCGGAACCAAGGTTGGCAATCCTGTTCCCTTGTTTGCACGGCTTGATGTGGAAGCAAAGCTTGCTGAACTGGAGGAAGAACTTGCACAACCCCAAGACGATGTCGTTGCTATTGACCCCTATAAGGATGCGGTATCCTTTGAGGATTTTGAAAAGCTTGATATTCGTGTTGGAAAAGTTGTGGTTTGCGAGAAGGTTCCCAAGTCCTCCAAACTTCTTCGGTTTGAGTTGGAAGTAGGTTCGGAGCGTCGTCAAATTCTGTCCGGTATTGCCAACTACTATCAGCCGGAGGATTTGGTTGGTAAGAATGTATTATTTATCGCAAACTTCCCGCCCAGAAAGATGATGGGTCTGGAATCCAATGGTATGATTTTATCAGCAGAGCATGATGGTAAATTGGTGGTAACCTCTACCTTGGACGATATCCAATCCGGGGCATGTATTGTATAAACTATGAACTATCAAGAAGCCATCAATTACATTCATCAAACGCCCAAGTTTGCAAGGGAACTTGGAAATAGGATGCTTGAAAAACTATTATTGTATCTAGACAATCCGCAGAAAAATCTGCGGATTGTTCATATTGCAGGAACCAATGGCAAAGGATCTACAGCGGCTATGCTGGCAGAAACTCTTATCAACGCAGGCTACCAGTGTGGTTTATATACTTCGCCCTATATTGAGCGGTTCAATGAACGAATCAGAATCAACGGAGTACAGATTCCTGACGAAGAATTGGCAAGAATTATCACAAAGCTAAAAGAAACCATAGAACGCTATGATGCACCAGTGTCTGAATTTGCTTTAGATACGGCGGCAGCGTTTTGTTGGTTTGCAGAGCAGAATTGTGATTTTCTTGTCCTGGAAACAGGGCTAGGCGGAAGATTAGATGCCACTAATGTGGTTGAAAAACCTATTGCAACTGTTTTGACAGCTATCGGCATGGACCACATGCAGTATCTTGGTGATACCCTAAAAAAGATTACGATAGAAAAATGCGGCATCGTCAAAGAAAATTGTCCGGTTGTTTCTTATCCGCTACAAGAAAAAGAAGCACTGGATGTGATAGAAGAATATGCAAAAAGGAAAAATGCTCCTCTTTTTGTTGCAGAGCTTCCAGTCCAAAACGAGAATGGAATAGCATATCAGGGAAAAACATATGCCTTGGGTTTGGAAGGCGAGTTCCAGGCCTATAATGCGGCAACCGTTCTTCAAACTGTTTCCGTTTTGCGAACGCAGGGAATTGAAATTCCGGAGACTGCAGTCAGTTCCGGATTGAAAAACGCAAAAAACATGGCTCGTTTCGAACGTTTTGGTAAACAAATTATTTTAGATGGCGGACATAATGTTCCTGCAGCAAAAGCCCTCGTTCAGTCCTTGCAGAAACTGGGTCGACCGGTTCATTTCTGTCTTGCCATGATGGAGGATAAAGATTACGAGGGTTATTTAAAAGAGATTTCTCATGTTGCCAAGGGGGCAATTATAACGCAAGTTTCCATGCCACGTTGTGCACCGGCTGAAAAATTGACAAAGATTATTGAAGGATATAATATCCCCACAGAAACGGAAAACAACCCTTATCTTGCTATCCAAAAAGCGATAGCGAAGGCAGGATGCGACGGAATTGTTTGTATTTGCGGATCCCTGTAAAGTCGGATCGTAGCCATGTCGTTCTGTGGGCCAAGGAGTTGGCACAATAATTTGTCTTCCTAAGACCGCTTGGCCC
>JAZURN010000016.1:0-19386 GCA_045606185.1 Ructibacterium sp.
TTTGGCTGATAAAAAGCTCCAACAAGATTTTTCCCTTGGGGCAAATCAATGGCAACTTTACCACCTACGCTGGAATCCACCTGGGAAAGGATTGTGGTTGGAATCTGGACGAAGGGAATCCCCCGAAGCAACGTTGCTGCCGCATAACCGGTCAAATCTCCAACCACTCCGCCACCCAATGCTACCACCAAGTCCGACCGAGTCATACCAAAATTCAGCATTTCGTCATATAAATGAAACAACTGTTCCTTACACTTGCTCTCCTCTCCCGCAGGAATCTGGCAAATATGTACCAAAAACCCTTCTTTTGTAAGGCTTTCTGCAACTGTTTTGGCATAGAGGGGACCCACATTAGAATCCGTCACAATGGTTGCTTTTTTCCCAGAGGAAATTTTGCGGAGATAGGTTCCCGACTCCTGTAAAAGGCCCTGCTCAATGAAAATATCGTATTCCCTCCCCGGGAGGTTAATTCGTAATGCTTTCATGGTATCACTCTTTTCTCATTTTCTCGTCTGCCAAAAACTCCGGTTCTTTATTCTTCATCAGCTCTTTGTTTTCTGCGACTGTTTTCAAAAGAGATTGCAGTTCTTTTGCGTCCCCTCTTTGAATTGCGTTTCGAATCCGGTTCAGGCTCCCTAAATACCGGTCAATTTCCGTCAACACATTCTCTCTGTTATCCAGAAAAAGTTCTGTCCAAAGGTCAGGGTTAATTTTTGCAATTCGTGTGCAATCTCGAAAGGCACCGGCAGTATAGGCACGGTTCATCTTGGGATGATAATCAAGACAAAGTCCCGCCGCAGCAATATGCATCAAATCACTGGTATAGGCAATCACGCTATCGTGTTCTTCAAAGGTTGCTTGAGTAATTCGGGTTGCACCAATGTAATGCGCCATCTCCTTAACAAGAGCAACGCTGCTTCCCTTAGCATCCGGCATAGGGGTAACAATAAACCCGGTCATCCAAAAAAGTTCCGGCGACGCAAAAGCAAAACCGCTATTTTCCGTCCCAGCCATGGGATGCCCCCCTACATAGTCCACGCCATCAGGTAAAATTTCACAGATTTCTTTTGCAATCTTACTTTTGATACCACAGACATCAGTTACTACTGCTCCCGGTTTTAGATAACTCCTATTCTCCCGTAAAATCCTGGGAATCAAAGCCGGATAGGTACAGAGAATAACCAAATCAGCTTTGGCAATTGCTTCCGCAGGATTATCAGTCGCATAAGCAACAGCCTTTTCCTCAACAGCCTTTATTCTGGTTTCCGTATCAATATCACAACCGACGATTACTCCATTTCGAAACCCACGCAGCGCATAAGCGAGGGAACCGCCAATCAGTCCCATGCCTATTACTGCAATCTTAAAGTCGCTTTCCATCCCTTTATACCTCTATTCCCAAACTGTTCCCTATACCCTTTAGTTTCTTCATCAATGCATCGAACTGCTTGGGATTCAAAGACTGTGCACCATCACAAAGCGCCTTTTCCGGACAGTTGTGTACCTCAACAATAATACCGTCTGCACCCACTGCCATAGCTGCCAGGGAGAGAGGTTCCACCATCCAACTCATACCTGCGGAATGAGAGGGGTCAACAATAACCGGCAGATGGCTCAATCTCTTCACTGCGGGAATAGCACTCAAATCCAGAGTGTTTCTGGTGTAGGTTTCAAAGGTTCTGATTCCTCTTTCACAGAGAATCACATTGGGGTTGCCGCCGGCAAGGATATACTCAGCGGACATGAGCCATTCTTCAATGGTAGAGGAAAGTCCTCTCTTCAAAAGAATCGGCTTATTGCACTTACCCAACTCCTTAAGCAAATCAAAGTTCTGCATGTTTCTGGCACCAACCTGAATCACATCCACGTTTTCCACAAAGGCATCTACCATGTAGGGAGACATAATTTCAGTCACAATCGGAAGTCCGGTTTCTTCTTTTGCTTCTTTGAGCAATCGGATTCCCTCAAGCTCTAATCCTTGGAAAGAATATGGAGATGTTCTCGGCTTAAAAGCACCGCCACGGAGAAGTTTCGCACCGCTTTTCTTTACATCTTCTGCTACTTCCAAAATCTGTGCTTCACTCTCGACAGAACAAGGTCCTGCAATGATGGTAAAGTTCTTTTCAACACCGATTTTGCTGTCCCCGATTTGGTAAACACTGTCCTCGGGATGGAACTTCCGGCTCGCCTTTTTGAAAGGCTCTGCAATCCGCATAACACGGTCTACATGACAGTTCAGCATCAGGGTATCCGGGTCAATCCTGCTGGTATCTCCCAAAAGACCCAGGACTGTACAATCAACACCAGTGTTGACCATAACATCCAGTCCCATATCCTTTACATAGGATATCATCTTTTGAACATCTTCCTCTGTTGTCTTCGGTTTCATAATTACTACCATTGTTTTTTCCTCCAAATTTTAATATTTAACACAAAAAGGACGGGTTCCTTCGAACCCGCCCTTTCATTGGTTACAAATGATAAAAGCTTTTTCTTACCTCACAGCAAGCATAGGTTCAAAGGATTTTGAAAATTGGGTAAAGCAAAAATAGCCGTAGCTAAAAAAGCTAAAGCAAAAGTAAAAGAAATAATATTCAGCTTTTCTTAAGTACTGCTTTATCCGTTCGCTCATCCTGTGATACCTCTTCTACAACATGCCATATTAGGCACAGTTTAAAAACTTGAGAACCATTATATCACATTTTTTGCAAATTGCAAGACTTTTTCGAACATTTTTCTTTTCTTTTGCGTTTCATGGTCTAATGATTCAATTCATAAACAGGAAAATACTCCTTTATGACCTCAATGGCTCTTTGGGGAATCATCAATTCTCCATACTCATTGAGTCTTCCTAACATATACCGGGAGTTCCCCACCTTTTCTCCAAATTCCAAAAGGATTGGTTCAATTCGGAAAATATCCTCTCCCTCTTGAGGAGCAAGACATAAATAAAACTTACTTTGATATTTATAAAGGGAACTAAACCCAACAAACCGTTTTATTATTTCGTCTGCTGCCATACAAGCATTTTCAAAATCAGAAAAACAAAAAATATGCTTTTCTACTTCCATATCTGTCTGTAAGCGCAGCTTGCTTCTTTTAATAGTACCCTGATAACTGCAACAAGAAATCGCTTGGTTGAGTTCCTCCTCGTTGGAAACTCGAGTAATCATCATTCCAAAGCCATCCAGTGTTACATCCTGAACAGCTTCGATGAAAAGTTTCGCACCTTCGACCGAAAAGTCCACATTCTCTTCCGCCAGTTTAATTGCAACACGGAGTAACCGCTGTGCCTCAGGTGTGTTCTGACTGATATTTTTATAGGAAAGATTCAATTTCTCCGCTTCCTGTCCATCAATCATTACCTTAATCTTATTCTCGTTGAGTCTTTCAATTCGCATTGACTGCCTCGCCTCCTGTCCTTTGTTCCCCGTTGCTTTCATTATAAGTATATTATATGTTATCTCTTTTGGATTGCAATGCAAAAATCAAGAAAATAATATTTTGTAAATACATTGTAAAATTTCGGAAAACTTCGTAACAAACCGGAAACATTTCCAAATATTTGTTTATAAAAAACGAAGAAAACTCCCTTCCGCCTCTTGTATTTTTTTTAAAATATGTTATAATGTAACAGATTCCCTGCTTTGTTCGTAATAGAGGTAACAATGTAAAACCAACACACTTATAAAGGGGTTTTGTCTCCAAAAGCGGCGCACATGCCTCATGCTTTACGCATCCAGTGGACTTGTAATGTTTTTGGGCGTTTTCCCACCTGGTTACCAGGTTTTTACAATACCTTGATCTTACGGCACGGCGGGGTTTCTTTTTTATTCCTCAAAAGCACTTCTTTCCGTCAAAATAATTCTTGACAAATGCTTTGAAGTAAGATATAAATATTATATGTAAATGTTCATTTGATGGGGGGATTTATCTTGCGGATTATCTCCGGGATGCGAAAAGGTTTAAAGCTGAAATCTCCCGACGGCATCAATACCCGTCCAACCACGGACCGTGTTAAAGAATCTATGTTTAACCTTTTACAGTTTCATTTACCATGCGATGCGGTTTTGGACCTTTTTGCTGGAAGTGGAGCATTGGGAATTGAGGCGATTAGTCGTCATTGTTCTCACGCAACTTTTGTGGAGCAAAATAAACAATCATATGCATTGGTTCAAGAAAATATTATGGCAGCACACTTTCAGGAAAGTGCAACCATCCTTTGTCAGGATGCTTTTTCTTTTCTATTAAATTGTAAGTCATCTTTTGATTTGATTTTTCTCGACC
The DNA here is from genome assembly GCA_045606185.1 of Ructibacterium sp. Taxonomy (GTDB): domain Bacteria; phylum Bacillota; class Clostridia; order Monoglobales; family Monoglobaceae; genus Ructibacterium. Next base: position 4,288 of record JAZURN010000016.1, read on the forward strand.
CGCCCTATAATAAAAGCTTACTGCAACCGGTTCTGGAGCTGATTAAGCAAAAAAACTTACTGCGGGAAAACGGCATTATCGTTGTAGAAAGCGAAGAAAATGGCGAAAGTCTTGCCGATTCTCCCTTCTCTGTCAGGCGGGTTGCGAAATATGGTAAAACGTTAATTACACTTTTACAAGGGTGAGACAATATGAACACAGTTGTTTATCCGGGAAGTTTTGATCCCTGTACCAACGGACATCTTGATATCATTGCTCGTGCGGCTCGACTCTTTGACCGCGTAGTGGTTGCGGTTCTTGTCAATAATGCAAAAACCCCTCTCTTCTCTGCAGAAGAACGTGTTGCTTTGTTAAAAGAAGCTTTAAAGGGCTACGACAACGTTGAAGTACATTCTTTCTCCGGGTTATTGGTTGACTTTATGAAAAAAGTGAATGCCAACATCATCATCAAAGGAATCCGTGCTCTATCCGATTATGAGTATGAGTTTCAGATGGCACTGACCAACAACGCTTTGGCTTCCGAGATTGAAACAGTGTTTATTCCCGCAAGCAAGGATTACATGTTCTTAAGTTCTAGCCTTGTCAAAGAAGTTTCAAAATACGGTGGTTCCTTAACAGGACTCGTTCCGGATTGTTTGATTTCCGTTATAAATGAGCGGTGTAAAGAATGCTGACCGCTTTCTAATATTATTTCTAGGAGGTATAATTCATGGACGCATTAGAATTATTGGATGAGTTGGAAGATATTATTGAGAAAGGTGCTTCTGTTCCCTTTTCCGGACGTTGTATTCTGGAGCGGGACGAGCTTTTGGATGTTCTGCAGGAACTGAAATTGAAGCTCCCCGAGGATTTGAAACAAGCAAAGTGGATTAAGGAAGAACGGCAGCGGATTCTTCAGGAGGCGCAAGCTGAGGCTGACGAAATCATTAAGACAGTAGAAAAGAAAGCTGTTTCCATGGTCGACGAAAACGAGATTACCAAACAAGCAATCATTCGTGGCAAACAGATTGTTGACCGTTCCACCAACGAGGCAATTGAAATTGCAGATTCCGCCTACAACTATTCCGACAACCTGTTAGAAACTGTTGAAAAGGTTGTTCTCGGTGCAATGAAGGAAATGGAACAATGTGTTGCTATTGTTCGCAATAACCGTAGCAATCTCCGGGACACGCATGATCAACAGTTTAATACTACTGCAGCTCCGGAACAAGAAGATAATGTAGAATAATTCAAAAATTAGGCTTCCCTTTAACAAGGGAAGCCTTTTATATTTAATCCGTTTCGCTAATACGCCGAAGATGCTCCACCATTATCAAATCATCTCCAATCTTTTTGATGTTCTCCCAAGGGATTACCCGTTCCGGCTCCCTGCCAAAGATACCAAATGCACGATAACCTCCTGGAACCCGAATCGATAATACCCGACCGCTTACTGCGTCAATCTCCATATCGGAAACAAATCCCAGACGCTCTCCATCCCCAATGTGGATTACCTCTTTCGCTTTTAATTCACTCCATGTATAAGTCATCCGCACCATTCCTTTCACTTATTCTTATATCATGTTTATGAGACAGACCTTGAATAATATCCATTTTCTTTTTTGTTACACAATTGTAATATTGTTTTTTTCTTTTCTTGTTGACATTCGTACGCAAGATGATTATACTAAATATGCAACATGTTTTTAAAGGCAATCACAATATATAGTGGTTTGCTTTCGCATACAAAACACAATTTTAATTTACAAACGGGGGATCAATTATGATTAAATCGATTCTAAAACGAGATGGTCGAGAGGTACCTTTTGATATTGAGAAAATTGCCAACGCCATCTACTGTGCCGCTGAAGCTATTGGCGGAAAAAACTATCAAACTTCAATGGACCTTGCAAAAATGGTTTGTGAGTATATTGAGTCTATGAACATTGAACGTCCTACTGTAGAACAGATTCAGGATGCTGTTGAGCATGTCTTGATTGAAGCAGGACACAGCAGAACCGCAAAGGAATTCATCCTCTATCGTTCCCAGAGAACCAGAATTCGGGAGATGAACACCCGTCTGATGAAGGTTTATGAAGATTTAACCTTTAAGTCTGCCAAGGACAACGATGTAAAGCGGGAAAACGCTAACATTGACGGCGATACCGCCATGGGAACCATGCTGAAATACGGCTCCGAAGGTGCAAAACAGTTCTATGATATGTTTATTTTGGATCCGGCCCATGCAGAAGCCCACCGGAGTGGCGATATTCATATTCATGACATGGACTTTCTGACTTTAACCACCACCTGTTGCCAAATTGATTTAAAGCAACTTTTTGAAGGGGGATTCTCTACCGGACATGGTTTCTTACGGGAACCCAATGACATTGCCAGCTACTCGGCTCTTGCATGTATTGCTATTCAATCCAACCAAAATGATCAACACGGCGGACAGAGTGTTCCCAACTTTGACTATAGCATGGCGCCCGGTGTTGCAAAAACCTATAAACGTCGTTTTACCGAAAATCTGGGTCGTGTTCTTGAACTTGAGTTCGACAAAGAAGATGGTCAGGCTCTTGCAAAGGAAATTGTAAACACAATCCAAGAAGAGTCTGGAGAAATTCCCACTCTCTCTAACGGCAAAAATTACCAGAAGCTTTTAAAAGATAAGCTTGGGGAATACACCGATTCTGCAAAAAAAGCAACACAAATTTGTGCGTTTGTAACCAAGGCTGCCTTAAGAGAAACGGATCGGGCAACTTATCAGGCAATGGAGGCACTGGTTCACAACCTCAACACCATGCATTCCAGAGCCGGCGCACAAATTCCGTTTAGTTCCTTAAACTACGGAACCGACACCACCCCGGAGGGCAGAATGGTTACTCGGAATATCCTCCTTGCCACCGAAGCCGGTCTTGGCAATGGCGAGACTCCGATTTTCCCCATTCACATCTTTAAGGTAAAGGAAGGTATCAGCTACAACCCCGAAGATCCCAACTATGACCTGTTTAAGCTGGGTTGCAAAATTTCAGCAAAACGCCTCTTCCCTAACTTTGGTTTCTTGGATGCACCCTTCAATCTGCAGTATTACAAACCAGGGCATCCAGAAACTGAGATTGCATATATGGGTTGTCGAACCAGAGTTATTGCAAATGTTTATGACCCCACACGAGAGATTGTTTCCGGCCGTGGTAATCTGAGTTTTACCTCCATCAATTTACCCCGTATTGCTATCAAAGCACATGGCAGTGTGGAACTTTTCTTCGAAGATTTAGGCAGAAAAATTGATTTGGTTATTGAACAACTTCTCCACCGCTTTAAGATTCAATGTGGCAAAAAAGTTCGCAACTATCCTTTCCTAATGGGTCAAGGAATCTGGCTTGATTCCGAAAATTTAGGTCCTGATGATTCTGTTGAAGAGGTATTAAAGCATGGAACCTTGACTGCTGGCTTTATTGGACTTGCAGAATGTTTGAAATGTCTGATTGGACAGCATCACGGCGAATCGGTAACCGCCCAGAATCTTGGTTTGGAAATTATTGGTTATATGCGTCAACGGATGGATCAGGCAGCGAAAAAGTATGGTCTTAACTTCTCTCTGATTGCAACTCCGGCAGAAGGTCTTTCCGGTCGATTTGTAAAACTTGACCGTGCGAAATACGGCTCGATTCCCGGAGTTACCGACCGCGATTACTATACCAACTCTTTCCACATACCAGTATATTACGGCATCAGTGCTTTTGATAAAATTCGTCTGGAGGCACCTTATCACGCTTTGACCAATGGTGGTCATATTACCTATGTAGAGTTAGATGGCGATCCTACTACCAATCTTGAAGCATTTGAGAAAGTCATTCGCTGCATGAAGGAACAAGGCATTGGCTACGGCAGCATTAACCATCCGGTAGATCGCGACCCTGTCTGTGGTTACACCGGTATTATCGGCGACGTTTGTCCCCAATGTGGTCGTTCTGCAGAAGAGCACGAGGCTCCTTTGACCGGCTCTATCCGGATTCCCAGAATGAAAGAAGAAAGCTAATAGAATTCATAAAAAGAGGCTGTCAAAGACAGCCTCTTTTTTAATTTTGGCATTGATGATACGGTGCAAGCTCCACCGGCAGGAAATATCCCTTGTCATGCTGACAAACAGGGCACTTAGGCGGCACTTCATTTCCTTCATGAATGTGCCCGCAGTTTAAGCAAATCCACTTCTTTTTGGAGGATGAACTATATAGTTGATTGGACTCTAACAGTTCTGCAAGAAGTCCAAATCTATCCCCATGGGATTTTTCAATTTTTGCAATCTTATAGAAGGTTTCCGCAATTTCGATAAACCCCTCCTCTTTTGCGATATCCCCAAAGTTTTTGTAAACATCGTCATGTTCTTCATACTCATTGTGTTGTCCAGCACGAAGTAGCTTGACAGTATTATCATATATATCAACCGGATAGCTTCCGTCTATTTCTATATTCCCGCCGGAAAGCTCCTTTAGATAATGATAAAAGATTTCAGCATGCTCCTTTTCCTGACCTGCTGTATACGAGAAAACTTCCGATACCGCTGCCAAATTTTCTTTTTTTGCCTGCCCAGCCGCAAAGGTATATCGGTTTCTTGCCTGACTTTCCCCCGCAAAGGCACGCATTAGGTTTTCCTTGGTTCTGCTTTCTGCAAATGCAACACTCATGGTTACTACCTCCTAATAATGTTTACAGATAGTATTGCCATTTTCTTGAAAACCATACAAAAAAGAGCCTGACTTCGTCAGACTCTTTTATATTTTACCGTACTAGTAAGCTTTCGCCAGTCATTTCAGCAGGCTTTTCCATGCCCATCAAATCAAGCATTGTGGGAGCCAAATCCGCCAATCTACCCGGCTTTAAGGAAGCCTTCTCTTCTCCAATCAGCACCAGAGGAACAACGTTGGTGGTGTGTGCGGTAAAGGCACCGCCATCTCCGTAGTCAACCATCTGGTCTGCGTTGCCATGGTCGGCAGTAATCAGTGCAACGCCACCCATCTTTTCGATGGCATCAACCACACGACCAAGGCATTCATCCACAGCTTCCACTGCTTTAACTGCTGCATCAAAAACCCCGGTATGACCTACCATATCGCAGTTGGCAAAATTTAAGACAATTACGTCATATTCGCCACTCTCAATCCGCTTGACCGCCTCGTCGGTTACCTCGTAGGCACTCATTTCCGGTTGCATATCATAGGTTGCGACCTTGGGAGAGTTAATCAGGGCACGATCCTCTCCATCGCAGACAGTTTCCACACCGCCGTTGAAGAAGAAGGTAACATGAGCATACTTTTCGGTTTCAGCAATGCGTAACTGTCGCAAACCCTTCTGACTAATATACTCGCCAAAGGTGTTGGTCAAGGATTCCGGCTTAAATGCCACATCAACATTGGGCATAGACGCATCATATTGAGTCATACAAACATAAAAACTCTCAAAATAGTCTCTCTTGAATCCCTCAAATTCAGGGTCAACAATGGTTCTGGTAATTTCCCGAGCACGGTCAGGACGGAAGTTGAAGAAAATCACAGAGTCATTCTTCTGCATTCTTCCAACTGGTTTGCCATCTTTCACTACCACGGTGGGAACCACAAACTCATCGGTTATGCCATCATTATAACTTTCCTTAACAGCAGTTACCGCAGATTCGCAGGTATTACCCTCGCCAAGAACCATAGCATTATATGCTTTTTCAACACGCTCCCAACGATTGTCCCTGTCCATAGCATAATACCGACCCATAACAGTGGCAATATCGCCCACACCGATTTCACGAATGTTGGCAACCAAAGCTTCTACATAGTCTGCACCGGAAGCCGGAGGAACGTCCCGTCCGTCCAGAAAGCAATGAACGTGAACATCCGTCAAACCTTTCGCTTTCGCAAGCTTCAAAAGTCCGTATAGATGTTGGTTGTGGCTATGGACACCACCGTCAGAAAGCAGCCCCATCAAATGAAGAGCGCTGTTGTTCTTTTTACAGTTTTCCACTGCCGCAAGAAGCACCGGGTTTTCAAAGAAATCTCCATCATTGATGGACTTGGTAATTCTAGTCAGTTCCTGATAAACAATCCGACCTGCACCAATGTTGGTGTGTCCAACCTCGGAATTACCCATCTGTCCTTCAGGAAGACCCACGTCCATACCGGAGGCATGGACAATGCTATGGGGACATTCCTGCATATACCGATCCATATTGGGGGTATTAGCAGCATAAATTGCATTACCGTCATGACGATCATTAACGCCATATCCATCCAGAATAATCAAAGCATACGGTTTTTTATTCATAGTATCAATTTCTGTCCTTCCGCTAGTTTATTTTGCAGCTGCTACAATTACGGAGAAATCTTCCGCCTTCAGGCTGGCACCACCAATCAGACCACCGTCAATGTTGGGCTTTGCCAGAAGCTCTGCTGCATTGCCTGCATTCATGCTGCCACCATACTGAATCCGGATAGCCTCTGCGGTGTCTGCACCGTAAAGATCTTTGATGGTTTCACGGATGATGCCGCAAACCTCATCTGCCTGGTCAGCAGTTGCAGTCTTGCCGGTACCGATTGCCCAAACAGGCTCGTAAGCGATAACAATATCCTTTGCCTGCTCTGCCGGAATTTCCAGGAAGGCAATCTTGGTCTGGCGACGAACAGTATCATCGGTAATACCCTGTTCCCGTTCCAGAAGGCTCTCGCCAACACAAACAATAGGAGTCAAGCCTGCTGCAATGGCAGCTTTGGTCCGCAGGTTTACAGTTTCGTCGGTTTCGCCAAAGTACTGACGACGCTCGGAGTGACCAATAATAACATATTCTACACCAATTTCCTTCAGCATATTTCCTGCCAGCTCGCCGGTGTAAGCACCGCTCTCCTTAAAGTGAACATTCTGTGCACCAACCGAGATGTTAGAACCTTTTAATTCTTCCAGAACGCCGGGGATGCAAACGGCAGTGGGACATACAACAACATCGCAAGCTGCATCTGCAATCTTGCCCTTCATCTCAGCAACCAAAGCCTTTGCTTCAGAGGGAGTCTTATTCATTTTCCAGTTACCTGCAATAATCTTTTTTCTCATAATTTTACTCTCCTTTGTTATGATGATATACACACCAAAAGACCGAGATAAAACACTATCGGTCTTTTGGAATAATCAATTCTTATTTGTCGTTTAAAGCAACTACACCGGGGAGGTCCTTGCCCTCTAAAAATTCCAGAGAAGCACCGCCGCCAGTAGAAATGTGGCTCATCTTATCTCCCAAACCTGCCTGATTCACAGCTGCAACACTGTCGCCACCGCCAATGATGGTAGTTGCGTCCAAATCAGCCAACATAGTCGCAATGGCATTGGTACCCTTTGCAAAGTTAGGCATTTCAAATACACCCATGGGACCGTTCCAGACAACGGTTTTTGCGTCCTTCAGTGCATCCTTGTAAAGAGCAATGGTCTTTTCGCCGATATCAAGACCCTGCCAACCCTTTTCGATGCCACCACGTTCTACAGTCTTGCTCTCTGCATCGTTGTCAAAGTCTTTAGCAACTACGGTATCTACAGGAATCAAAAGCTTTACGCCTTTTTCTTCTGCCTTTGCCATCATTTCTTTTGCGTAGTCAATGTAATCCTCTTCCAGAAGAGAATCCCCAACTTCTTCACCAAGAGCCTTCATAAAGGTATAAGCCATACCACCGCCGATGATTAAGGTGTCTACCTTTTCAAGCAGGTTATTGATTACAGAAATCTTTGAAGAAACCTTGGAACCACCCAGCACTGCAACCAAAGGTCTTACAGGGTTATTGACTGCGTTTCCGAGATATTCAATTTCCTTGTTAATCAGGTAACCGCCAACTGCAGTATCCAGATATTCAGTAACACCTACGTTGGAGCAATGTGCACGGTGTGCGGTACCAAACGCATCATTTACAAATACATCTGCCAAGGATGCCAGTTCCTTGCTAAAAGCATCGCCATTCTTGGTTTCTTCCGCACGGTATCTGGTGTTCTCAAGCAGCACAACATCGCCATCCTTCATGGCAGCAACAGCTGCCTTTGCATTCTCGCCAACAACATTGTCATCAGCCGCAAAAACAACATCCTTACCCAGAAGCTCAGACAGACGCTTTGCAACCGGTGCCAACGACAGTTCCGGCTTCGGCTCGCCTTTAGGCTTGCCCATATGAGAGCAAAGGATTACTTTCGCACCATCATTCATCAACTTTTTGATGGTGGGCAGTGCACCTACAATTCTGGTTTCATCCGTAATCTTGCCATCCTGAATCGGAACATTAAAATCACACCGAACCAAAACCTTTTTTCCTTGTACCAAAATGTCATCTACTGTTTTCTTGTTCATGAGAAAACCTCCCAAAAGTATAATAAATTTCCTCATACGAGGACTAATTCTATGACAATTGTAATTTAAGTCATTGTTTATTGTATCCTAATTTTCCAAATTTATCAAGGGGTTTTCCATATTTTCTCGTTAAAATTTTCACTATTTCTTTCTTTTCTTTTCTCTTATTTTTTGTTATGCGGTTTTTGTTGACAAAACGCTCCACTTGCGTTATAATAAAATAAGTATATACAATTTTAGGAGGCGTTCATTTTGAATCAAACAATCAAGACAAAGGATTTGGTTCTAACTGCACTTTTAATTGCAATCGGAATCATCATCCCGGTATATTTTGGTTTCCTGCGTGTTATCTTGCCGCCGGCATTTACCGCAACCATCATGGCTCACGTTCCTATTTTTATTGCTATGTTTATCTCCCCTTGGTCAGCGTTGTTTACCGCAATCGGTACCACCCTAGGGTTCTGGTTTACTACTTCCCCTGTGGTTACTATGCGTGCCGCATCCCATATCGTTTTTGCACTGGTTGGTGCTTTCATGGTTAAGAAACGTTGCAACCTGATTTCTATAGGTGTTATTACTGCAATTCTTCATGCAGTGTTTGAGGCTCTTGTGGTATACTTATTCCTGGCGATGGGTCTTACCAATCCCAACGAGGGAGAATCCCTCCTTTACACCGCCTTCTATGTAACCGGTATCGGCACCATCATTCATGATATTATCGACTATATCATTGCTTGCATCCTTGGATTTGCTCTGGTAAAATCAAAGATGTTGGCTCCTCTTCCGACAATCTGGAAACAATCATAAAAATACATAACGAAAGCCTGCCAGATGGCAGGCTTTCTCTTTTCATTGAAACATACGGGCAAAAAATCCGCCTCGTTGTTCCTTGCCCCTGTTTTCGCTATATTGAATCTCGTCAATCATTCCCTCAATCACAAGCTGACCATCATCCACATTAAGTTTATGAATCCGAAACTCGCTACCATGCACTGTCATCAATCCCATGCTTGTATCAACAATGACTTTTTCTTCATCAAAGCTGACCACATCTTCCACTGCAGTAATGGTTAGTTTTTCTCTATTCTCAAGGGAAATGCTGTGTCTTTTTTCTTCTTCCATGGGGGTTCCTCCTATTCTCCACATCTACCGAATTCTATTCGACCCCAGGACAAATTATGCAAAAAATTACACAAAATCGGCTGAAATTCCGTTGCTGACATAGAAAAAATCCGGAACAATCCGGTATCTTCCATCAAGATACTCCATAGTTTTACGGCTCAAATTCTTGTTTAGAACCTCCCCAAAAACTTCTGCTAATTCTCTGCCGAACCGCTGGCGAAATTCCCTCTCGCAAATTCCCTCTCCCATCCGCAATCCCAGAAAGCAAAACTCACTCATCTGCTCTCCAAGGGAAAGGGGAATCTCCTCTTCTACTGCCTTTCCGTTCTCATAGATGGCTTTGCAGTAGTCTGCAATATCAGATAAATTGTAATACCGTTTTCCCTGAACGCAAGAATACGCCCCGGCACCAAAGCCAATAAAATCACGATATCGCCAATACCTGCAGTTATGTCGGCTCTCTTGTCCCGGCTTTGCAAAATTGGAAATCTCGTATCTTACGTACCCCGCCTCTTGCAAAATAGCGACGCAATCATCATACATTTCCCGGACAACATCATCCGTTGGCAAAGAAAGCTCCATTTGAGCAAAAGGCGTTCCATCTTCGATTTTTAGTCCATAACAGGAAAGATGCTCCGGCGAGAAAGCCACCGTTTCATATAATGTCTTCCTCCATTTCTCTGGAGTCTGTCCGGGCAAACCATACATCAAATCCAAAGACAAATTTGCAAAACCCACTTCCCGGGCAGCTTTAAAACAGTCTTGGAAGTCCTGATAGCTATGGATTCTCCCCAATTGTTTAAGCACAGCATCATCCGTTGCCTGAAGACCAATACTTAATCGATTGAACCCCGCTTGATGCAGTTTACAAAGGCCTGACTTGTCAATGGTTCCCGGATTACATTCTGCTGTAATTTCACAATCACTGTCAAGAGAAAAATGGGATGTTATCACATCCAGCAAATCGGACAGTTGTTCTGCACCCATAACCGTTGGCGTTCCGCCCCCAAAATAGATAGTATCTACTTTTTCCATTGGAGAAAAGGTTTTGATTTCTTGCTTAAGAGCATCGCAATACTCCTCCATCAGGCATTCTTTTCCCGCATAGGAATTAAAGTCGCAATACAGGCATTTTTGTTTGCAAAAGGGGATATGCAAATAGATACCAAGGGACATGAGAACTCCTCCATTTCAAAAAGCCGGACTTGGTCCGGCTTTTTCTTAATCCAGCTTTAACACAGACATAAAGGCTTCCTGAGGGACCTCCACGGAGCCAACCTGACGCATCCGTTTCTTACCTTCCTTCTGTTTTTCCAAAAGCTTCCGTTTTCTTGTAATGTCGCCGCCGTAACACTTGGCAAGCACATCTTTCCGCATAGCACGAACGGTCTCACGAGCAATAATTTTTCCGCCAATTGCTGCCTGAATCGGCACCTCAAACAACTGCCGTGGAATGACATCCTTAAGCTTTTCTGCCATTCTTCTGCCCCGTGTATATGCCCGTTCCTTATGAACAATAAAGGAAAGTGCATCCACCATCTCGCCATTTAACAGCATATCGAGCTTGACAAGTTCAGACTGCTCAAAGCACTTGAACTCATAATCAAAAGAAGCATAACCACGAGTTCTAGACTTGAGTGCGTCAAAGAAATCATAAATTATCTCGTTAAGGGGCAAATCATAATTCAAAGAAACCCGGGTATCATCCAGATAGGTCATATCAAGGTAGACACCACGCCGTTCCTGACAAAGCTCCATAATGCTGCCTACATATTCTTTGGGGGTCATAATGGATGCCCGGACAATGGGTTCCATCATATAATCAATTTTAGACACACTGGGCAGATTGGTGGGATTGTCAATCAAAAGTTCCGTTCCATCGGTTTTAATAACTTTATATTCAACGGATGGTGCCGTGGTAACCAAATCCAGATTATATTCCCGTTCCAGCCGTTCCTGAATGATTTCCATATGCAAAAGACCCAGGAAACCGCAGCGGAATCCAAATCCCAAAGCAATGGAGGTTTCGGCATCAAACCGGAGCGCTGCATCGTTGAGTTGTAGCTTTTCCAAGGCTTCACGCAGGTCATCGTATCTTGCACCGTCTGCTGGATAAATACCGCAGTAAACCATAGGTTTTACCTCTTTATACCCAGGCAGAGGTTCGATAGCACCGTTTTCCACCGTGGTAACGGTATCGCCCACATGAACCTCCTGAACATTTTTGATACTTGCGGCAATAAACCCAACCTCGCCGGCAGAAATTTCTTTAGCGGGAACCATGCCGTTGGGATGGAGATATCCCGTTTCTACTACGTCAAACACCGCACCGGTCGCCATCATTTTAATCTGCTCGCCGGCTTTCAACTTTCCGTCAATTACCCGTACATAGACAATAACGCCTTTATACGCATCATAGTATGAGTCAAAAATCAATGCTTTCAGCGGTTTTTTCTCATCTCCTGCGGGCGGCGGAACCAGTTCTACAATCTTTTCCAAAACCTCTTCAATATTGATGCCGTTTTTGGCAGAAATAAGCGGAGCATTCTCTCCGTCGATGCCAATCACATCTTCAATCTCTTTTTTGACCTCATCCGGTCTTGCAGAGGGCAGGTCAATCTTGTTGATTACCGGAACTAGTTCCAAATCATGTTCCAATGCCATATAGGTGTTGGCAAGGGTCTGTGCCTCGATTCCCTGAGCAGCATCCACTACAAGAATCGCACCTTCGCAGGCAGCAAGGCTTCGGGATACCTCATAGTTAAAGTCCACATGACCCGGGGTATCAATCAAATTAAGGGTATATTCTTCCCCGTCCTTTGCCTGATAAAGAAGCTTGACAGCACGAGCCTTGATGGTAATACCACGTTCCCGTTCCAAATCCATATTATCTAGGATTTGTGCCTGCATTTCCCGTTGAGTCAATGCTCCGGTCTTCTCCAAAAGCCGGTCAGCCAAGGTACTCTTACCGTGGTCAATATGAGCAATAATTGAAAAGTTCCGTATTTTATCCTGGCGGTTCTGCATTCTGTTTCCTCACAATCTTTCTATGAAATCCAATGACAAAATCGTCGTTTTATTTATGAAAATGCTTTTTGGCATGCTCCAACTTCAAATGCCGACGCATCTTGACCTCTTCCGGCATGGGTTTGATATCTCCTGCCGCAGACAAAGCCTGACGTGTCAGGAGCGGACCCACCAATTCGTAAATCAAAACTGCAAACAAGGTAATGTTTCGAATTAAATTTCCTTCTGCGCCAAGCTGCATTGCGGTAGTACACATACCAAGGGCAACACCCGCTTGGGGCAGCAAAGTAATTCCCAAATATTTGCAAATCTCCGGAGAACACATGGTTCCCTTTGCACTGATATAGGAACCAAAATACTTACCCAAGGACCGGAAAATAATATACACAATACCAATAATAACAATTGCGCCGTCCAAAAATACACTCAATTCCAGTTCTGCACCGCTGATTACAAAGAACAATGCACAAAGGGGCGATGACCATTTATCCGCTGCAAACATTAAATCGTGGGATAGCGGACAAATATTGCAAAATACCGTACCTAGCATCATACATACAAGCAAGGAGGAAAAGCCAATGTGTACCGGACCAATTTCAAAGCGAAGCATAGAAAGTGCAACCGTCAAAAAGACAAAGGCAATCGTCATATTGAGTCGGTTGGTGTTGGAGTTAAACATCTTCTCCAGTTGGGTCAGGACCCAACCCATAACCGCACCAAGGGAGAGAGACAATACAATTTCCACAAGGGGATTAACCACAATGGAAATCATATCGACGCTGCCGGTAATCAATGTTTTGGAAACACCAAACAAAACAGCAAACACAACAAGACCCACTGCATCATCCAAAGCGACAATGGGGAGCAGTAATTTGGTCAAAGGTCCATCTGCCTTATACTGACGAACAACCATCAAGGTAGCTGCCGGTGCAGTTGCTGTGGCAATGGCAGCCAGTGTCAGAATCTGTGCCGGCGTAATCTTTCCGGGCATTAGCATTCTCAAACCAAACAACGCAAGCAAAACAAACACCGTTGCAACAATCGCCTGAAAAATACCAATAACAAACGCCTGTTTGCCGATTTGCTTCAAATCAGAAATCTTAAACTCACTTCCAATGGAAAAAGCGATAAACCCCAACGCAACTTCTGAAATCAACGAGAGCTTCTCTACCGCTTCATGGGTACTGAAGCCAAGCCCGCCAATGTTGAGGGCACCCAGACAATAGGGGCCAATCAGGACACCTGCAATTAAGTATGCAGTAACCGAGGGTAGCTTCAAAGGCTTAAATGCCCGTGTCATCAAAAGTCCTGCCAATAAGGCAATTGAAATCGCTAATAAAGTATTCATAGTACTCTGTCATCTCCAAAAATTATGATAAGTTTTAATCCAAAAATGTATTATAACACAGGATTTTTTTAAAGTCAATCAATTAAATTTTCACTTCTTCCCGATGTTCGCCACGAAGAGCGTGCTCCACACTCCAGTAGAAGTTTTCTTTTCCCACTGCATCACAGACACCGCTCCGCTCCATCATGGTCATCACTGCATTGGATACTCCGCAAACATAGACGGGAACTTCCTGCACCTTGAGTGCTTCCACGAGTTCCAAGAAGGTTTGTGCCCCTGAAATATCCATATAGGAAACTCCACGCATGGAGAAAATCACAGAGGATTTATCCGCAACCTCTCCCTCAATATCGGCAATCGCCTGGGAGTTGGCAAAGATAATGGAACCGCTGATATAGGATACCACTGCACCCTTACGAACATCGTCCAACTTGACATTGGGGTTTGCCATCCGCTCCGGCTTGACACTATCATAATTGATTTCGATTCTCGCAAGGCGATTTACCAACAATACCAAAGCAATCACAATACCAATCACAATGGCAACGGTCAAATCAAAAACAATGGTGGCAACCATGGTGGCAATAAACTTTAGCGATGCACCCTTAAATTTTCTGGAAAAGATATACTGTATGGTTTCCCACTCGTTCATCCTCCATGCAGTTACCAAAAGAACACCTGCCAGAGCAGACAGGGGAATATTGGACATAACCGGTCCCAAAACAAGCATGGAAATCAGCAGAACAACCGCATGAAAAATTCCGGTAAGGCGGGTGTTGGCTCCCGACTTAATGGCAACACTGGTACGAGCAATGGCAGCCGTTGCGGGGATTCCACCAAAGAGGGGAGATAAAACATTTCCGATGCCCTGGGCAATCAGTTCCCTGTCGTTATCCAGCCGCACTCCTGTCATTCTTCCTGCACTGGCACCGCAAAGCAGGCTTTCCACCATACCAAGTGCCGCAATACTGATAGCGGGGGTCAAAAGACCGGTTATGGATTTGGGGTCAAAACCGGAGAAGGTGAATCTGTCCTCCAACATCAAAGAAGATGGAATTTCTCCCACCACTGCAACTGGGAGTTTAAAAAGCATAGACGCCGCCGTTGCCAAAATAATAGCAATCAAGGAAGCAGGAACCACAGCATTCCACTTTTTTGGAAAGAAAATCATAAAGAGAATCACCAAGGCACCCAGCAATACCGCCATCCAATTGGGGTCAAATCCATTGGTAAAATAGCTGGCAAATTTGGTTACTGC